>JAFRIG010000041.1 GCA_017432895.1 Erysipelotrichaceae bacterium | reverse complement strand
AGAGTGGCCAACTGCCGTAAAACTGTAATAAGTTGAAGTTTCCTGTCCTGTGTCCTTGATTATTACTAAATACATATAAAAAGACGAATTCGAAGTATAAAACAATCTACACTTGACATTCGTCATTACATAACAGTTATTAATTAAGATGAACCTGATATTTTAAATGAAAAGATAGATCAAGCTATGTGGGTTATAATGGATTTATAGGATTTGGTTAAGAACTATTAACACCAAAATAATTAAGGAGAGGCTTATGAAGAAACGTATCAGATTGCAAAGTATCATCTGTTTGTTCCTGGTTTTAATAATGTCTATTCCCCAGACCGCTGTTTTACATGCGGAAGATGAGACGGATCAAACGCAGGTAGATACTGTTGAGGTTTTTGAAGAGGAAAACGAAGATCTTTCTGAAGTTTTAGAGGGATCTGAAGAAGAATCAGAAGAAATAGATGAAGAAGAACTGCCTGAGCAGACACAAGATGTCTTTATCGTATTGTCGGCAAGTGAGCTGGAACTGAAAGTCGGGGAAAGCTTTGTCTTAGAAGCAATGGTTTATGGCGTTGAAGAAGACGCTGAGATCCTTTGGACAGTCAATGATCCGGATATCGTTTCAATGGAAGATGGAGTCGTTACAGCCTTGAAAGCCGGCTGTACGACAATAAGAGCTTCTTTTGGTGATGAAGAAGTGTATGCCGAAGTCTTTGCGAAAGTTACTGATACAAATGAAGCACAGATCACTTTTGAAGAAGACTGCTATGAAGTAGCTGAAGGTGAGACGATCAGCATTCTTTACGAATTAACAGAAGGATCATATGAAGATATCGTATGGACGATAAGCGGCGATGAAGTCGTCGAGATATATCCTGATGAAGAAGGAAAGATCAGCGTCAAAGGTGTCAACAGCGGTGCTATTAAAATCAATGCGACAGTCGATGGTGTCACCAAATCGTTTGGTATCGTTGTACTGTCACAAGAAGATCGCGAATATGATGAAGCCCGTTTACTGGGTGATTCCAAAGCGGCTACCGTCACCGGAACCTTTTCCATGAACTACAAGCAAAGCAGTGCCCGTGATCTGGCGACACTTCTGAATAACTACCGCTGGAATACGGCTCAGATCTCCAATCTGACCTACGATTATACGATCGAAAAATACGCCATGCAGCGAGCGGCGGAAATCGCTATGAAGTTTGACCATGTCAGACCGGATGGCAGCCAGTGGTATACCGTTTTTGCTAAGGAATACGGTCAGGAAAGTACGACCAACTTAAAAGAGAATATCCTTTGTACAGGTGATGGCTCTATGGCCAGCGCTGAACAGGTCCTCAACAGAGTGCTTGCCAACAACGACCAAAGGACCAGATCATTGAGAACTTCGACCAAATCCATCGGTGTGGCCCATGCGGTCTACAATGGTATCGACTATTGGGTCATGCTGTTCTCGGATACGGCGGCTATCAATACTTCACCGACTTCGGCTCTTAACGGTTCCAAGGATGTATCGGTCAAGATCGCCGGCGATCTGTATTCTTCACCAAGCTTCACCGCCAGCAAGTCAGTCTTAAAAGTCAACGTCAATAAGACGATCAGCCTTCCGACGATTTCGGGTAAGGTCAATGTCGTTTTAGGCGGCCAGCAAAAAGCCATCGCTTTTACAGGCTATTCCGTCACCTGGTCTCTTGATACGGCCGGAAAGAAGTATGCATCAATAAGTGACGGACGTGTCAAAGCAGGCGCTACGCCTAATAATGATGAAACAGCCTACCTGCTGGCGACCATCAAAATGAACTCGACGACTTATAAAGTCAATGTTCAGTTAAAAGTAATGCAGCCGGTGACAGGTGTTTACGTATATCCTACGAGTGTAGAGATTGATGTAGGCAAGACGGAGAAACTGGCGGCAAGTGTGACACCGGCCAACGCGTCTGATAAAAGTGTCACCTGGAAGAGTTCCAATACAAGTATTGCGACCGTCTCTTCATCAGGTGTTGTGACAGGCAAGAAGGGCGGTACCTGTAAGATCACGGTTACGACCAATGACGGTGGTTTTAAGGCGACCTCTACTATTACTGTCATCGTTCATCCGACCAACATCGCTTTTGAAGTCGGTGAACTGACTATGACGGTGGGTATGCAAGATAAACTTGTGCCGGTCTTTACCCCGAAAGACACGACGGACAAACGCGTAAGCTTCAAATCATCAGATGCTTCCAAAGTGTCCGTTGCAGCTGACGGAACGATCAAGGCATTAAGTCCGACAGATTCCGATCCGGTCATTATCACGATGACTTCCGTTGATGGAGGCCTAAAGGCTGAACTTCCGGTAACAGTCAAGGATCTGGCTCAGGTCAAGAAAGTCCATGCGACCTATCTTTGGCAGCAGGACTATGAGATCAATATGTTTGAATACGAAGGAAGCGGTGATGACTTCGTCAATACAATGGAAAAAGGCGATATCATCAGGCTGTATTGCGATACCAGTGATGCGGTGATTTATTATACGCTCGATGGTTCGACGCCGACGACTTCTTCAAAAAGATACACCGATTCTTTCCGTTTTGAAGGCGGCGAATTTACATTGAAAGCGATTGCTGTAAAGCCGGATAGGATGAAAGACAGTGAAGTCGCTGAATTCAAGATCGGTGAAGAGGAGGAATCCTACTGGGAGATCCTTGATGAGGATCTGGAAAAACTCAAGGGCGAGGACGGTATCTATCATGTTCCTAACGGCTTATGGGCAGCCGGAATCGATGAAAGTGCTGTATACAGTGGCAACAGGATCACCTTCCCGAACATGCGTGTCTATTACCGCAAGCACATGCTGATGATCAACCAGGATTACAAAGTCAGTTATAAGAACAACGTCAATGTCTGTCCGGAAGAGCAGAAAGCCTGTACGATCACCTATAAAGATGACGGTTCCTATAAGCCAGCCAGCAGTACTAAGGTTTCCTATATCACTATCACCGGCAAGGGCAACTATACGGGAAGCGCCTATGTTCCATTTAAGATCACACCGATCGCCATCAATGAAGAGAACGGCTTCAGCTATCAGGATGAGCTGTATGTGGCCCTTTCGACAAAAGTATTAAAACCTGTTCCGGTCATTCTCTGGAATGGCAAGAAGCTTAAGAACAATACGGATTTTATCGCAGCGTACAGTAGAAACGCTGAGGGTACTCAAATCATTGACGGTATCACGGAAGCGGGCGATTACTATGCAATCATCACCGGTATCAAGAATTATACGGTCTCGGAAAACAGGATCGCCGTTCCGATCCATGTCAAGGCCGCCACACTATTAAGTAAGACGACCATGAAGATCGCCGATATCGAATATACCGGTGAGACTATCGATCTCAATTCACTTAATATCACGGTCAAAAACGGAAAGACAGTCCTGGAAAAAGGCGTGGACTACGATATCGTCAAAGTTCTTCCGGAAGATCCCAAGAATATCGGAACCTATACCGTAACGATCAAAGCGAGGGATGAAAGTGCCTATCTTGGTGAAAAGTCGGCGACTTTCAAGATCACCGGCAAACAGCTTTCCAAGGCAAAAGTCTACTGTCTGGGTACATCCGTGACATATACGGGCAACACCTTTGAACTGAAAGAACTGTATAAAGCCAACGCCAAGCGTCCGGATCTTAGTGAAGTAACGTTATACTATGGCGATGAAAAGCTGGTCGAGAATAAAGACTATACGGTTCAGATCTCCGGTCAGAATAAGGGCAAGGGCAAAGTTACCTTTACCGGCATTGGCGATTACACCGGCAAGATCACAAAAGAATTTACGATCAACGCCAGAACATTGACCAAGAGCGATCTCATCATCTATATCACCGATATGTATTTCACCAAGGATGGCGCCCGTCCTTACGTGTATGTCATTCTGGTGACTGATCCTGATGATCCTTCAGGTTTTGAGATCTCGGATGGTATCTATGGCCGGATCATGGATGAAGGCGTTGAATATACATTAAAGTATTTCAACAACAAGAAGGTCTATACCGATGACAGCTTCATGAGCAAGAATGCACCTTCCGTATCGGTCATCATGAAAGGCAACTATAAGGGTACGATCGCCAACAACAATTTCCTGATCATGTCCGAAGATATTTCCTGGATGGATATTACGGCTGCTGATATCGTTTATAACGCTTCCAAGAAGGGAAAACAGTACTATGTGACACCTGTAGTCTATGATTATCAGGGCAAAAAGCTCACAGTCAACAAGGACTTCCAGGTAACTTACTATTATGCCCAAGACGCCAAAGTCAACGGTTCTTCAACCTATAACCGGGCCTATGGCACTTCGATCAGGGCAACGGATAATCCGGAACCCGGTACGGTCATTGGTGTTGAAGTCACCGGTATAGGTTCCTATTACGGTTCACTTTATACCGAGTACAAAGTTATCAAGAAGGGCATGAGCCTTTCTTCAGCGACGGTCACGATGAACTATCAGAATGGCAAAAACAAGTATTTCGACTATACCGGTTATCAGATCATTCCAACGGCCGAAAACATCAAGGTGACGCTGAACAAGAAGACGCTGGTCTTTGGTGAAGATTATGAGATCCAGTCCATCAGTAATAATGTCAAAGCGGGCAAAGCGACGATGATCATCCATGGTATCGGGGAATACGGCGGAACCAAGAAGGTCACATTCGCAATCGGCAAGCAGTCTTTGATCCTGGATCTGGGCAACCTCATTCGCAGTCTGTTCGGGCTGTAATGAAATAGTTTTATTGGAATAATTTGGATTCAAGCAGATGTGTGATCATCCTTAAGGGTTAAAAGCACATCTGCTTTTCGTATGATGAAAAGGTTTACTTGTACTAACTTTTATTGCCCAGGAAGAGCTGAATGATCATAAGTTTGGGGATAAAGTTTAACATGTGTGTTATCATAGAAACGGTGATTTTTATCAGAATGTCACCAAATAAAATAGCTTTTCGAGAAAGGAGCGTTGAAAACTATTAGCGCCTGGCCCCACAGGGGTGACGAGGAATGACGGTTAATCGAAAGACTCGGCGGATGCCGTCACGGCTTGAGTGAGTCGAGAAAAAGAAGGTAAAAAGCAGAATCAAGACTGTAACAGAGCTTCTTGAACACTAAAATAAAGGAGTAATACAAAAATGTATACAATAAATGATCTATATGATCTTGACCACACACTGGCAAAGGATTATTTATCGCAATTTGAATATCCCTGGCAGGCTTTAAAAGGTATCAAGGATATGATCATCGCTTTAGGTGAGACCTTAGGCGATGATTATGAAGAAAGAGAACCTCAGGTCTGGGTCCACAAGACTGCAAAAGTCTTTCCCAGTGCTTATTTAGGTGCGCCATGTATCATTGGTCCCAACACTGAAGTAAGACATTGCGCCTTTATCAGAGGTAGTGCTTTAGTCGGTGCAGATTGCGTAGTGGGCAATTCCGTTGAATTAAAGAATGTTATTTTATTTGACCATGTTCAGACCCCGCATTACAACTATGTCGGCGATTCGATCTTGGGCTACTACAGTCACATGGGAGCCGGTTCCATCACCTCCAATGTCAAAAGTGACAAGAAGGATATCGTTGTCCATAACGGTACGGAAAACATGGACACAGGCATTCATAAGATGGGTGCGATGTTAGGTGACCATGTGGAAGTCGGCTGTAATGCCGTATGCAACCCGGGAACAGTCATTGGCCGCAATTCCAATGTCTATCCGACAAGCTGTGTCAGAGGTGTCGTTCCCGCCAACAGCATCTATAAAAATAACGGTGAGATCATAGAAAAGAAATAAGGAGAATTATTCAATGAGAGTCGTAATTCAAGACAACTATGACAAGATGTCAAAATGGGCAGCCGAGTATATTGCCAAGAAGATCAATGAACACAAGGAAGACAGACCTTTCGTTTTAGGTCTTCCTACCGGTTCTTCGCCGATCGGAGTCTACAGGAATCTGATCGAAATGAACAAGGAAGGAAAAGTATCGTTCGCCAATGTCGTGACCTTCAATATGGATGAATATTTAGGTCTTCCTCATGAACATGACCAGTCCTACTGGTATTTCATGCATGACAACTTCTTCGATCATCTGGTCGATATGAAACCCGAGAATATCAATATCCTTAACGGCATGACTGATGACCCGGAGGCAGAGTGCGCTCGGTATGAGGCTAAAATAGCCTCATACGGCGGCATCGATCTGTTTATGGGTGGTATTGGTGTAGATGGCCATCTGGCTTTCAATGAACCTTATACTTCTTTAAGTTCCAGAACAGGTGTCAGAAATCTGACAACCGATACCAGGATCGTCAATTCAAGGTTCTTTGGCAATGATCCGGAAAAGGTTCCGGCTCAGGCATTAAGTGTCGGTATTGGAACAGTCACCGATTCCAAAGAAGTATTGGTTCTGATTTCCGGTCATAATAAGGCACGTGCTTTGGCAGCAACTGTTGAAGGCGGTGTAAGCCAGAAATGGACCTGTTCCGCTTTACAGATGCACAATGGAGCTATCATTGCTTGTGATGAGGAAGCCTGTGGTGAACTGATGGTCGATACCTACAAGTATTTCCTGGATATCGAAAGAAAGGAAAGACTGTAATGGGCAAGTATTTCGGAACAGATGGCTTTAGAGGTGAAGCCAATAAAGATCTTACATTCGAACATGCGGTCAAGATCGGCCGTTTCTTAGGCTGGTATTATGGCAAGCGCATCGACAAGAAATGCAAGGTCGTCATCGGTAAAGATACGAGAAGAAGCTCTTATATGTTCGAGTATGCCCTGTGTACAGGTCTGATGGCCAGTGGGGCTGATGCCTATATCATGCATGTAACGACGACACCGAGCGTTGCCTATATCACCAGAGTCGATGATTTCGACTGCGGTATCATGATCTCGGCTTCCCATAATCCGTTCTATGACAACGGCATTAAACTGTTGAACGGCAATGGCGAGAAGATGGATGAAGAGACCATTCTGATGGTTGAGAATTACATCGATGGAACATTGGATATTCCTTTGGCAGAAAGAGAAGAGATCGGCAGAACTGTCGACTATGTTTCAGGCAGAAACAGATATATCGGTTATCTGATCTCCATGTCCAAGTATTCTTTCAAAGACAAGAAAGTGGGTCTGGATGTCGCCAATGGCGCCGCCTGGAGTATTGCCAAGTCGGTCTTTGATGCTTTGGGAGCCAAGACTTATGTCATGAATGATGAGCCAAACGGCTTGAATATCAATACCGATTGCGGTTCGACACATATCGAACATTTACAGAAGTTTGTTGTCGAGAATGGGCTGGATGTCGGTTTTGCCTATGATGGCGATGCAGACAGATGTCTGTGTGTCGATGAGAAGGGCAATGTCGTTACCGGCGACCATATCATGTATATCTATGGTTTATACATGAAGGAAAGAGGCAAGCTCATCAACAATAAGGTCGTTACGACCGTCATGAGTAACTTTGGTTTATATAAGGCTTTGGATAAGGTCGGTATCGAATATGAAAAGACCAAAGTCGGTGACAAGTATGTCTATGAGAACATGGTCCAGAATGGCCATCGTATCGGTGGTGAACAATCCGGTCATATCATCTTCACCAAATATGCTACAACCGGTGATGGTATTTTAACTTCTTTGAAACTGATGGAAGTCATGCTGGCGAAGGAGAAACCGATGTCTGAATTGGCAGCACCAGTCGTCTTCTATCCGCAGGTTCTGAAAAACGTCAGAGTCAAATCAAAACCTGATGCGCAAAACGATCCGGATGTGCAAGCTGCCGTCGCTAAAGTCGCTGAAGAATTAGGCGACAATGGCCGTATCCTGGTCAGAGAAAGCGGTACGGAACCGGTGATCAGAGTTATGGTCGAAGCCGGAACGCATGAAGAATGCGAGAAATACGTCGATGACGTCATTGAGGTTATTAAACAAAAAGGACATATCGCATGATTTGAAAGAGGAGGCGCGTTGCTTCCTCTTTTTTTGTTGACTGAATAGCAAATAGTTCAAAATGACATCTTTGGTGGCCGTGACATGTTTGACTATTAGCCGAATGGTAAGTCATGTATAGAAGGGGGAGGATAAAAATGATATAAGACAGCATTTCCCTTGAAGAGGCCTATCAGTAGATTTTCTGTAAATATGCGCATTTCTTACTCTGTATGTTTTAACGCCTTTTGCATGCAATCTTTTTGTTAGATTGAGTTAAAAGGTTTTTAACTACGATCAGAAGCCGCACACAATTAATGGCAAAAATGATGTTGCGTGCTTCATGAGAGAGATTGTTTCATTTATAATTAGATTGTTAAATGAATAAACAATCATGCGCAGAACTTGAACATGGAGGACGCAGATGTATGAAGCGATTTTTTAATGTGACTTTAGTCTTATTTCTTTTATTGAATTCAATGATCCTTCCAAATAGAGTTTTGGGTGAAGAGGATGAAGGTGTATTAGAAGAAGAGATTACAGAGAGTTTCGTCGAAGAGGAAACTTCCTTTGAAGATGAGCAAGCGGAAGAAACTGTCGTCATTGAAGAAGAGCTGGTTGAAGAAGAAACGACAGAAGGACCTGTTCAGGATGAAGCGGCTGAAGATATAGATGATCAGGAAAAGTATGATATCGAAACAGACGAGGAAACCGAAACTCTGGAAGAGATCGACTTGACTGAAAGTGAAATCGATCATAAGGACAGACCGGTCTTTGATGATGAGAGAGCTGTCAGTCTTGTACAGTCGATTCATGTTGATTTCTTGAATGAAGTCGCATTGAATGAGGCTACTTATGATGAGAAACTGGCATTGGCGGATAAGTGTAATTCGGATTATGGTTATCAGGATATCGTCAATAATATCGGTTCCACTTCCATGAAGGCCTTATATGAGGATATCGATCAGGTTGCCAGAGCCTTTTTCTGCAGTGATGTGAATTTAAGTGCAGATGTGAATTATCTGACTGTTGATTTAGATTTGAGTCTTTCAGAAGATGAGATAATTCAGACCTTCACTTTATACAGACATGACCATCCGCTGTACTACTGGTTCAACGGTTCATTTCTGATTTCTGACGATTTTATAGGTTTGGTCTGTTCTGATGATTTTCTATCTGCTGCATCAAGAGAAGAAATGTATCAGCATATTTTGGATAAAATCGATGTGTATGAAGAGTATTGCGAAGGTGCACAGACCCGTTTTACGTATGCAACGGCTTTGGTTTATGGTTTAGCCCAGCAGATCGATTATGCCTATGACAGTTCCAAAGAGCCGATAACAGAAGATTGGGCTCACAGTATTGTTGGCGTGTTTGATGACGAGTATCACGAAGCTGTTTGTGAGGGCTATGCCAAGGCTTATCAGATGCTGCTGAATTATTTTGATATCCCGAATATTTATGTCGTAGGAAGCGCTTCAGGGAATACCGGTGTTGAAGGAGAAGCAGTACTGCATGCCTGGAATATGATCCTGATGGAGGATGGCAAGTATTATTGGGCCGATCCTACATGGTCAGATATCGATCTAAGATATAATCTTTTTGGTGAATTGATCACCGATGCTCCAGAGATCCTTGATCGAAACAAAAGAAGTTTTGATTATCCATATCGTGTCAAGTATACCTATCATCTAAAGGGAGATTCTTTCTATGAATATCACGCTCCGTTGTCACAAGAGAATATCGGGAGTTTATATTTATATCAGTTGCCTGATTCAAGCAAAGAAGACTACGATGCAGGAATCAAAGGCTACCCTCAGTTAGAAGACCCAGGGCTTGAAGGATACGGAAAACCTTGCGATGAGTATTATCCTATTAATGGTGAAAACATAAGCTTCCACGTCGTTAGAAATGACGGAGTACATAGAGAGGTTGAAATCATTTTTTCCGGGAGAAATAGCGAAACATTGACGATTCCTTCTCAGATTACATTCAATGGCACCGATTATAAAGTTGCCGGTGTTGATCTTGGTTTGATCGAACAGGGACTGAAAACGCTCTATATTAGCGAAGGGGTCAGATATATTAAAGGCACGACAAGTTATGAAGGATTAGACCTTGAAGAGATCTATATTCCTTCCACCATAGAATATATGAATCTTCCAAGAATTGCGGATGTGAATTCTGATTGTTTGAAAGACATCTTTGTTGATGAAAATAACCCTTATATCAAGGATATTGATGGTGTCTTATTCTCCAAGGATGGAAAGATATTGTTTCGTTATCCGCCTTTAAAAGAGAATGATGTTTACCATATTCCTGAAGGAACAGAGTATATCTATGAAGTTGCTTTTTCAAATATCCAAAAAACATCTTCGATTGAATTCCCTGAAACAACAAGCAGATTTGGAGATCAGGCTTTTATGTATGCAAAGTCGATCGAACACATGGGTATTCCTTCTTCAATAGAAGAAGTTCCCAACAATGTATTCATGTCCAGCAATATAAAATCTATATATGTAAACAAAAAAACGAAATTCTCATATCTTTCGTTTAATGGTATTACGGGTTTGGAAAGCATTGAAATCGAAGAAGGTAGCCCTTATGGCTATGTATATGATGGGGCTTTATACATACATGATAATGGAAAAGAAATTCTTTGTGCATATCCCCAGGCAAGAGTTGCCGATACCGTCAGTATAAAAGATGGAACCTATATTGATGCCTACCCTTTTGAAAACGTTTCTGGTGTCAGAGAGGTGATCATTCCGGCAAATGTAACGGTATATCCTTCAGCCTTTTTCCATACGGGGATTGAATCTTTGAAAGTAGACGAGGGCAATACCTCGATCACTTACGAAAACGGAGCCATTTTCAATTATGAGGGTGATTCGCTGATCACTTACCTTGGCGGCTGCAAAAATGAGACTTATGCCATTCCTGACAAGGTTAAGACGGTCTATGAATTTGCTTTCTATGGAAATCCTTATCTAAAAGAGATCACAATGAACGACAATGTTGAACACATCCTTGCTTATGCATTTGATGAATGTACTTCATTGGAAACAATCAGGCTTTCAAATAATGTGAGATGGGAAAAAGATAATTGGATAAGGATGTACCCGGATGGTATCGGATTATTTGAAAGATGTCGAAGCCTTGATCATATAGAAATACCGGAAGGAGTTACATATCTCCCTTATAATCTTTTTATTGAATGCTTTGCTTTGCGGTATATTGTCATTCCTGCAACAATCGAAGAATTTGGAGATGGAAATATCAATAAATGGAATAAGACCGACGAGTTTTCTCTGACTGATATTTTTTTCTATGGAAGCAAGGAACAATGGGAAAGCATTTGTCCGAATGATGATTCCGAAGAATTCGGTATCACTGTTCATTATGATTATGATGGCAGTGATATTGAAGAATATTTCGATCTTGATTGGCAGATAGATGAAAATGGTAAGCTTACTGTCGGAAAGAACGGCGAGATGCCAAACTATGCATCCGAAGAAAAACAGCCCTGGTATGAAAGAAAAGATGAGATCGTTTCTTTAGCTGTTGAAGAAGGTGTTACTTCTTTGGGAGATTGCGCATTCAAAGGCCTGACAAATCTGAAACAGGTATCACTTCCTTCCACTTTGGAGAGTATCGGTTATCGAAGCTTTGCCGACTGTTCGAGTCTTGTTGCGATCGAACTTCCTGATTCGTTAGGCAAAATACAAAACGAAGCATTCTTTGGATCAGGTATCAGATCGATCGCAATACCAGATACGGTCATTGAGCTTGGAGATGGTGTTTTCACGAATTGTGAATCTCTTGTAAGTGTGGAAATCAGATCTGATATAACAAAACTTCCTGATTTCATTTTTGCCGGATGCATATCTTTAAAAGAAGTTCAACTTCCGGATACATTGACGATGATCGGCAATGGATCATTTCATTCTTGCAGATGTATAGAGTATCTGGATATTCCAAATGGCATTGAAACGATAGGCTTTTCCGCGTTTTATGAATGTATAAAACTGAGGTCGATAGTGCTTCCTGATTCTTTGAATGAAATTGGCGACTATGCATTCTATTTCAATGCGGCAATAGAAAGGATCATCACAAATAATGATGTCGTTTCGGAAAATGACGAAAGAATCAATGGCCTCGTTTTGCCTGATAAACAGATAAGTCTTGGCAAACATGTTTTTGACAAATGTTTTGCAAAGATTGCCATCCTTCCAGAGGGGATCAAAGAGTTTCCTGATGGAACATTTATGAATCACAGGCTTACATACGTAAGGATCCCTGAGAGTGTCGAGATCATTGGCGAAGAATGTTTTGCACATTATGATGGAGATGGCTATGCGGGATCATTAAAACAGATCGTACTGTCCGAGAACGTAAAAAGGATCGGCTATAACGCATTTGGAGACCTTACACAGCTAGTCGTTGTATCCGGTTCTAAAGCATGGCAGTGGGCACAGGAAAACGAACTTATTTATCAGACCGCAGATCATGGCAGACAGACATGGGCCTGGAATGACGACTATAGTGGGGCAAAACTTCTTCTTTATGATACGCAAGATGATTCTCTGTTAGGAGAATACAACGCATCTCTTAATAAAACAGTGAAAACGGAATTTGGCAAAGAGGTTTATGTCTTTACAGCAACTGTGGAGATTGACGGTGTAGAATATCAGGATATCAAAGTATTGAATACCGGATTGGAAGGAAGCTTCTATGTCACGTATACGTGGAATGGTTACGAAAGCGTGACAGCACAAGCGTTCAGCGATGACGATGGAACTTTGATCGATATAGAGACAACGGATGTGATCATCGAAATAACTGCAGAAGCAAGCTGTGAAGAAGCTGGTGAATACAAATATATCGCAACATTCATAAATCCGATATTTGAAAGACAGGAAAAGATTGAAAACATCGATCCGCTTGGACACGATTATGTGATCACATATGAATGGAGTGAAGACCTTTCAAATGTGGAAGGAAATGCGATCTGTTCACGTGATACGTCACATGTGATATCAGAAACGGTGGAAACAACTTTGGAAGTGAATGATCCTGGTTGTCTTGAAGATGGATATATCGAATACAAAGCAGTTTTTGAAAGCGATATATTTGAAACGCAGATCAAAAAGCAGATCGTTGAAGCGACAGGACACGAATGGAATGAACCGGTATGGATGTGGTCTGAGAATTACGACAGCGCTGTTGCCTTGTTTATATGCAAGAAAGATGAAAATCATACTGTTGAGAAGGATGGCCAGATCACTGTTGAGACGATAGATTCGACATTTGATAATGAAGGATCGATCACCTACACGGCTAAAGCAGAGTTTGAAGGCAAAGAATATAGCGATGTGGTTGTAATAGTTGTTCCGTCCTTCCTGGATGATCTTGGTGATATCAGTGAGGAAGACAGAATTGAAAAAGGCATTGAGACAAAAGAAGATATCCCTGTCTCTTTGTGGACTTCCAAGCCTAAAGATCTCATCTTTGATCCATCAGTCAAATCCTATACCCAGACTTTGCGGGTCTATGATCACAACGTCTTACTAAAAGAGGGTACGGATTATGGGATCAAGTATTCCAATAACAGCAAAGCAGGCGTAGCTTCATATGTCATCACGGGTAAAGGAAACTACACGGGCACCTTGTCAGGAACTTTCAGGATAGAAGCTCTGGATCTTTCTATTTTAGATGATGATGTGATCATCGTTTTGAATAAAGATACTTTCGTATATAACGGCAAGGTTTTGAAGCCGACTGTTTCTTCTGTAGTTTATGAAGATGTCAAGTTAAAAAGCGGCAGTGATTATAAGGTTTCATGTGAAGATTCTGTAGAAGTCGGATTCTATAAGATCACAGTTGAATTTTGCGGAAACTATAATGGCATTCTGGAGAGAAGTTATTCGATCATTGAAGACAGTGAGGAACTTCATTCCCTTTCTTCAGCCGCGGTATCGGGTATCAAAGCTTTAACTTATACAGGCGAAGCCCTGGTCCAGACATCTATGCAGGTCAAGGATGGAAAGACCCTCTTGGAAGAGGGTGTTCACTATGAAACTTTATATAGGAATAACATCTATGCCGGTACAGCTTATATTGTGATCAGGGGTATAAACACATACGAAGGATCCATCAGCAAGTCATTTAAGATCAACGGTTTGCCGATCAAGAAAGCAAGTGTTACAGGTATTGTCGATAAGACTTATACGGGTACGAGTATCAGACAGGACGATATGAGTATTTCGTATGTGCTGAATGGCGAGACAATCAAGCTTATTGAAGGAAAGGATTATGTGCTTTCCTATAAGAATGATATCAAAGCAGGAACTGCTACCGTTTCTATCAAGGGCATAGGCGGTTTCAGTGGTACTTCGGACAAGACGTTCAAGATCAATAAAGTCACGATCGATTCTTCGATGTTCGACTTTAATACAGCCTATGAATATGAAAAGGGTGGAAATAAGCCGCTTCCTGTCAGCGAGCTTGTCTACAATACGGACTACACCTTGACTTACAAGAACAACAGCAAGCTCACCGTCAACAACAAGGATGTCAAGGCCAGCGTCATCGTCAAAGGAAAAGGCAACTATCAGGGTAGTTATACTGCTGAGTTTTCTATTGTTGCCAGAGATATCTCTGATGTGAAGATTATCAGTGCTGACAAGGCCTATGTTAATAAAGTCAATTCCTTTGCTTCAGCACCGGTTTTGACCGATACCAATGGCAAAAAGCTGGTCGCCGGTACAGATTATGAAAAGACGATCTCTTACACCTATAAAAAGGATACCGAAATCACAGACGGTTCGGATAAGAGCAGGCCAAGAACGATAAGGGAAGCTGGTACGCCGATCCTCAAGAGCGACATTCTAGATCCTGGCTCTATTGTGGTTGTTACGGTTATGGGCAAAGGTAACTACAATGGCGAAACGAAATGTGAATATCGCATTGTGGAAAAAAGCCTTGCCAAGGCGAGTACTTCAGTCAAAGCTCAATACTATACGGGCAATCCGATCACTTTGAAGGAATCTGATATTGTGGTCAAGATCGGCAAAGAAGCTTTGGAGCCTGTAAAAGATTATGTCATCGAAGGCTATCAGAACAATATTGCCAAAGGCACGGCCAAGGTGACGATAAGAGGTGTTGGCAAGTATGGCGGCATTAAAACGATCAGTTTCAAGATCGTTCAAAAGTCAATGGGCATCACGATCAGGTTCAATACAATGGGTGCAACATCAGGTTCAATGAAGGATCAGCTGATCTACAAGGATACTGCGTTGAAGGCAAGTACTTTGAAAAAAGTCGTTGATGGTCGTGTATTCACCTTTAAAGGGTGGTCTACAACACCAGGTGGGACTGTCGATTATGTTGATAAGGCCTTGTATCCGTATGATGAGAATATAGCGGGATTGGTAATCCATCTATTTGCTGTGTGGGAATAGGATATTGATCATATCTATTTATGGAATAAACTCAGTGCTTAGTTTGCGGGCATGCTTTTTTGCTATAATTAATCTGTAAAAATGCATATATATTGGGATATTGAGAAGTATCATTTATATCCGATGTCAATGAAAGGGGTTTGCATATGAAAAGAGTAATGACGATGTTGCTCTGTTTTGTGCTTGTGTTTACGAGCCTGTTTTCGCATGTTCCGTATATCATAAGCGCAGAAGAGGTCGCTGAAAGCGAGTCTATTGAGGAAGTCTATGAGCAGCAACAGGAGCTGCCGGAATCTGAAACGGCAGACACTGAGCCTGCTGAAACGCAAGAAGAGGATCCGGATGGATGGCTTGAGGGGATCGAGATAGTTTATCGATCCAGCGAATCTCAAGACAATGATGAGCTTTTAAAGGGCTATATCAACACGCTTCTTTATGGACAGCTTGAAAAGATGTCTGAGGATCCGGTCAATCTGTTTGATAGCTACGAGATTCAAAGCAAGAAGCAGACAGGCAGGAATCTGAAAAAAGCCAATAAGGTCTTTTATAACGAACTGATGGACCAGATCAATGAGGTCGCTGATGGTCAAAGAGAATCGACCGTTTTGACGATCAGTTCAGAAAGCCTGGAAAAGACAAACTGGACGGCTGACGAACTAGGTGTCGATACCATAACCAGTGAAAATGCTGCGCTGGTATATGACATGATCGGTTTTGATTTGGATGAACTGATCGATGCCTTGCTGTTTGATAATCCTTATGCGTTCTACTGGTATGACAAAACAATCGGAGTTAGGACTTCAATACCCAGCGTCAGTTATAGCAGTTCATATGCTTCGATCAGTGGCGATTTTTCGTTTTATTTTACGGTCGCTTCCGAATTTGCCGGAGACGAAGATTACACTATCGATACTTCGATCGTTGATTCCATCAATACTTCGATCAACAACGCCCAGGAAATCGTCGATAAATATGCAAACAGTACTGACCTTGAAAAACTGTACGGATACAAGAACGAGATTTGCGAACTGGTCAGTTACAACTATGACGCCGTCAACAACAATGTTGCCTATGGCAATCCCTGGCAGTTGATCTGGGTCTTCGATGAAGATGATTCGACAAATGTCGTATGTGAGGGTTATTCCAAAGCTTTCCAGTATCTGTGTGATTTGACTGACTTCGATCATGATGAGTTCTGTGCGTATTCCGTTTCGGGCCATATGAATGGCGGAACAGGTGCAGGAGCTCACATGTGGAATATCCTGCATATGGATGACCACAACAACTACCTTGTTGATGTTACCAATTGTGACAGCGGTACGATCGGCGCTGATGAAAAACTGTTCATCGTGGGTGCCGATGAAAATGGTTCTGTTGAAAGCGGATATACATTTACTGTAGGTTCAACACCGGTTTCCTATACATATGATGCTGATACAAAGAAGATGTTCTCGGTTGATGAGCTTACGATCACCAACGGCACTTATGAAGGACCGGCTGCTGAGGAAGAAAGCTCTGCATATGCGATCCTTGATAATGGCGAACTTAAGTTCTTCAGAAGCATTGAAGAGTATACAAACGGATCGGAATATACGATCGATATCGGCAATGACCAATATACCGGAACAGTTATTGCCGGTTTTGAGGACATTGAAGAGATCGTTTTTGCCAGCAATTCGCCATTTTATGCCTATAGGCAGGAAATCACTTCAGTAAGTATTCCTTCCACGGTTACGATCTCTCCTTTAACGACCAGATACTGGTTCACAGGGTGTACAAACCTGACTTCTGTCGATCTTAGCGGTCTGGACACATCTAAAGTCAGCGAAATGACGGGAATGTTCCAGAGCTGCTCATCACTCGAATCACTCGATCTGAGAAGTTTCAATACAGCTAATGTGATCGCGATGGGCAGCCTGTTCTCAGGATGTTCTAATCTGGTAACTTTGGATCTGAGCAGTTTTGATACTTCAAGTGTTTCATATATGGCAAATATGTTTAACAATACGTCGTCTTTACATGAGGTCGTATTGGGAGAATATTTCACCAACTGGACCAGTGATGCCAAGCTTCCTGAAGGAACCTGGGCAAACGGAAGCTACAGTATGGATGAAACGCAGCTGCAGGAAAACTATGGTGATAATGCTGTGGCATGGGCCGGAACCTGGATTAAGCAGGATGAGCCTGCTATAAAAACAGTTCCAGAGTTGATGATCGTTTCTGAAGAGGGCAATGTGATCATTTCCGGTGATAAGGATGATCAGGATTATATTGGCTTTATTGAGGATCAGGTCAGCAATGAGAATGATCGTTTATATATCGTTGATCCGGAATTAAGTTCCAGCACCTGTTTCGCCATTTACGAACTTGTAAATAATGGTGATGCACTTGTAGACGATGATCATCGTATCGTTATCTATCAGGATCTTCTGATCAGATATGGCATCGTCAATGGTGTCAAGAATTTTGAATTTGTCACGGAAGGATATGAAGATCACACGGTAGAAGGTGTCGAGCTGCTCAATGTATGTCAGGCTGCTCCGGACGTGACTGTCGGCTTTGATTCAGACCATAATCTCTTGTTGTATTGTGATGATCCGGATTGGATTCAGTCCTATGATAATCAATACAGTTATCTGAGCATTCGTACGACTGATTATAATGATGGCTGGTATTTTGGTTTAACCGATATCGGCGCATATGCGAATGATGATTATATCGTCATTCCCAAAGATTCTTTGATCAGCCATCAGATCCCTGATGATTATTATCATTTGGAAGTCAGACTTTATGGTTATGGTTCCAGTGTGATCGAAAACGTATATTTAAGCGGCTATGGCGAACAGTTTGATATCAGAGTGAATCAGCTGGAGAATGGCGATGTTCATATCTATTCCAATGTCGACGGTCTGATCGATATCTGTAAGGATCAGGAGATGGAGGTCGAAGTATTAAATGCCAAGGGTGATTATTACATCGGCAATGGTCATGACACGGATTACCGTGAAATGTATTCCAACCTGTATTACAGTATCGAGACCGATGATGATGAAAAAGAATACATCCTGCTTTCTAATGATGATCTGATGGCCAAACATGTCGCTTCAGGTGAAAGCACTATCTATATCAACGGCTATTCCAGCAATACGATAAATCTTGTGGCCTGTAAGGAAGTACCTGAAGGATTAAGAGCTTATGAAGATGGAGATGAGCTGATCATTTCCGGCGATCATGAATTCTTGCAAGCTTTATTGGCAAGGACAAGCAGAGCCTGGGGCAGTGGCAATAAACTGATTGCTGAATACGGAAGCCATGTGCAATTCTCGTCAGGCGATCTGATCGGCAACAAGGATGATTCCGAGATGGGCACAGTTTTCGATTCGATCAGCCCGATCGTCTATGATGAAGCTTTAGATGTTTTGAAGATCTCTGCCAATATCCTTCAGGGCAATTATGTCATGAATGATGAAAATACATCCGTCAATCTGGAAGCCAACGGTTACGAAACGACAACGATCGAAGTTGAAGGCGGTATTACGATCGGTTGCAATGATGAAGCGGTATATTTCAACATTGAACAGAATGATGACGGAGATATCATCATCACCAGTGAAAATGATGCATGGTTAAGGAATCTGACAGTCGTAGCGGAGCGTAATAATGCCGGAAACAGCGTATATGGTTCAAGCATGTTCCTGTCACAGAACGACGGTTCCTCATCGCTGTCTTTGAAGAATGAGATATACAATCCTGCCATTCTTTCCAATCCGATGGTGACCACTTCGTTCTATTATGATACGGATGAAGATGGCAAAGGCTATGTCTATGTGCCTTTCGAATATATCAAAAAACAGGGTCTTGATGAAGGAACGATTTTTGACAGTTTCTATGTCAATGTCTTAGGTTTCACCTATACGGATACAGCCGATATGACATTGACCATAATCAAGAGTTCCGACCCGGCTCCTGAACTGATAGAAGCGGAAGAACTGGATAATGGCGATATCAAAGTCACAGCTTCCGATCTTGCTTGGCTCGAGAAGGTCGCGACACCATTACTGGCGCCGAACCGTTACAATTATGTGCTGATTAAGCCGGAAAGCAAATCGTATGGTTTCACTTTCTCGAATTATCTCAACAGCTCTTCTGATGCGCTGATCTTCAATGGCGAGTATCTTTTGATCGACCATAAGGCGATCAGGTCATCCCAGATAACCAATGGCCAGGCCGAAATGACTTTCTATGCGGAAGGCTACAAGACTTCCGACCCGATCGAGATCACTTTGGCTCATGCCTGTTCATATGCACCGGAAGATGTAATAGTTACAGCCGATGAGTACGGCGGCCTGATTGTCAGCAGTTCAGATACTAACTGGATCGAAACGATGGTCTTCGGAAACGAAGAGGAAAGCAGCTATATCCGTCGCAGGATCATGGTCTTTGATGGCGATGGCAATTATGCCGGTGATCTCTACAGCGGCTGCTGCGACTATGATTTTGTGATCGGTGATGATCATACTTCCTTTACCATTCCCAATAAGATGGTCAGGGACAGAGGCATCTCGGAAGGTGTCTATGACCTTGAATTCTATACTTACGGCTACGAAAGCACCAGGAAAGAGTCTGTAACTATCAACGAATACGTTGACCGTGAGGTAGAGGAGATCATCGAATCCACTTCGGCAAGCCAGAGCAGTGAGAGCCTGGATCTGCAGATCACTTCCGAATACAGCACCTGGCTGCAGGAACTCGCTGAGGTCCTCAATACCGGCCGCTACATGTATTTCGATACCGGAAGCGTTCCTTTCAGTGATGATTTCATCAGCTTTGAATACGAAGATGATGTGCCGGTCGGCTTCACCATCTCATATGAAGCGCTGCTGGAGAGTCATGTTGCTGTAGGGGATTTGTGTGTCACTTTCCCGGCAACCGAGAATTATCCAAGCATTATGATCTCTCTTGCCGATGTTGTCAGTGAAGCCTGTCAAACTCCTCCTTCAGGCCTTAAAGCTTTGGAGACTGAAGAGGGGATCAGACTGTATTTTGATGATCCGGGTGAGGATGAACTGGCTTTCCTGAGAGCTCTGCTGAAGGAATCTCAATTTGAGAATAATACCGGCAAAACGATTCATAAGGGAAGCGGTATCAATGTTTATAGCGAAGATTATTCGATGTCGTACTACTTCGATAACTGGATCAATATCGATCCGGATACCGGAGAAACACTTGGCGGAAACAGCAGACTCTTATTATCGGAAGATGAAACCTACGTATATATTCCTTCCGAGATCATTTTAAGAGAAAGTACTCTTTACAATACTGAAGATACCATCCGCTTCAATGTTGAAGCATATGGATATACCAGACCTGATTACACGATCGAGATCCAGGGATTGAAATATGCCAAACAGGCTTTAAGCGATGATTTCAGTATCGATGTATCTCTGGACGAAGATATGAACCTGATCATCAGATCAAGCGATCAGGATTGGCTCGAGGCTTTAGGCAAATTCACGATCTACGATGAATATGAGCAGATCAGCGAATATGGTAGCCACTTTGCTATGATCAGGGCTGAAGAATGGAAATATATCTATTTCGGGCATGATCATCATACCGGTTATAACAATGCTTCGGAAAACAGCTATGAGCTGCTTACAGATGAGGATAGTGGCGAGAAGTATATCTTTGTCAGCAGAGATAATCTGATCGAAAGATTCGGTGATGTCGGTGAAATTGATGTAGTCGGTAAGAAGTATTACTTTGATTTCAGTACGTATGGATACCAGAATTATCAGAGTTCTCCTGAAATCGAAGGCGAATATGTAGAGTTCAGCGAAGAACTTGTCAGAAGTGTTCCTGCTTTGCTGGTAAGCGAGAATGAAAATGGTGATATCGTCATCGAGGCAGAAGATGTCGATGATGACTATCTGGCATACCTTGACAGTTTCCTGAATGGTGAAAAGAACTATCTTGGTGTGGATCAGGAAAACTCCATGTATGTTTTCTATCCACCTGTAGCTTATGGCTATTCAGATTTCAAGGTCGAAGACAATAAGATCATTCTTGAAAATGCTACCATCATTGACCGCAACATCATCAATGGCACTCACACTGTGCGTATCAAGACGGTAGGCTATGTCGAGTTTGCCCAGGATGTTACTTTGACTAAGGCGTGCAAGAAATCGCCGGATAATATCACTGTTCAGGTCAATGAAGACAAAGATCTTGAGATCCTATCGGAGGATACCGATTGGCTTTCGGCCATGGCACAGGGAGAGATACAATTCCACAGCGACAGTTATTGGGGATATGCGAAGAAGGACACCATGATCCTGAAAGAGGATCGGGTGGTCATTGGAAAGGACAGACTGGTTGAATTAAGTCTTCCGGATGGTGATTATACGATCACTCTTTATCCGTATGCTTATGGTTCACTGTCCAAAACTCTGTCGTTAAGCGGCTATATCAAAGACCTGGAGGCCGAGGTTAGCGTAAACGGCGAAACAGGCGATCTGATCATCACCTGTGACGATACGGATTTCCTGAATGCTTTAGCAGCTACCAACGTCTATGAACTTCGGGATAATGTTTATTATCGTACACATGTAGGCGGAAGAGTCGAATTGAGATACTATGACAACGGAATCTACAGCCTGAGCAATAGTGCTGACTATAATGGCGAGAAAATAACGTATGAAGAATATCCTTTAGAACTAAATGGAAACAGGATCGTCATAAACAATTTCTATCTGTTAAATCGTACAAGTGTGCCGGATTGCGATGATATGACCGTTGTTTTACAGGCGCCAGGTTACGAAAAGATCACGATCAGCGGTGTAGTTTTAAGCGGAGTCAGAGATCCTTTCGTTCCTGACGATGTCGAGATTACATTAGAAGAAAATGGCGATCTTGTCATTGATTCAGAATATAAGGAGTGGCTGCAGGCGATCTGCGTTCCTGATGATGACTGGAGTGATAATTATATTACCGGCGGTTTCCTGACATTCATGGGAGATAAGTACGTCTATTCTGTTTTCAATCACGATGATGAAGAGACGCTGATGATGTCTTATATCGAAAGTGAAGGAGTCGTCAGAGTCTTCAATTATGGCATGAAGTATTATGGGCTGCCTAATGGAGAATGTAATCTCTATATCCATCCATATAAATATGCACAACTTGATTATGGTGATATCACGATCACGGGCGGAGTGAAAGAAGTTCCGGAAAATATTGAAATCAGTGTCAATAACAGTGATGATATTTTGATCACTTCATCTGATCCGGATTATCTTGAATCCTTCATCAGCTCTGATCAGAGCCACGTATCCCTCTTTGGAAACGATGTGGAATACTACATTGCCTATGACAGGTTTACGCTTGATGGCGACACACTTGTCATTTCAAGTGATGTCCTGGCTGAATTGGAGGTCGATGAAGGCGAATATACGATCGTCCTTGATCCATTTGATTATGTCATCCTATCGCAAGCCATCACGCTTCCTTCATATAATACGCAAGTAACTGAACCGGTTAGCGTTACGGCTCTGGATGGTTCTTTGCTGATAGTGTGCAATGATACCGATTTCCTTAATGCTTTGACGACGCAAAGGATCGTCGATGGCGAAGATGTGACGCAAAAAGGCGGCATCATCGAGGTCGTCTATGATGATGAGACGGTTATTCACATCATCAACTCTTATTATGTACAGACCGAAAATACGTTCACGTACTTTGAAGTGAACGGCAATAAGATCCAGGTCGATAACAATACGATGCTGATGCTGGGCATCATGAATGCGCAAGCGGCAACGATCAATCTCTATGCGCCAGGTTACAGAAAGGTCACGATCAGTGATGTCGAGATCAGAAATGCCATCAATCCCGATACACCTGATAATGTGAAAGTCAGCGTTGAAGAAAATGGTGATCTAGTCATCACTTCAGACGATACTGCCTGGTTACAAGCGATTTGCGAACCTAGTGTTCATGAAGATACACCGATCATGCCTGGCGGTCGTATCGTTCTTTCACCTGCAGAAGGTGATGGAAGGATGCTTACCAATACCGATGAAGAAGAGATCTACTATTACGATAATGGCAAGGTGATCCTGCCTGTCGATAAGCAGATCGAACTGAAACTTTATGAAGGCACATATCATTTGACGATACTTCCTTACAAGTATCAGATATTTATGGTTGATGAAGAATTGGTTTTAAGTGAAGCCTATCATAAAGAACCGACTGATGTTCAGATTGAGCTGCTCAACAGCGGTATCGTCATCAGTTCCAATGACGGCAGATGGAAGAATGTCTTAAGAAACGATGCCAGAACTGTCATCAAACTGAAGAATGACGATCATGAATATCTGTTTGATGGCGAAGATCTGAAAGTTGATGGTGATCAGTTGATCTTATCTATGTCAACGATCAGACAAGCCAAGGTGGTCGGCGGAACCTATACTTTGTATCTGTATCCTTATGGCTATGATGGTTCTTATAAGAGCAAGATCGTGATCGTCGATCCGGCTGATCTTGAACCGACAATAAAGGTAGCCTATGCGGGTGCGGATGTATTGCCTGTCGCAACGGATATTGAATTTGAGGCTGTAATACAGGCAGCAGATGACTATATTGCGAAATGGAATTGGGATTTCGGTGACGAGACGAGCGAAGAAGGCAAGTCTGTGCTCCACGCCTATGAAGAGGTTGGCGAATATGAGATAAGCCTGAGAGTCACGGATATCTATGGTGATTCCTATGAAACAAGCAGAACAGTCAGCGTTGTCGATCCTGAAGCGGACGAATCGCAATACACGATCGTTGATTTCTCCGTTTTGGACAGCGAAGATGCGACTGTTATCGAAAATGCTACGATCATCATTAATTCACAGGATGATGATGAATCTTATGAACTGCTTTCTGATGAAGACGGCAATGCACAAGCCATCTTGAAGAATGGCAGCTACATCGTGACCGGTGTTGCCAAAGATCATATGGCAAGGACCTTTGAAATGACAGTTGAGGGCGGTCATCGTGATCAGCTGATCAGCTTATATGCTACCAGTATCATGTCCGGTGAGATCACGGTCAAGGAAATGAGTCGTGAGGAGATCATTGAAGCAGGTATCAATCCGGATGCCCCAGGCAATCAGCAGGTCTTTGAGTTTGTAACAACATTCACTTTCAACGCCGGATTGGCCGAGTATGAAGTCAGCTATCCGACCTACAGAAACGGCGATGGCGAAGATGTCGGACCTGCCAAGGATCCGATTCATATCGCGGTCGGCAGCAGTGGCGGTGGACACAGCAGCGGCGGTGGAAGCCACGATGACGAAGACAAGGCCGGGAAGACTATCGTTACTGTCTATCCGATCTCCGAGAAGTTTGCAATGGTCGTTTATGGTGAAGCACACTGGCTCAAGGAAATGTTCCAGGTCGCTTTAGTCGTAAATAACGATTCATCAGTTGAGTCTTTGAAAGAGACGACAGCGGTATTACAGCTGCCTGAGGGCGTGTCACTGGCTGAGATGATCAACGAACCGCAAAGCATGACCAGCAACATGGGCACGATAGCTCCTAAGGGCAGTGCCAATACGATCTGGTATGTGCGCGGCGACAGCGAAGGTGATTATTTCATCGGTGCTCATGTTAGCGCCAAGGATATGTATAATGCGCTGATCGAAGAAGAATTCGAAACAACGGAAGCGATCCATGTCTATGCCGGTTCCGCTTTGCATCTGTCGATCATTCTCGATGATGTTGCGACCCGCGGAGAAGACTATATCGTCAGGTACAGACTGGAAAATGTTTCCAACCGTTCGATCTACAATCTGTCTTTCGGTATCACCGGATCAGAGCAGTTTAAAGTAGTAGGTTATACAGATCAGTCTAAACAATACAAAGAGATCACCGGTGAGGACTTTGGCGATTCGTTCGTCACTTATGTTGAAGAACTGGCGCCAAATGGCTACATCGAGATGAATCTGGCAACAACGATCTGGTTCAAGTCGCAGCTCGAATATCTGCGTTTCATCCCGAAGCTGGGCGATTTCATCGACATTTCGTATTACGCAGAGAATATCTCTTTGACCCAGCTTTCCGAGTCGACGACTTCGATCCCGTATGATATCTATGTCAATAGGACGGAAAGAGAAACCTGGATCAACCATGTGATGGATGTCATAGCCGAGAAATACATCTCGGATCTCATCCCGCAGACACCTGGCGATTTCATTGTCGAAGTTGTGGGTGAGACGCTTGGCCTGCCAAGCTGGCTGGTCGACGCTGCTGAAACAGAACTGAAACTGCAGCAGGGTACGACCGAATATACGATGCGGATCACGATCGACGATGGTGTTGAAGGCCACGATTATATCGAAAACGACATCATCAGGATCAGGTCCGGAAACGAATACAATTATATGATCGATTTCCTGAATGACGAATTCTATTCGATCAATACCAAGGATGCGATCATCGAGGCGAAGATGCCTGGTACAACGACTGTCAAGATCGCCATCCTGGATCCTGAAGGAGAAATATTCAGAGAATACACCCAGGATGTGGTTATCGAAAAAGAGGAGATCTATGATCTAATCGCCGTTCCTTATGACAGTTCGTCCAATACTTATGTTGTACCGAAGACCACGATGAGCGAATCGGCTGAAAAGGTCAAGGGTGAAGTTATCGATGCTTTACTGATCAACCCGTTCCAGTCTATTCCGACTTATGTGGAATATGAAGTAGATGATGGAAATGCCAGCGATGGCTATACTGCTTCCTTCTTCAACGATGACAAGTCGGGTGGCGGTGCTCTTTACTCTGAGACACATGAGGATATCTATGTCAACGGCTATGCCGCCAGAATGGATTTCTCTCGTGAAGCCTGGTCACAGATCGCTAAAGCCAGCGAAGATGAATTCTCTATCTCTGCCTGGAAGCTGAGTGAAGAAGAACTTTCCGAACTTGGCAAGGAAGATGAACATATCCTGAAGTTCACGGTCGCCTCAGGCGATGAGGCTATCACTAGCTTTGATGAAAGCATTGAGATCACGGTTCCTTATGAAATCAATGATCCGGATGTCGACGGCAAGGTTTACATCGAACACATCAAGGGTGATGGCAGAAGACAGGTCCTGGCAGCCGAATATGATGAACAGGATCAGACGGCGACCTTCAATACTGAAGATCTGTCCGGATACTTCATCGTTTGCGAGGGTGAACCGGAAGCGGATACCCTGACTTTGGATCAGGAGACGATGTCCTTATTCGTAGGAGATCGCAAGAAACTGGCTGTAATGGAAGGCATAAAGGTCGGCTGGAGCAGTGACAACGAAGAAGTTGCAACGGTTGATGAAGACGGTATGGTCATCGCTGAAAGTAAGGGCGTAGCCATCATCACGGCTACATCTATCCGCCATCCTGATCTCAGCGCTTCATGTGCAGTGAGTGTCGCTGAACCGATCGATCCGTATGGCGATATCCTGCCTGAAGATCGTCCGGCCGATCCGAGTCTGATCCCGGCGGGCTTCTGGACATCAGAGTTGATCTATGATGCAGAAGATCCATTCAAAGAGATCAGATACACCGGTAGTCCGATCACCTTGTCTTTCAGAGTCTATGACTATAACAGACTCTTACTTGAAGGTATTGATTATACAGTCAAGTATTCCAACAATACCAAGGCCGGTACGGCTTCCATCACTATTACCGGTAAGGGCAACTATACCGGTTCCCTGGTCAAGACCTTCGAGATCCTGCCGGCAAAATTCAATGATGAAGATACCATCGTCATCCTTGACAAGGACGTCTTCATTGAAAACGGCAAGAATCAGAAGCCGTCTGTCAGTGTCGTTCATAACGGCGTATCGCTTAAGAGCAAGACCGATTACATCCTGAGCTATGAACTGGATGGCAAGACGAGCGAACCTGGCGAATATACGCTTTCGATCACAGGCAATGGCAACTATGAAGGCGTCATCAATAAGGTCTATACGATCTATGACAAGGATTCCTTTATTCCTGTTTCGGCTTTGAAGGTCACAGGCATCAAGAGTTATCCTTATACCGGTGAAGAGATCGAACAGGAAGATATCAAAGTCTTATATGGCAAAGAAGAACTTGTCAGAGATGTTGACTACACCCTGACCTATGTTGATAACATCGATACCGGAACGGCCTACGTGGTCATTGAAGGTACGATGAACATGGATACGGACGAAGGTCAATATTCCTATGCCGGTACATTGACTAAGTCCTTCAAGATCACCCAGCTCACGCTGAGTTCCAAGGTGACGGAAGTCGAAGGTCTGGAGGAAGAGACTGATTTCACAGGCGAAGAGATCAAACAGGAACTGCTTGTCATTCACAACGAGCGTGTCCTGGAAGAAGATGTCGATTACACTCTGACCTATAAGAACAATATCAAGGCCGGTACGGCTGCAGTGACGATCAAGGGTATGGGCAACTATAAGGGTTCCTTATCCAAGACCTACAAGATCCTCAAGGTTGAGATCAGCAGTTCCGACATCGATATGAATGACACCTATGATTACACCAAGGGCGGTGTCAAGCCTGAACCGGCTATCGTCGTCAATGGCCGCGAACTGATCGCCAATACGGATTACACCCTGACCTACAAGAACAATACCAAGCTTGGTACCGCGACAATGACGGTCAAAGGAAAGGGCAGCTATCTGGGAACGATCACCAAGTCTTTCGAAATCGTTGAAAGAGATATCGGTGAAGTTAATATGACGGTTGCCGATAAGGTCTATTCGGCTAAAGCAAACGGCTGGAAGTCGACTCCGGTATTGACCGATGTCAATGGCAAGAAGCTGGCTGCCGGTACGGATTACTCCAAGACCATGTCTTATACCTATGTCGAAGATACTATTGTCATCGACGGTTCCGACAAGGCCAAACCGGAAGTGCTCAGATCGGCGGGCGATGAAGTTTTAAAGAACGATATTCTGCCAGTCAATACGATGATCGAGGTCACGGTCAATACGGAGGGTCTCAAGACCAACAACTTTGTCGGCGAGATTTCCGAGATTTACCGTATCGTGGCTGGAGATGTCTCCAAAGCGACTGTTACGGTCCCGGCTCAGTTCTATACCGGCGATCCGATCGAGCCAAACGAAGATGAGATCACCGTCAAATTAGGCAAGATCTATCTGCCTTCTTCCGACTTTGAGATCGAATCCTATGAGAACAATATCAATAAGGGTACAGCCTATGTGACGATCAGAGGTATCGGCGACTATGGCGGAACCAAGAGAGTCAAGTTCACCATCAAACAGAAGACTATGGCTCAGACCATTCACTTCAACCCGAATGGCGCCACTTCCGGAACGATGAAAGACATGACGATCTCTAAAGATACGAGGCTCACAAAGAACGCTTTCAAGAAGACGGGCTATACGTTCAAAGGCTGGTCCACGACACCTGATGGCTCAGTGGAATACGAAAACAACCAGCTGTTCACTTATGATCCGATGAAAGCCGGTACGATCACGACGCTATATGCGGTGTGGGAGTAAACGGTAAGGATCTGAATCATGCAGAAAAGCACACATATCCTTAAAGGAAATGTGTGCTTTTTGTCTACGCGATATTTGCGATTATACGGTTGGGAGGATTTATGTTTCCGCTTCTTTTTGTAGAGAACGTCTGATCAGGATCTCCAGCTGATAGAAGGATAGACCGATAAAGACGATGATGATCATGGAGAAAAACCACCATTTATAGGGACTTGTCAGTTTTGCCACCATGATATCTCTTTTGATGAAGTTATAGTAAACCATTTGGGTCAAATAGATATGATAGGAAGCTTTGCCGATATATTCAAGGGGCTTACAATGCATGTTTTTATGGCTGAGTAGAAAAGCTACGACCGGACAGAAGAAGAAACAGGCTACAAAGTTGACGTCAGCCCAGCCGTTATTGAAGAAGACCGGCGTCCATTTGTAATAGGAGTGGGCGATGATGTAGGTGATTCCGGTTACCAGAGATAAAAGATTGAGGAAGATGTTTCTTTTATAGAAACCCTCATGCAGATAAATGCCAAAGCAGATCGTCATGATGTGCCTGAGGATCAGATAGCGATAAACGGTCCTGGGTAATCCGATCGTGTATTGCCATAATTCAGCGCAAAGGCAGAAGAAGGCTGAGGCGACAAGGCCTTTGTATCTGAAGCGTCTGATAAACAGATATAGAAGCGGGAACAGAAAGATCAGTTGTATTATGACAGGCGTATAGTAATTTCCCGGGCCATAGGAACCGGTAAATAGAGCTTTGAATAGGGATTTCGTGGTGAAAAGGCCATTTAGTTCCGTTTCAAAATCATACCCGAAGGTTTCTATCAGATAGGAAAGTGCAGCTGGTCGAGAAATGATGAAATACAGGAAATGTTCGAGCAGATAGACAAAAAGAAAAGGTATCAGATAGCGTTTAAGTTTGCGGCTGATATTTTTATAGGAATAGTATTCTTTAAGCGTCTTGTCTTGAAGTGAAGCGGCATAGACAAAGCCAGAGATCACCATGAAACAGGGAATGGCGATGCGGTCCCAGAAGGGGAAGAGGGTTTTGAGTTTAAATGATCGATCCCATTTGGCGTGTTCGAAGATGACGATAAGGATACAGAGTCCTTTTAGGACGTCGATGTGACGGTAATGTTTCTTCATTAAACTCATTTTCCCATAAATGAGGATAAAAGTCTCTCGGGCTAACAAAAATCGTATAAAATTGAATAGGATGAAACAGACAGATCTTGGCCCGCTTATCATATTGTTTCTGATTGTTCTGTGGATGAGGATCGATATAAAAGATGAACAGGACAGTCTTTTTTCTTTGCGGAATTCTGTTGTTTTGCGTGGTTTATTGTCGTTACTTGTAGTGTTTGATCATCTCGCTCCGCTTTATGGCAAAGGCGTCATTATGCCGTTATTTGGCGAACTGGGTTTTATTGCGGTCGGGGTGTTTTTCTTTTTGAGCGGTTATGGGCTGATGAAACAGAATCTTGTTCGGACAGATTATCATAAGGGCTTCATTCGAAAGCGTCTTTTCAAGATCCTGATCCCTTATCTGTGTTTTACCATTCTGTATGGTCTCTATTATCTGCTGATCGGTGAAGCTTACAGTGTCGTGGAAGTGCTGTTGGCGTTTGTAAAGGGCGATCCGATCGTAAGCTATTCATGGTACATCATGGAGATCCTGCTGATATATCCGATCTTTTATCTTTCACTGCTGCTATGCAAAAAAGGCGGGATAAGGATCTTGTTGTTTAATATGTTTTCCTGTGCTTTGCTGTGTCTGCTTTTTTGGGTCCTGGCTTATCGGGATGTCTGGTATCGTTCAACTTATATGTATATCGCGGGTCTGGCCTGTGCCTTGTATGAGAAACAGCTGATTCGTTATCTGAAAAGATATTGGGCTATCACCATGAGCTTTAGTCTGATATTTGTGTTTATTCTGTATGGTCAAAGACATCTCTTTGTTTTGCGGCAGCTTTGCATACAGGTGCTGCTGATGGGCCTGTCCTATCGGTTTGCGTTCAAAAACCGCTTTCTGGAGTTTACCGGTTCCATTTCCCTGGAACTGTATATGGTCCATGGTCTGGTGATCAAGGCGGTCAGAAGATTCATAAGCAGTGAGGCAGATCTCTATGGCGTTATGCTTATATTGGCCTTCTCCTATGTTGGAGCCTGGCTGATGAGGATCCTGTTTGAGAAGATCGTTTTCAAAAGGAAAATTTGATTTCGTAATAAAAGCTGTATTTACGCTATACTAATATATGTAGGATCTGACATGTTTTTTGTCGTACTTTAGGGGAATCAGTAAGGGGTATCGTGGATAAAGAGATCAGACAGGAAGATCTGAATGAACTGAAAACGCAGGCTGCGGACTTTTTGAAGTCCGGTCTTTATTTTGCGGCTTCCCAGCTTTATCTAAGACTCTTAAAAGTCCAACCTGACAGCAAGGATCTCCATATCGGTTCCCTGTTGGCAAAAAACAGTCTGAATCAAGAAGATAAACTAATCGGTTACTATCAGGATCTTTTCAATAAACCCGAATACGAGATCCTTTTGGGCTGTGAACCGGATAATGAACATATACAGGATGTGGCCGAGAAAAATGAGTTGCCTTCCTATCTGGAAAAAGAAGAGATCCTAAAGGCCTATCAGTACGATCTTTCCTATAAATCCGACCTGTTTTCAAGAAGGAAGGAAAAGGAAAAGATCCTTAAGCTGATCGAGAACGATGATGATCTGAGATGGCTTAGAGAAAACGGCTTCAATGAGATAAATGAGATCCTTAAGGTTTATGATAAGCGGATCGATGAATCCGAGATCGCCGATCGAAACAGTTCAGAACAGATCAGGAATGACTACCAGCGTTTTCTCTACAAGACCTATGCCGATGTCAGAGAACTCAACAGAAAAGCCAGGGACAGGAAAGAGAAGGACTATCAGGATCTGCTTGAGGTCTACAGAAAAAGTGAAGATGTCGATGAGCTGCGAAAACTTATTTTTGATCTGAATGATTTTGTCGACTACAAAGAGGGCGAACGCTATATCTCTTTGTGTGAAAAAAAGATCGAACAGCTGAAGCAGAAGGCTTTAGATGAGGATCATGAGAAAAAGATCAGGGCTTTGCTGGATGAGGCAAAGCTGTCTTTGATCAAGGACGATTTTTCCGATGCCTACGATCGTTTTACGCAGATCGTTTCTTTGGATAAGGATAATGAGGAAGCCCGTCTTGGTATCCTGATGGCCAGGACCAAAACCAAAGATGCCGATGAGCTTTTTGCCTACTATAAAGATCTCTACAGCTCTGAGAATGAAGAGATCCTGAAGGCTTGCGAAGAAGACAATAAACACATCGAAGAGATGTGTGAGAAATATTATCTGCCCGATCTTCTGGAAAAAGAAGAGATCAGAGAGAAGTACTTCTTTGATCTGACTTATCCCTCACTTTTAAGTGATCGTATCAGACAGCAAAGCCGTTTCAAAGACGAGATCGGTGGCGATCCTTTGTTCGGCTGGCTCAAAACCAATGGCTCCAAGCAGACTAAAAAACGCATCGATGATCTGTATGATCACTTTGAAAATAATGTCCGGGAAGCCCGGGAAGCTGATAAGAAAAAGAGCGAACAGATTCGAAACGACTACCAGCGTTTTCTGTTCAAGACTTATGCTGAGATCAAAAAGCTGCACAAGCAGGCAAACGATAAAAAAAGCGACAATTATCGAAATTTGATCCGTTCCTATGAGCTGAGCTCGGATATATATGAACTGGAAGAGCTGATTGAGCGTTTCAAAGAACTTGGCGATTTCAAGGAATGTGAAAGATATATAAACCTCTGTCAGAAGAAGATCCGTGATCTCAAAGACCGGGAAAAGGCTTTTGATGAGCGTCAGGAGGTCGAGACAGCCCTTATTGCCGGCCGGGCCTATCTGGCTTCGGGCAATACAAAGCTGGCTAACGAGAGCTTTAATAATGCGCTTTCGCTTGATCCGGAAGATCCGCAGGCTTATCTGGGTATTCTGATGATCGAGACCGGCTGCAGGAATGTCGATGAACTGAAGACCTATTATAAGGAACTATACAATGAAGATACAAAGGATCTGATCGAAGCCTGCAAAGAAGATCGCAGTCACATCGATGCGATGGCCGACCGCTATTATCTGCCGTCTTATCTGGATAAGGAGACGATCCGGAAGTATTACGGTTTTGATCGCACGTTCAAATCATCCACCAAGGCCAGGATGGCTCAGAAAGAACAGCTGCTGGAAGAATTCAGAATGAATCCGCTTCTGGCCAAGGTCTTCGGTAAAGGTGATAAGGATATCGAAAAGATCTTCAATGAGATCAAAGATGTCTATGATCTGCGCATTTCCCGTTCCAAAAACGAGGACGAGAAGCAGAAGGAGTCGGTCAGACACATCTATGATATCTATCTCAAGGAAAGCGATAAAACCTTAGAGAAGATCTATGAAGAGAAGCTGAGAGAAAAGGATGAGGATGATTACCGTTTCTATCAGGCCAATATCGCTGAGTTCAATAAGGATCTGAGCGAAGAAGAGCTTGAAAAGCTCTGTCAGAGTTTTGATAAGGATTACAAGGATTCGGCGGAATACATCGAGAAATGTAAAGAACGCATCAGAAATATCCGGGTCTCCAGGGAAAAAGAGACGCTGGATGCCTTGCTGGAAGTGGGCAACGGTTTCCTTGCCAGAGGTCTTTACGAACAGGCTAAGGAGCGTTTTGAATCCTATCTGAATATCGATCCGGAATCTGAAGAGGCCAATCTGGCTTATCTGATGGCTTCAACTGAAAACGATAATATCGATGATCTTTTTGAATACTATAAGAATCTTTATGCCGATGAGATCCTGGTGAATGTCGAAGCGGTTGAAGAAGACAGCAAACATATCGATGATATGGTATCCAGATGCTATCTGGAGGATCTGTTTGAAAAACATGAGATCCGCAGTCATTACGATTTCGATCGGACTTATGACTCTTTAAGTGAGACCAGGATACAGCAGAAGAAACAGATCGAAGATGAGATCGCTTCCAATCCTTCCCTTTCTTTCCTGTCAGAAAAAGGCTCCGCCAGGATCAGGGAATACTTTAAGGAACTGCTGGAAACTTATGATAACAGGATCGAAGAAGCGGAGGAAGAAGACGAGTATCTGAAGGATACGATCAGAAAGTCGTATAGATCCTTCCTGCGCAGCAGCGATAAAGAAGTCCGCTCTATCTATAACAGCCGGCTGAAAGAAAGAAATCAGCAGCTTAAGAAGGCTGATCTGGAAAGAAAAGAGGCTTTACGCAAGGCTAAGGAAGAAGCCGAGCAGGAAAGAAAAGATGAAGAGGCTTTAAAGTCCCTTGAAAAAGAAGCGGAAAAGGAGCGCAAGGCCCTTGAAGCTGCTCAGATCAGCCAGCAGAAACAGGAAGCTGAAGAACTTAAACGCCGGGAAAAAGAAGCCAGAGATAAGCAAAGGCTTGAAAAGCAAGCCCAGGATAGAGCCGAGAAAGAAAGAAAAAAGCAGGAAAGAAAGCAAGAGGCCGAACTTAGAAAAGCCCAAAGAAAAGCTATCAATCTGCCAAAACCCAATATCGGTATCGTGGCCGCCGTTATTTCTTTGACCATTCTGGCCATCGTCACTTACAGATATTGGTATGTCCCTAACAGCAAGTACAACAATGCCGTTTCTTTACTGAACAACGGTCAGTTTGATGAGGCGATCCTGGCATTTGACGAACTTGGCGATTACAAGGATTCCGTCTATATGGCCAAGGAGTCTCAATATAAGAAAGCCGAGGATCTTTATGAGAAAGGTGAGCTGATCGCGGCGGCAAATTCCTTTAATGGCCTGCGTTTCGATGACAGTGAAGATCGGATCAAGTCGATCAAGAAACGGCTTATGGAAAAAGCCGATGTCGGCGATATCATCCTGTTTGGTGATTACGAGCAGGATGGAAATTACGACAACGGCAAGGAGATGCTGGAGTGGATCGTACTGGAAAAACAGGAAGGTTCGATCCTGGTTTTGAGTCTGTATGGCATCGATGCCCAGCAGTTCAATGCTACTTCGGAAAGAGTTTATTGGGACAACAGCACTTTACGTTCCTGGCTCAATGGCCGTTTCCCGGATAACGCCTTCTCCGGTGAAAGTCCTTCAGCCGTGCTGCAGACGACGCTGTTAAATTACCGTTATCCTGAAGATTTGGATGAGGATGCCGATCTCGATGAGATCATCATGGAAGAATATGAAACCAGAGACAGACTCTTCTTGTTGAGCGATGAAGAGGCCGAAAGATACTTTGAAAATGAAGAAGACCGGATCTGTCTGGCAACGGCTTACGCGATCGAAAACGGTGTTGCCGCTTCAAGTGAAGATCACTGTACCTGGTGGCTAAGAACTTCCAGTGAGGAGCGAGACGATACGATATTGGTCATCCGTTCGGCGGATGGTTCGATCGGAACTTCGATGCTGGAGATCGTCAATGCTGTACGTCCGGCGATGTGGCTTAAACTCGACTGATATTTTAAGGCTGCTTGACAGCCTTTTCTTGATATATGCTTGAGTAAGAGGAAGAAAACGATGAATGTGATAAAGATAATGGGTCGGAAAGTATCCATATTTCTACTTGTAATACTGATCATGTTAGGTTGTTTTGGTGTGCATGTGCAGGCACAGGAAGATGATCAGCCCCAGGATGAGACTTATCTTGAAACGGTCGATTTAAATGAAACGGAAGAAGCTGAAGAAGAGTTTGTTTTTGAACAGGAGATTGTTGAAGCAAAAGAAGATGCTTTAGAGATCGAAGAAACTGTTGAAGTGGAAGAGGATATATCTGAAGAAGAGGTTTTGGAGATCGAAGAAACGCAAAGCGAAGAAACAGATGAAATAACAGAGATCGATACTGATGATGAAGAAGAGCTCTTTGAATTTGACCTTTCCGCTTACATCATTCAGGAAGGCGGTTTTCCGTCTGAAGAAGACGAAATATACTCGCCGGATGGTACGGCAAGTCCCGTCGTCATCTCCAGTTCTCTTTCGGCAGCGGAAAAGGCTATCTATAATGGCTTGATAAAGCGCAAGGCCTCGATCGATGTCAGTGCTTATAACCTTACAGCAGAGAAATTATTTACTTCCTATTACAAAGTGCTCAATGAGAATCCTCAACTGTTTTATGTATCATTTCATGTCAGGGGCTACATTTCCGGTTCCTATGTCACGCGTGTCGTTCCGGAGTATTATAGTACTTCTCAGAGTGATATCGATCTGTTCGAGTCGAAGGTGGACATGATAATTTCAGCGATCGATGAGGATTGGGCACCTTTAAGCAAACTTATCTATCTGCATGACTGGCTGATTTCGCATTGCGATTATGATTTTGAACTTAATGGTCATAACGCCTTCAATGCGATCGTGGAAGGCTCGGCCGTCTGTCAGGGTTATGCGCTGGCTTTCTGCCTGCTGGCTAAGAAAGCGGGTTTTGATTGCCATGTCGTGACCAGCGATATGCTCAATCACGCCTGGAATATCGTTGTGCTGGATGATGATTATTACTACCTTGATGTGACCTTTGATGATGGAGGTGACGATAACTGTTTTTATATACACTTCCTGTGCAGCCGGGACGAGATGTATGAAAACAATCATGATACTGATGACTGGAATTGTAACGGTATTAATGTCTATCAGAAAGTTCCGACGTCAGATAGATTCAAAGATCACTTTCTGCATGAATTGTATTCGAGACCTCTGTGTGTCTATGAAAATAAGGCGGTCTACTTCGATTTTGATAAGGGCATCGTCATCCACGATCTTGAAACGGATAAAGAAGTCACTTGTCTTGAACCTTTGACAAACAAATACAATTACGTCTCATATTTCTCAGCGGTGCCGGATATCGATGGCAGTGTCTATTTCAATTCGAATACGGACATCTTCCGCCTGGATATGAAAGATCTTTCAATCGAGCCCTATTATTCGCTGAGTGAAGAAGAAGCTGCACTTGGCAATATCTATTGTCTGTCAATGAAAGACCTGCGGGTCCAGTATAAACTGATCGATAGAAATTACAATGAATATGTACTGATCGATACGGTCAAGGAAGAACTGGCTGTAAAGCAGAATGCCAAGACGGGGGAACTGATCATTGCGGGGGATGAAGGCTTTACAGAACAGCTGAATAATAATGCCGGGATCGATATTGTTTTGAATGATGAGCGTTTCTCTTTCTTTGCTTACGATAATGGCGATCTATTGAAAAAGGATCAGTTCTATGAGATCACCAATACGATCGATGGTGATATTTATGTGTCGATCCCGCTTGCGGTCTTGAAAAATCACAATGTGCCAGGCGGAGAAGGCCGGGTCGAAGTCTACAATGGCGAAAAGATACTGACCAAGGATATCGATCTAAGCGCAAGTGCTAAGGCACCGGAGATAAGCGTTTTTGTAGAAGATGACGCATTGAAGATAGCGTGCCCTGATCCCGATTTCCTTTCAGCTTTACTTACACCTGAAGTCTATGACTATACGGAGAGAAGCTATAGAAAGGGTTCGCAGATCATCATCTCATCTGATGGCAAAGAAAAGGTCATCAGCAACAAAGAGGTCATTACGAATAACTATGATGTCTGCAGTGAAGACATCAGATATGAAAACGGAGTAATCAACATCGACAAGGAGGCATTAAAGGAAAACGGGGTCCTCAATGGCGAAGAAGTTAATGTCTATGTCCTGGTCTATGGCTATGAAAAGACTGCGGCAGCTTTGCAGGGAGGTCTGCAGATCGCCTGTGAGCAGGGAACGGTGGATTTTCTAATCTATCAGGAAGATGGCGATCTGATCATTGAATCTGCAGATGAAGACTGGCTGCAGGCTCTGGCAAGTCCCGAGATCTTTAATGGCGAAGATGAGATCGTTTCTTTCAAAGATCACGGCTATATCGAAGGTATCGTAAACGACTTTGTCTATAACAATAATAATGTCGACATCGAAGTCAGTCTGGTCAACAGGCGATACGATAACAGGACCGTTACATCTTATAGTTATGAAAACGGAAGGATCGTCATTCCCGAATCTTCTTTGATCGAAAACAAGTTTCCTGGCGGTACCTATGACCTTACTTTGCATGCACCGGGTTATGAGGATAACAGCGTTCAGGATCTGTCGATCGAATCGCCGATCAGGGCGTATCTGCCTTCAGATCTGAAAACCTCTTTCAGTTTGGCCGATGGAATTTTATTGAAGAGTTCAGATTCTCAATGGCTTGAAGCTTTAGCTAGAGGAAAAGTCGAGATCTATGGCCGAAAAGGCGACAGTTATGTCTTTGATGATCCGATCCGCTTCAGCATTCAGGAAGGAAGCTTCGGCATCAGTCTGGGGCATCTGGCGGCAATGGGGATCACCACGGCATCCTATGATATCCTGTTTGAGCCTGAGGGTTATATAAACTACGGCGTACGCTGCTATATCAGGATCGCCGAGTCGACAAAGAAGATCTTTGTCGCTTCCTTTTATGATCATGATGACAGTCTGCTGGCAAAGATCCTGGTGGAAGAGGGCAAAACACTCAAGGCGATCGCTGAACCATCACGAAGGGGCTATAGCTTTGCCGGCTGGTATCTCAACGATCAGAAATACAGCTTTGGTTCGGCTGTGGCAGCTGATCTGTCTTTAAAAGCTCAATACAGTGAAAACACCTATAAACTCGTCTACAACGCCAATGGCGGCAAAGGTACGATCGAGAAAGCCCAGACTTATAAACTCAATGATCCCGTCATCGTATCCAGCCTTAGCCCTTATAAAAACGGTTATGCCTTTTTAGGCTGGTCGACAAATAAAAATGATCTTGAACCTCTTTATCACGAGGGTGATGATATCACCGGTATCAATATCGATCTCAAAAACAATGCCACGATCATGTTTTATGCGATCTATTCCGATCCGATCAGCTATTCTTTGACGCTTGATCCCAGGGGTGGTGTCTTAAAGGCCAAACAGGTCTATGATGAAAGGCTGACGGAAACAGATGGTCTGTATCTGGGAAGCTATGATATCCTTTCCAAGGCTTTCAAACTGCCGGTTTTGGTCAAGGACTATTACAGTTTTGGCGGCTGGCGTGATCTGGAAACCGACAAGAAAGTGAGTTCCATTGCCAAGGGCTCCTATGGCGACAGGTGTCTGTATGCATACTTCACTCCTGTCAGCTATAAGCTCAGCTACAATCTGAATAAGGGTTCTATTGCCAAGGATGAGGTCTATGACAAGACTTTCAATATTGAATCGGAAAGCATCGTTTTGCCTAGGCCGGTAAGAAAAGGCTATCTTTTCAAGGGATGGTACAGCGATAAGGCTCTGAGCCAGGAAGTAATGTCTATAGATGATCTGACGATGAAAAACACTTCACTATATGCGAAGTGGGAGCCGATCACTTATACGATCACTTACAGGGCGGATGGCTTTGACGATGTCATTGTGGATGGTTTTGTCTATGACAGGTCCTATAAACTCGATAAGGATGTCTTCAATACGCCGGGCAAAGCGGTGAAAAAGTTCAGCTATTCCTATCTCGATGCCAAGGGCAAGATGGTGGCCAAGACCGTAGCGGCAACTTCCAGCATCAAAAATCTCGTCAGTGAAGATAAGGGCAATATCGTCCTGTCGGTGACTAAAGTGATCGACAAGAAAAGCGGTGCGGTTTCAGAGCTTTGGTCCTATGTCTCTTATTCGATCAGCTACGCTCTGGAAAAGGGCATCAGCAATCCATCAAAGAATCCAAAGAAGTACAGTTACAGTGAAGAGGAAAACCTCTATCGGATAAACAATCCGATCAAACTGGGCTATGACCTCTTATATTGGACATATGAAGACAGGCAGGGTGAAGTATCGTATATCTATCCGGTGGATAATGATGGGACCAAAGACGGCTACGCCTATCTGCCAGCCGGGATCTATCAGGACCTGGTTTTGACCCCTTATTTTGAAGATGAACCGGCAACATATTCGATAAGCTATACCGGGGAACTGGGTTCTTTTGAACAGGACAATCCCAATCCTATCTCTTATTCCTACAGCAAGTCGACGGCCCTTGTTTTGTCATCTCCTGTCAGAACTGGATACAGTTTTACCGGCTGGTATCTTAACGGCAAGAAGGTGACAAGTATTGCCAAGGGAAGTCATGGAAATCTTGTTTTGGAGGCCAGGTGGAAGGCCAATACCTATAAACTAAGGTTCAATGCCAATGGCGGAAGCGGTTCCATGAGCGATCTTTCTTTGACTTATGATTCAGATAAGGTTTTGACTGTCAACAAATTCAAGCGGAAACACTATTCTTTCATAGGCTGGAATACGATCCCTGATGGTTCGGGGATCATGTATAGTGATTGTCAAAGCGTGCGCAATCTGGCTGAATCCGGAACAGTGACCTTCTATGCGATCTGGCAAGAGGATCCCAAGTTCAGTTTTGAAATCGAGATCATCCCAATGTGCGACGACTACAACAAAGTGGGCAACGAGTGGAGTTTCTACTACAAATACAACAATGAGCCGATCGGCGATGGGTCCAGGATCATTGATTACGCCAATGAAACAGGCAAGCTGTATATCAAGATAACAGAGGTCGATGGGATACCTGAAAGTGCGGCTAAGACGATCAATGTTTCCCTGTATGACGGATTTACGACATCCACGACTTTAAAGGTCACGGAAAACGGGGGAAGATATAAGGGACGCTCAGCGATCTGGAATGTTTATGTAAAGGTAAATGTTGTCGAATAGGTCATATTATGATCTGTGATCATGAATTCTGTTAAAATGTTTTTATGACAAAAACAGTAAGAAAAGGCTTTGCCTGGCATAGATGTCTGATCATTGTTTTGTTTTTGCTGATCATTTTAAGTTCATGTTCAAAGACAAAGCCCCCTGAACAGGAAAAGATACCTGCTGAGGATGTCGTTGAAAAAGAAGAAGAAGTAACTTATCAGATCAAGGCTCTCAATGAGGGGAAGACGATCTTCTACGCCTCTGAAGACCATTACCGTTACGGACCTTCGATCATCAGAAATGACGATGGAACTATGGATGCCTGGTTTTCTTCACCGGGCAACAGCGGTTCGCAATGGGACTGGATCACGTATCGCCATTATGATGGCGATGAGTGGTCGAAAGAAGAGATCGTTTTAAAGCCTAGCAGCGGTTCCAAAGACCGCTGTTCGGTCTGCGATCCGGGCGTGATCTGTTTCGGCGGCTATTACTATCTGGCTTATACGGCGACGGATTATTATGAAGGTCAGGGTTCCTATAATATGGCTTTCGTCGCTCGCAGTAAAAATCCTGATGGTCCTTTTGAAAAGTGGAACGGGACTTCCTGGGGTGGTGATCCCGAACCGATCATCTATTATGACGGAGGACAGGACAACTGGGGGATTGGTGAAGTCAGTTTCGTCATCAAAGACGAGGATCTGTTCATCTATTACAGTTACATCGATATCCGGGATACCTACATCGGCTTATGTAAAGCTGATCTGACGGATGACTGGCCCAGTACGATAAGAGATAAGGGGGCGGTCCTTTATCAGCTCGATCATGATTCGGTGGAAGTCGTTTATGATGAGAATCTTGATACCTTTCTGGCTTTCACGATTCAAAACAGACTTCTGGAAGATTCTTATCTGATCGTGTATATGTCGGATAATGGCAAGGATTTTACAGAGATCGCTTCCGTGAAAGAGGACATCGAAGATTATGCCCACAATATGGGTGTTGCCAAGTCGAAAGAGGGTTATATCGATTCAAACGGAGCCATCGTGATCGGTTATGCCTATGGCAAAAACTGGGGCAAATGGGATCTCAAGATCCAGAAAATGCTGCTAAGCAGGGAATAAAAGGCTTTCGTATTTTACGTAGATCGCTAGCGACAAAGGCCAAAAAGAGCTGGAAACGCTTTCATAAATTAAAAACAGCGAAAAAAGTTGATTTTGCAGATCAAATTATAGTAATCTGGTCTGCCTTTTTTGGTAGAATATAGATAGGTATATTAACGCCTTTTTGTTGTGAAAAGACGTGTCAGGTATTATTTGAGGAGGATTAGTGAAATGAAAAAAATGAAGCTTCATCCTGCAAAAGTGCTGACAACCTTACTGACAGTTTTACTGGCAGTGACAGTTGCACCGAGCAAGATCGTGGCCGAAGATCCGACGGTAAGAGAGTATGCGAACTCTATCTCGTCAAAGAACTTCTATTCTTTTGAGCTTAACAGGAATAATTATGACAAAGAAAAGTCGACGATTCCTTCAAGCTATACGATTGGTGAGCCAGGCACGACATATACGGCTTACTATCCTGATGCTTTGAATTATTATGGAGAGACCAAGTCGATCAAGATCGATATCACTTTTGTCGGCTATAACCGTTATAAGAAAGCCGGTGATGACTGGATCGATGCGCAGTCAGGCCGTAAACGCGGTATCAGACTGGAATCTGATAACGATATCCGTCTGAATGCGATGGGCATGGATTACGATGTAACCTATTCGTTCTACAATGATCCTGAGTTTACCAGCCCTGCCAATATCTATGGTGCTGTAGCATTCGAAGATCCGGATGAAGGCAACTACTATTATGCCGGTGCTGATAGCAGAAAGATCTACTATATCGATACTAAAGATAAGTATGGTTACGGCAAAAACCTTTCCGATTATTTCAAGGTTACTTCCAGCGGTATCGTTCATATCGATGAAGATGATGTGAAATATGGTACCTGGTATGACTTTGATGATGGTACTTTCGCTGTTCCGCTTGAAAACGAATCTTCCTTCTCGTTTACGGCTGAGGGCAAGCATGACCACCTCTATCTTCTGGTGATGATCATTCAGACCCACACCCCTTATAAAGTAGCTTATTACTACGAAACCTCGGAAGGCTATCCTGAGACTCCGGACTACACCAGTGAAGATTATTTCGTCGACCTCTATGAGAGACCGATCGTAAGCATCACCGATGAAGACAAGGTACCGAATCCGGAAATGGGCGAAGGCTATAAGCTCGATGAGGCCATGAACAAAGAGTGGTCGCTGGAAGTTCAGCCTGATGGTTCCACGGTCCTGAAAGTCTATTTCGAGCAGTCTTATACGATCAAGTACAAAAAGAATGCCGATGATGCGACCGGTGAAATGGATGATGATACCTACAGGAAATCTGAAGATACGATGAACTCCAAAGAAACCTGGTCATTTGAAAGACCCGGCTATGAGTTCCTGGGTTATACGATCGAGGATCCGGATTCCGATGATATTCATACCGATCCTGAAGATTTCAAAGATATGCTTCTGAAAGAAGAAGATAGAACTGTCGTTCTTTATGCGCAATGGAATCCGCTCGATTACAAGATCGAATATGACAAGAATTCTCCGGATGCGACCGGTGAAATGAGCGATGACGATTATACGGGTGCGAATCCGACGATGCCTTCAAAGGATGAGTGGACATTTGAATGGCCGGGCTTCGAATTCCTGGGTTATACGATCGAGGATCCGAATTCCGAAGATATCCACACTGATCCTGATGACTTCAGAGATATGCTTCTGAAAGAAGATGACAGAACTGTCGTTCTTTATGCTCAATGGAATCCGCTTCCTTACAAGATCATCTACAAGAAGAATGCTGCAGATGCCACGGGTGAAATGGCCGATTCCGATTACACAGGCGATATGGACAAGATGCCTTCCAAGAGCGAATGGACATACAGCAGATACGGTTACGATTTCGTCGGCTTCAAGTTTGAAAATAGTGGTGAGATCCTGAATGGTTCAGTCGAATACAAGGATACGCTCTTAAAAGAAGAAGACAGAGAGATCGAACTGTTTGCACAATGGGATCCCTGGAAGTATACGATCAAGTATGATGGCAACGGCGGTACAGGCACGATGCCTGATCACGAGTACAAATACTCTGATCCCGATATGACTTCCGATCCTAACCAGTTCGTCAGAAAAGGCTACAAGTTCTTAGGTTTCGTCTATACCGATCCGGATGGAAATCAGACATTATATAAGAATGTCAATGACTTCAAAGATATCCTGGTAGCTCTCGGCAAGAACAGTGAAATCCTGCTGGTAGCGCAGTGGAAGAAGATCCCGGTAATAGAACCTAACACTTATACTCCTCCGGTGACAGGTGTCGAAGGTTAATCGTAAATTGTCAGTATAATTTGATAAACTGTAATTAAAACCTGATAAAATAAAGCGGTGATACTCTATATACGGGTGTTGCCGCTTTTATTATAGAAAGAGGTGTGATCTTATGAGTCTGATCGATAAAGGAAACAGGATCTTATCAAACTGGTATCTGCATGGCGGAACTTTTTTGCATGGTGTTTCTTCTTTTGCGTATGACAGTGCATGTTATGTTCATAAACTGAGTCACAAACCTGCGGAAGAAAGGATCGAAAAACTGCTGGATCAGAATGCTTCCGTATACAAAGCTCAAGATAGAGAAAAAATAAAAAAAGATATTGAAAGATGCTGGATGAAATACGGCTATTCCGCCGAAGATTACTTTATGTATCATATCTACGAGGCTGATGAACAGAAAAAAGAAGGTTTTATTTCGGCAGTCGATACATTGAAGATCGCTTCCATACTGAATGATAGAGAAGAAGCCCGGATCCTGACTCATAAATACCGTACCTATGAACTGTTTAAAGAATTTTATAAAAGGGAAGTGATCAGGGGCGAAGATCTGGATGAGGAATTCATACGGCGCCATCCTCGTTTTATCGTTAAAGATGATACAGGATCCAGAGGGGTCGGGATCTATGCAGTTGATATTAAAGATTTTGCTTCGGCTGAGGAACTGATTGCCAAAGTCAGAAGTTCCGGAAATGTCGTTTGTGAGGAAATGATAAAACAGGATCCCAGATTGGCAGCTTTCCATCCGGCTTCTGTCAATACGGTGAAGGTCAGGACTTTGAGGACGGTAAACGGTAAAATCGTGCTTTGGGCCAGCAACTTTCGTACGGGACAGAAAAACTCGGTCATTGACAACAGTTTTATGGGCGGACCGGCCTGTCTGGTGGATCAGGAAACGGGAATCGTTCTGACGGATGGCTGCGCTGAAACAGGGGTGATGTTGAAAAAGCATCCGGATAGCGGCCTTGTTTTTAAAGGCTTTCAGCTGCCGGAATGGGAACAGGCAAAAAAACTTGTTCTCACTTTAGCTGAAAAGACAGAGAAACTTTCTTATGTCGGCTGGGATATCGCTTTGTCAAAAGAAGGCTGGATAATGGTCGAAGGCAACTCCTATGCCCAAATGACCGGCCCGCAAAAGGCTTCACTAAAGCCGATGAAGAAAGAGCTGTGGGATATCGTTTTTGAACGCTAGCCGTGTTGTTGGAATCGTCTATTTATAGTAAAATATTAAAGACTTTCGGATAAGGAACAGAACATTTTTGAACGAAAATACAAATAAAACCAGCAAAAAAGATCTTAATAGAAAGGCGACGATCGCCGGGATCTTTTATATCCTGATGCAGCTTCTCGTCAGAGGGGTTTCTTTTCTGGCGACACCCATCTATTCAAGGCTGGTCTCGACGGCTCAATATGGCGAATTGCGCACATATGAATCCTGGCTGCTGATACTGGTACCGGTACTTTCTTTGAGCATGTATCGGAGCGTCTCAAGAGCGAAGTATGATTTCCGGGATGATTTTGAGAAATATGTCAGTTCGACCTTGAGTCTATCATATCTTGTTATCGCAGTATTCTATCTGCTGGTATCCATCTTCTTCAGAAAGATCTTTATCGGTTTTATCGAGATCGATGATCTGATGTATGTGTTCATGATCCTTTATACATTCTCATATACATCGGTCATGTATTTCCAGACCAGGGAAGCGCATATGCTCAGATATAAGCGAAGCGTCATCCTTTCTTCTTTGATGATGATTCCCGCGACACTGCTTTCGATCGCTTTGTTATATTGGGGAAACAGGAAGGGATTATATGACAGTCTCGTCGATCTACGAGTCATCGGTTATTATACGCCACAGATCATCGGTGGTCTGCTTGCCGCCTATATCATGTGCAAGGATGGCGATTTTTCTAGAGACAGGAAGTATTGGCATTATGCTGTTACGTATAGTTTGCCGCTGATACCGGAGACCCTGTCCATTCAGATCATGAACCAGGCGGATAAGATCATGATCCGCAAGATGGTCTCAAGTGAAGTTACCGGTATATTCTCTTTGGCTACGACAGTGTCGTTTATCATCTGGATCATTGAAGATGCCGTATGGCATTCATTCATGCCTTGGCTTTTTGAAAAGCTTGATCGAAACGAAGCGGAAGAGATACAGAAGCCCTGGGATTTCATCACATATCTTTTCGGTTATATTTCCTGGGCTTTGGTTATCCTGGGACCGGAACTGGTTCTGATACTTGGTGGTTCAAGATACAAAGAGGCTGTCTATCTGATCGCTCCGATGGTGACAGGGACGCTGTTTCGCTTTTTCAGCAACTGTTTTACTTCGATCGAACGTTACCAGAAAAAGACTTTATACTGTGCTTTGGGAACCATGGCTGCGATGCTGATAAATATGGCATTGAACCTTTTCTGTATCGCGAAGTTCGGTTATCGATCTGCGGCATATACGACGGCTTTCAGCTATCTGATGCTGCTGGTGATACAGGGTGTTTTGGAGAAGAAGGTCTGTGGCAGCCGATGTGTCTCTTTTAAAAAGATGGTTTTCATTTCGTTGCTGTTCTGGGCAATCAATCAATTGAGTGTTTTATCTTATTCCTTGCCTTATGTTTACAGGTATATCGTTTTCCTGGTGGTGAGTGTATTAGTCTTATGGAAACTGTATCCTGAAGTAATGAAGGTCTATAAGGAACTGAAGAAATAAATAGGAAACAGGCAGATAGTTTCAAAATTGCAATATTGAAAGGTGCTTGTTATGGATATATCAAGGCAAAAAACAGCTATCGTTCTGGGAGGAACGGTCCCTCATATCGATCTGATCAAAGAGCTAAAAAAAAGAGCTTATCATACTGTTCTGATCGATTATTTTACGGATCCTCCGGCGGCCGTATATGCGGATGTTCATTACCGGGAATCGGCAATGGATCTTGAGGCGGTGCTGGCTATTGCGAAAAAATATGATACTAAACTAGTACTTAGTTCCTGTCTGGATCAGCAGATGAATGTCGCGATGAAAGTTGCGGAAGAGTTGGGTCTTTCACATCCTTTTTCTTTTGCGACGGCAGAAAAGGTCACCAATAAGCGGATGATGAAGAAGATCATGATGGAATATCATATCCCAACCGCAAAATACTATGTCGTTGACAGGGACTTCGATCTTTCACTTCTTGATCTAAAAGCTCCGGTCATCATCAAGCCCGATGCCAGCAGCGGTTCGGCAGGTGTCACGAAGCTGTCTGAACTTGATCAGAAAAAACTGAAGGAGTCCTTGAATAAGGCCTGCTCATTTGGGCTGACGGGGAAAGCGATAGTTGAAGAATTCATCGACGGGTGTGAGATGAGCGTTCATGCCATAGCGGATAATGGCCATGCCCGGATCCTTTTTGGTACCAGCAGAGTCTGTGACGCTGACGAGAATACGAATCTTCTGCTTTATAATGTCTATTTGCCGAAACTGAATGCCGCTTTGCAGAAAAAGCTTGAGGACGTGGCTGATCAGATCCTTGCCGCTTTTGAATTGAAAGGATCCGTACCGTTATTCATGCAGGTCATGATAAAAGATGAAGAAGTTTACGTTTTGGAGTTTTCGCCACGCTTAGGAGGAGGGATCTCGTCCATGGTGGCAAAGGATTATACCGGTATTGATCTGATCTCTTTTTCAATCGATTCTTATCTGGGGATCCGGAGAGAATATGATGAGACAGCCGTTTTAGGAAGATATGTCTGTTGCTTGCCGATCTATGCCAAAAAAGGAATCTACGAGAAACTGAAGGGTGTCGATCAGTTAATTGATCAGAACATGCTTCATGCGGTCATAAAACTGAAGGAAGCAGGTGAGGAAGCGGATGATTCCAAGCCCAGCAGATCGATCGTTGCCAAGCTTGTTTTTGATGCATCAAGTATCGAAGAATGTTACAGCAAGATGCGTCGATTTTCAGATCTGATCGATGTGGAAGATCCTGAGGGAAACAGCATTCGCCTGCCTGTGAAGAGTGTTTCTTTTGAAGAATTTTCGGCTAAATTAACGATGATGCTGCAGGTCGATTAATAGATTTTTGTTGCTTTAATTAGTATGATTGAAGTGTAATATGATGGATGAGGAAGAAAAAATGTTGATATCTGTATGTATTCCGTGTTATAAATCGGCCAAAAACCTGCCTTTGGTGGTAGCGGATATAAAAAATGAATTTCAGAAAAGGGGACAGGACTATCAGATCGTATTAGTAAATGATGGTTCTCCTGATGATACTTTCGTGGTCATTCTGCAGCTCTGTAAAGAAGATAGCAGAATCACCGGCATAGATCTTTCCCGTAATTATGGTCAGCCTTCAGCAAAACTGGCGGCGCTTCAGCAGGCCAAGGGCGATGTCATCGTTTTCATGGATGATGACGGTCAGCATCCGGCTGAAGGGATCTTTAAGCTTACAGATAAGCTTAATGAAGGCTATGATGTTGTTTATGCCGAATTCAAAAACAAGAAGCACGGAGCATTTAAGAAGTTCATGAGTGATCTGCATAACTGGGTCGCGGAACTCATGGGAAACAAGCCCAAGGGGATCAAAAGATCATCTTTTACGGCCTGGAGCCGGACGGTCGTGGATGCGATGCTGACATATAAGAGTCCTTTCATTTCGATCGGTTCTTTTCTGATGAAAGTCACCAGCAAGTATGGCAATGTCGAGATCGAACATCATGAACGGATCTCGGGTTCATCCGGCTACACCTTCAAGAAACTGTTCAGGATGTGGCTGAATATCTTTATTAGTTTTTCGATGATGCCTTTGCGTATCGCAACTTATCTGGGTTTCTTATTTTCCGGTTTCAGTTTCATCTGGATGGTCTATCTGCTGGTCCGCAGTGTCGTAAGACCGATCAAGGTCTCCGGCTATACCAGTACGCTTTTGGCGATCCTGTTTGTTGGCGGTATGATCATGGTCATACTGGGTATCATGGGTGAATATCTCGGCAGGATCTATATGACTGTCAGCGGGATGCCGCAGTATTATATCAGAGAGGTCATAAATGGAAGAGACGATAACTGCTAACTTCATCGATTCCATATACGATTTTTCCAGACAGGAGTTTCCGGCGGATGTATTGCAGGAAGCCAAAAACTGTCTTCTGGATTACATTGGATGCACTATGATCGGTGCATCTGTTTTGCGTAATGAGACCGCTTCCTATCTGAACAAAATGGCAATCGATCGTGGCAGATGTACGGTCATCGGAACTAACAGGAAAGCAGATGTGCTGACTGCCGCTTTCCTCAATGGTTTTCACAGTCATTATATCGAACTGGATGATGGGCATCGTTTCGGTATGATCCATATAGGGTCGGTCGTGATCAGTGCGATATTACCTTTTGTGCAAGATAATGGTCTATCCGGCGACGACCTGTTAAGGGGCATCGTGACCGGCTATGAAGCGACGATCCGGCTTTCTTCAGCGATACAGCCCGGACATAAAAAGAAAGGTTTCCATGCGACCGGGACCTGTGCCTGTATCGGGGCGGCAATCGGAGCTGCAGCGGCGATCGGCTATGAAAAAGCGTTGTATAATCCCGTGATATGCGCGGCGGCGACAAGTGCTGCCGGACTTCTGGAAATGAGTGATGGCGGTTCCAAACTCAAGCCTTATACGATTGGCCATGCGGCTATGGCAGCGATCAATGCGGTCTGTTTTGCCAATGAAGCGCTTGATGGGCCGAAAGATATCCTGGGTGGAGATCGCGGATTTTTCAAAGCATGTGCCGAAAACGTTGACTTGAACAGACTCTTGAAGCCTTGCGAAACCGGATACGCCATAAAGACGATCTATCGAAAGCCTTATGCAGCCTGCCGGCACGCCCATGGAGCAGTAGAAGCTGCCTTACGTATCTGTGAAGACAATGATATCGATTTAAATGATATTCAAGAGGTACTGATTGAGATCTACGATCTGGCTTTGAAAGGTCATGATCATACGGAAATCTTAAATACTGATTCGGCTAAGATGTCGATCCCATATGGTGTAGCTTCGGCGATCTGTTTTGGGAAAGTCAATTATGAGCAGTTTTCGGATGCATGCATCAATGATGAAAGGATAAAGAAGGTCTTAAAAAAGATCATGATCATTGAAAACAAGGAACTTTCCGCTCTTGTTCCGGATAAACGGGCATCGATCGTCACCATAAAAACAGCTGAGGCTTCATATACCTGTCGGGCTGATTATCCTTATGGGGAACCGGAGAATCCGTTAAGCAGGGAAGCTTTGGAAGAGAAGTATTATTCTCTGATGGCTTCTTCGGGAAAAGACAGGGAATTGAGTAAGGAGCTTCTCAATTGGATATATAATATAGAAAAAGATTTGAATGTCTTTTTAATAAAACTATAAAAGGAGAACACGCGTATGCAGGAGACCAGAGATTTTTTAAAGAAGATCGGTATGCCTTCAGGGGATGCCTATGATCTTCCCACTTCCGATAAAAGATTCCCCGATGGCGGGCAATATCGTTTTGAAGTTCCCGGTATTCAGGGTCCTGGCGCAATGAAGGCGTTGCTCGAACAGTTGGATGCTTACCATGTTCCGATCCACAGGGTTACCCAGACTAAGGGTATCTGGACCTTACTGGATGAAGAGATCGAAGAAATGGTAGCTCTGGCAAAAAAATACAATGTACAGCTGATCCTGGCTATCGGCCCCAGAGCAACGACCGATACCAGTGCTTCCGTTCACACTCCGGAAGGCCAGCGCATGGGATATCGTTTGCGTGGTCAGGAACAGATCGTGAGAGCAATCGAAGATGTCAAGCGTGCTGTAAGATTCGGCTGTCGTGGTTTTCTGGTCTATGATGAGGGTTGCTTATGGCTGCTTAATGAAATGAGAAAAGCCAAAGAACTGCCGGCGGATTGCGAATTCAAGGTTTCAGCTCATACCGGCCAGGGCAATCCCTGTTCCGGCAAACTTTTGGAAAGTATTGGCGCAAATTCGTTCAACCCGGTCAGAGATATACAGCTGCAGATGCTGGCGGCAATCAGACAGGCGATCGATATTCCGATCGATATCCATACAGAAAATCCGGAGTCTTCCGGCGGTTTCATACGTCATTATGAAGTTCCGGAAATGATCCGCATCGCAGCTCCGATCTATCTGAAGACCGGCGGTTCGGTTGCCAAGACACACAGCTGGGACACAACAGCGGATGACGCCAAAAAGCGAGCGAAACAGATCGTTTTAGTTAAACGAATGATCGATGAGTATTATCCGGAAGCGATCGCTTCACCCACGAAGTGGAAGGTCGATTAGAAAGTGCAGATGAGCGAAACGGATAAGAAAACAGCGGTCGTACTGGGAGGTACGGTACCGCATGGTGAACTGATCAGAGAATTGAAAGAAAGAGGATATCGAACAGTCCTGGTCGATTATTTTGATGACCCTCCCGCTGCTGAATTTGCAGATATACATTGCAAAGAATCAGCGATGGACTATGATGCGGTCTATAATATCGCCAAACAGTACCATGCTGATATAGTGCTCAGTTCCTGTCTTGATCAGCAGATGAATGTTGCAATGAAAACAGCGGAAAGGCTTGATTTGCCCCATCCTTTTTCTGCGGATACGGCTGAAAAGGTCACCAACAAACGGCTGATGAAGAAGATCATGATGGATAATGATATTCCGACAGCCCGTTATTATGTCGTTTCGCAAGATACGGATATAAGTGAACTTGATCTGGCCCAAGAGGTGATCGTAAAGCCGGCCGACAGCTGCGGTTCAGCGGGGATAAGCCGGGTCGCCTTTGCCGAGAAAGAAAAACTGCAGGAAGCTGTCAACAAAGCGTGCGGCTTTGGCCTGTCAGGCAAAGCGATCGTTGAAGATTTTATCGAGGGTACGGAAATGGGTGTGCATGGCTATCGCAAAGACGGCATATTCCATCTCATATTAAGTACCTGTAAGATATCGGTCATCGATGGAAATATGACAAGACAGCTTTGCAATGCCTATTTTCCAAAGCTGAACAGGGTTTTAGAGAAAAAACTGTTAAAGATCGCAACACAGATCGGCGATGCTTTCGAATTGCCGGATAATACGCCTTTTTTCATGCAGGTCATCGTCAGAGATGACGAGGTCTATGTGATCGAGTTTTCGCCCCGAGTCGCAGGCGGCACTTCTTCGATGGTCGCTAAAGAATATGCCGGTTTTGATATGCTGTCGTATTCTATTGATTCCTATCTGGGAAAAACAGGTGACAGTAATGATTCTGCCCGTCTTGAAAAGTATGTGATATGTTTTCCGATCTTTGCCTCAGAAGGAGTACTGGATCAGATCTGCGGAATTGAAAAGTCGATGGCAGAGAATATCGTTTCCGATGTAATTATCTTAAAGAAACAAGGTGATCAAATTACGGGTGATAAACCCAGCAGCTGTAATGTTCTGAAGTATCTGATCGCTGCCGACAGTGTTGAAGAGTGTCTGCATAAGCTGAAGATCGCTGATGAATATACTGATGTTTTGGATGATAAAGGAGTCAGTATCCGTATAGGTAAAAACGAACTGACTTCGAAGTTATTTATGGAAAAGACGAGTGTTCTTTTATGAGGTGGATTGAATGAGACATCATAACTATGGAAAACAGATCGATTTTATCAAAGAACCGATCGAATTTGATAAACGTACGGATCTTGAAACACTGAAATTCTGTCTGGGGGCTACGATGTATATGCCTGGTACCAGAGATTTTCATGATGCGATATTGACCAGAAAATATCCCGGACTGACTTCCATGGTCATGTGTTTTGAAGATGCCTGCCGATTGGAAGATGTTCCGGCTGCCGAAGACAATGTTCTGGCTTTGCTGGACAAACTTGATGAGGATGTGAAAAACGGGAGGATCGCTTATGGCGATATCCCGTTGCTGATAATCAGAGTCAGAAATATCGAACAGTTCAAACATTTTTCCGCCAGACTTGAGAAACATCAGGTAGCCTATCTTACGGGTTTTAATTTCCCCAAATTTGAAGTATCGGATGGAGAGGAGTATTATTCCCATCTTGTGAAACTGAATGAACGTTTTGGCGAAGTGCTGTATGGCATGCCGATCCTTGAAAGCAAGAAGATGGCTTATCTGGAATCCAGAATGGATGAACTGATGGGTGTCAAGCAGATCCTGGATAAATACCGGGATCTGGTACTTAATGTCAGAGTCGGTGGAACCGACTGGTCTTCGGTTTTCGGTGTTCGTCGAGGCATAAATTATACGATTTACGATATCATGCCGGTTGCCGACTGTCTGAAAGATGTTTTGAATATTTTCGCCCGCAATAACGATTATGTCGTTTCCGGTCCGGTCTGGGAATATTTCCGGGTCGATAAGAATAAGAAGTTTGAAGATCTGCCGCAGCGTTTCAACAATTCCGTGCTGAAGACTAAAACTTTCGTTAACGACGCCGTCGATGGCTTGCTTAGAGAAGTTTTGCTGGATAAGGCAAACGGTTTCATCGGCAAAACGATCATCCATCCGACCCATATTCCTTATGTCAATGGCATGTATGCCATTTCGGAAGAAGTTTATAAGGATGTCTGTCAGATTCTCAGTACCGATGGCGGTGTCATAAAGAGCGAAAACGCCAATAAGATGAACGAGATCGGCCCGCACCGCAACTGGGCGGAAAAACTTTATAACAGGGCACTGGTCTATGGCGTCATCAAAGACGAATCGAGCTATACCGATCTTTTCAATGCCGGAGCAAAATGAAGAAAAAGATCCTTTTGACCAACAGATATGAAGGAGAACTGGCAGCTCTTTTACGGGAAAATGTTGCCGGGCGTTTTGATCTGCAGATGCTGGAAAAAGTCGATCGCAGTGAGCTGATAAAATCTATAGAAGATGCGGATTATCTTCTGATGAGCGGCAAACTTGAGATCGATGAAGAAGTGATCGCATCCGCAAAGAAGCTGAAAATGATACAGCGGACCGGGGTAGGACTTGACAGCATTGATCTGGATGTCTTGAAAAGACATGGGATCCCTTTGTATGTCAACAAAGGCGTAAATGCGGTAAGTGTGGCCGAATATACGCTTATGCTGATGCTTGCGACGCTGAAAAACACTTATTCTGTTTGGCCGGAGATGAAAGATGGCAAATGGAACAAACAGAAGAACGGAATAAAGACGCATGAACTTTTTGGCAAGACTGTTGGTATCATCGGCATGGGCAATATCGGCAAGCGGGTTGCGAAGATGCTGAATGGTTTCGATTGTCATATCGTATATTATGATCAGTTCAGACAGAATGAAGAAATTGAAAAGGAACTGCATCTGACTTATCTTTCTTTGGACGAGCTGCTTAGATCATCCGATATCATTTCTTTGCATTGCCCATATGATAAGAAAACAGGTAAGATCATCACAAAGCAGCAGATAGGTCTGATGAAAGACGGTGTGATACTGATCAATACCGCCAGAGGAAAACTCATCGATGAGAAAGCTCTGACCGAAGCATTGAAGTCGGGAAAGATCGCGGCCTGTGGTCTGGATACTTTTGAAGAGGAGCCGCTTAAGGCCGACAGCGAATTGCGAACGCTTCCTAACGTCTTGCTTTCCCCACATATCGCCGGACTGGCTTATGAAGCTTATGAGCGGATGTTTAAAGAAGCATTGCATAATATCGATCTGTTTGATTCCGGTCAGATAGAGCAGATCAGTAACTGTCTGGTCGCTTGAAATATAAAAAATGAAGAATTCTCTGATACAGTTTAACAGGATCTTTTTTACATATCTGATTGCTTTTTACCATTTGAACAACGTGTATGGGCACTATACGTCCTGGTATATTGCGGTGGAATTCTTTTTTATTGTTTCCGGAGCTTTGATCGCCAGGAAGTATTATTATCTGAAAGAAAAAAACGATCTGGATGGCTTTGCCTGGAAAGATCTGAAAAAAACATATCTTAAATATTTTCCGCATGCCTTGTTTGCGTTTGCTGTTGCATTGCTGGGTAAAGGCTATTACCTGGGTTATGGCATATACGATTATCTTAATGGGATAATATCCCATCTGCCGGAGATCTTTCTTTTTCATTCGATCGGTCTCAATTGGCCAGCCGGTTTTGCCTATAATTCGGTAAGCTGGTATCTTTCGACATTGATTATTGATGGTTTTGTGATCAGAACCTTATTGAAAAAATATGATAGATCATACATTAAGATTATTTGTCCCTTATCGATCATACTTATTTATCCATATCTTTGTCTGACATACGGCTATATTGGCGAACATTGGGATTGCCGTTACATTATTTTGAACAGCGCACTGTTACGCGGTTTTGCGGATCTTAATCTCGGCGTGATAGCTTATGAGGTGGCAAAAAAGCTTAGTCATTATGATGACAGGATACTGTTATCGGTTTCGGCTGTAAGCCTGATCCTGGGAGGCGTTGTGATCCCGTTCTTCTTCTACCAGACCGTCTATGATTTCATTCTGGTCTTCATCATTTCTATCGGGGTCACAAGCGCCTTTGCCTGTTTATCGTCCAATAAGCTGTTTGAACATCCGCTGATCGAAAAGTGGGCACTGATCACGCCTTCGGTTTATCTTAATCACAAGGTCTTCCGCGATCTGTTTTGCCTCATCTGGCCAAGATATACGGTTTTAACAGGATTGATCTGGTTTGTCTTTATTACTTTGTATTCGATATTGACGTATTATGGAGTTACGATGATCATCACATGGTTAGGTGATCATCTGCATAAGTTTTTTAGACAGGAGTATCCTAATGAGTGAAAAGAAAGTTTTGAATTTTCCGATCAGCGATGAAGATGTTGCTTCATTGAAGGTTGGAGATACCGTTTTGATCAACGGTCGCATCTTTTGTGGAAGAGATGCCGTTTTACCCAGGATCGCAAAAATGATCGAAGACGGCAGTATAAATCAAGCGCCTTTCGATTTACAAGGCGGACTGATCTTTCATACGGCTGTCAGTCCGGCCGGCGTGGGTCCGACTTCCAGCAATAAATATGAGATCGAATCGACGATGGGCATTCTTTCTTCAGCCGGAATCAGGATGCACCTTGGCAAAGGGGAACTGAAGAAAGAAACAGCGGAAATACTCAAAGAAAACAAAGCCGTCTACGCGGTCATTCCGCCGGTTACGGCAACACTGACAAACAGGATCGTTGAAAGAAAAGTGGTCGCTTTTGAGCAATTGGGTATGGAAGCGTTCAATGAACTGATCGTAAAAGATTATCCGGCGGTGATTGCGATCGCCGATGGGGAGAGCATCTATGACAAATGAACAATACACTGAGATCGTTGAAAAGACGGCGTCGACACTGGTAAAAGCAAGTTCCGTTTTTCCCAAAGCAAAGTTTGCGATCTATAAAAGATATAAAGAAAAAGAATCTTCTTCCTTGTCCAGATGGGCGATCGAAGAGATCTGTGAAAATGCCAGGATCGCTGAGAATCAACGTTCTCCTTTGTGCGACGATACCGGCATCCCGCATCTGATATTGCAGGTCGGAGAAAACAGAAATGTCGATGGCAAGATGATCGAAGCGATCTATGAGGGCGTTGAAAAAGGCCTTCGCGATCTGCCTGGCAGACCTATGGGCATCATGGGTGACGACAGACAACGTATCGATCAGTCGGGAGGTCTGGACAGCCGTTCAGAGGCGGTCCTTCCGGCTCCGATGATGATGAGGTATGTTGAAGATAAGGATAAGCTGACTTTGACGATCATGATGCAGGGTGGTGGGCCGGAGATCCGGTCGAAGACTTACCGGGTATTTCATCAGCATGACATGAATGTCGTATTAAACGAGATCATTTCCTGGGCGAAAGAAGCCGTCTCCATGCTTGGCTGTTCGCCTTGCACACTTGCCGTAGGGATCGGACGTACACATTATGAGGCGTCTTCGCTGATGCTTCAGGCCATGGCTGATGGCAACTATGAAGTTCAAAATGAATTTGAAAAAAAGATCACCGAAGAGGTAAACAAATCTCATACCGGAGCGATCGGCTTGGGTGGTGATACCAGCGTTCTGGCGACCTTCATGAAAGTCGGCCCACAAAGAGCCAGTGGTGTACGTATCGTTTGCATGAGACCCTGCTGCTGCTTTGAACCGCGTAAAGCAAGCGTAGATCTGTAAATGAAAACATCCCTCGTCGGGATGTTTTATTCTTCTGCTTACTGGTTTTTATATGATTCGATCAGCGCATAAAGATTTTTGATCGAATTGAAGTTTTCGGGACAGATATCATCGGCTGAGATCTCAACGTCAAAGGCACTGTTGATCTCAACGATCAGGGAGATGATGTCGAAGGAGTCCAGAAGCCCGTCATCAATCAGTTTTTCTTCGTTCTCAAAATCGATATCGGAACGAAGTTCTTTCAGTAATTCCAATAACTTTTCCATATAAGTCATTATAGTAGGAAAAGCGGAATATGGCAAAAAATGGGCTCTATTTCAGTATTAAAAAGGCTTATAGGCTGTGCGAAAGAAAAAAAGAAATAAGTTAGAGGATTAATATATAATAGTAGGGTAGGAGGAAAACGGTCAATGAAAAAATTATTAACTTTATTGATAACGTTTATGATGTTGTTTTCATCCGTTTTGTCTCACGCTGCAATAGTTTATGCAGATGAAGAGACGCTTTCAGATGAGGAAACATTGACAGAAACGGTAGAAGTATCTGAAGAAGAAAATCAGGAAGATCCTATAGTCATCACTGAGGAAGAAAGTGAAGAAGAAGGAACTACTGAGGAGCAGACTGAGATCGTTGAAGAAGAAACGAGCGAAGAACTGCCGGTTCAGGAGGAAGAAACAGATCCGGAAGCTTTTGAAGAACCTGATGAGACGGCAGAAGATACGATCGATGAAGAAACTGTCGAATCGGATGCTTTAGTTGAAACGCCTGATGAAACAGGCGATGAACTGCAGGCTGAATACAGTGATGGTACCTCTGTCAAGTATACGAAGGATGTAGGTATCGTTTTCACTAACGCTCCTTGGGCGTCTGCTTTCATGGCTGATTCTTCAGCTACGATAACTTTATCGGGCAGTGAAGATTTCACTTTCATGAATGTCCACTGCACATATGAGAGTGGTGAGCTGACGATTGTCAATAAATATCTCAAATATGCGAATGTTACACCTGAGAATTTCACGATCAAGGTCTCAAAAACAGCTGAAGTTTATGCGATCAATCTGAAGAATGCGGGCGTCAACCTGACTCCTAATACATATGGCCCATGGAAAGCCAGACTGATCGAACTTGGAACAGGTTCTTTATTGCTTTGCATCGGTGAGATGAAGACGGCTGACAAGCTTGGCGATGAAGACCCCTGGATCTCAACATTCAGGAAGTACAATACAACAAACTATGGCCAGTGGCTTGGCGGGATCTATACCGGTTCGCATGTCGATATTTATGATTCAAAGGGCAATCTTTGTGCCATTTATTATTACACCGGAAAGACACCGCAGCAGGCTATCTACTTTGATGATTTCTATTTTCTGACTCATCACCACGGCATCGAGATCGATTTAAGGGCTTTGATCGATGATAAGGTTCCTAATGGTCCGATTACGATCAAGGTATGTGCACCGGGTTATACGGCATATACTGAGACGATCGATCTTGAGTCAAAATACACCGGTAACAACGCGAATCTTTCCAAGATCGCCAAACTGAATCTTGATGCGCCTAGCGATATTACCATCACGACAACCACAAACGGCGACGTGGTCATCGATTCTTCCGATAAGAACTTTTTGAAGGCTTTGGCGGCACCGAGCTGCTACTACAAGAGCCCTTCCGATGACAACTATGCATTGGTATTGCCTGCGAAGGTAAATTACATCGGCGGTGGTTATATCACGGTCGATAATGAACAGAATTTCTTACAGAATATAGGCAAACTTAAAGATCTTAACAGTTCTGCTTCCAGCAATAAGACGATCACGGTTCAGGCATTTAAATACATCGATGACAAGAACGATCCCGATTATGCGGATTGTTACGAAAAGGTCGTCATTCCCAATGAATTCTTTGTCGAGAACGATCTGATGAACGGCAACCACACATTGGTTTTGTCGGCTGAAGGTTATCTTGAGACCACAAAGACCGCTTATCTGGATCTCAAAAATGAACCTCATGAGATCGATGCTTCCAAGATCAATATGAGTGTATCTGCCAATGGCGATCTGGTCATTGAATGTACCGACAGTACGGAAAGAGCTGTCTTCTATGAGATGCTGACGATGGCGGTCAGAAACGATAGAGTTTCTACCGGTGGCAGGATCCTGATCAATAATGACAAATACTTATATAACGCCAATGGTGAAACGGCCGTTATCACGCAAAGCGGCAACAAGCTGATCATCGCTTCACAGACTTTGAAAGATCTGTTTAGCGGGACTTTGTCGGGCAACACGAGTTTCGCCTTATATGCGAGAACCTATAACGTCGTCAACAAGACCGTCAATCTTCCTTACATCGTTACTGCCGATAAGAAAGACGATGGCAGTTCGATTTACTTCACCGTCGAAAAGACCTATATGGTCGATACGAGTGGTGATATCAGCTGGAGCATCTTAAAGAAAGATGGCAACAATTATGTTGCTTTAACAGCTGATGACAAGGTCAGTATCGAAGCAGTTGGCAATAAATGTGCGGTATTTGCCGAACAGTTCGGCACCTATAGGCTGGTCGCCTCAGCCAATGGCATCACCGATACCAAGGATATCACTGTCACGGCTGATGGTTTGAAGGTCACGGCTTCCGCCAGCAAGGCGGATGGTGTCGTCGGGACTCCGGGCAAGATGGCGGCTACAGCCAAGATCAACGGAACCGATGATATCTCGGCTTACCTGTCTTACCGTTCAGGCGATGAAAACATCGCAACGGTGGATGGTGAAGGCAATATCACCTTCCTGAAGATGGGAACGGTCGATATTTACGCCTATATCGCCGACCAGGAAGCCAAGACGACTTATTCCGTCTATACCTATAACAAGAACGCAAAACTGACCTGGAAAGCGGTCAATGTGAATAATGCCGAAGATGAATACGCTAGTGGTATCGAGATCGGTGAGAAATTCAGATTGTCGCTCTATGCCGATGGCGTTGAAGTCGATCGCAGCATGCTCAGATTCAAATCGGCAGCTGCTTCGGTTGCTTCCGTTGATGATGACGGTGTCGTCGAAGGAAAGAAAGTCGGCAAGGCCAACATCACGATCTATCTCGATGATCTGGCAACCAGAAGTACTGTAGCTTCGATCTCCGTGATCAACAAGGTCTTCTATTCGCTTGAACTTGAAGCGGAAGGCGTTGAAGATAAGACCGAGGTCGATGGCGTCTATAACCTCTTCTTTGATGCGGATAGCGATCTCAAGAAGACGGTGAATTTAAAAGCGATCGGAACCGATAAGGCCGGAAATACATATACGACTTCCAATGTCAAGTTCACTTCCGTCGATGCCAATATCGTTTCCGTTACCGCAGCCGGTGTTGCGACGATCAAGAAGGCTGGTGAAGTAACAGTTACAGCCACAGTCACCACAAATCCCAAGGATATCCCTGTTTCCAAGGATATCGTGTTCAGGATCCTGGATCTCACACCGAGGCTTTCGGCCAACAAGGTCACGATCAACAAGTATGCTGAAGCAGGAGCCAGAGTATATGTTTCTTCTGCTTACAGTGAGGTCTATCCGGAAAGAAATTCTGTGATCAAAAATGTGAGCATCTCCGGCAGCGACTATAACGTAACACTCAATAAGGACGAGGGCTATTTCGATCTGTCTATTGCCGATCCGACAGCCGAAAAGATCAAGGCTTTAAAGACCGGCAAGTACACCCTGACCGTAACCTTGGATAACAACAAATCCTATGACTTTGATTTCACAGTCACAGTTACGGCCAAGAAAGCGACGGTAACGGCTAAGACCAGCGGTTCTTTCAATACCTTTACCAATGAAGGTTCATTGAATCTGACGGCTACGTCCAAGGATGCCGTCATCAAAGAGATCAAATTCCTTGATGATTGGGCAATATTCGATCAAAACGAAGGAACAGTCACCCTGAAGATGAAGGATGGCAAGTTCGTCAATAAAGGAACAGTACGTTTCAGCTTTGAAGGATACAATGAGGAAGGTTATGTCGATAAGGTCGTCACCTTTAAGACGGTAGCCACTAAGCCGACCGTCAAACTGGAAAGTACGGCAGTGACGCTCTTTGTTCCGGAAGCCAGCGAATACAAGACAGTCAAGGTCAGACTGATAGACGGCAAAAAGAATCCGATCAATACCGGCGTTCTGACATCCGATGCTGGATATCAAGTTTCTGCGATCGATGCAAACGGCTACGCCACTGTCAAGGTACCGGCTGCAAATGGTAAAGTTGCCTTGTCCTATAAGGAAGCAGGCTGGAACGATGCGATCAAGCTTACGTTGAACGTCAAGGTCATCGCCACGACGCCAAGTGCAAAACTGGCTTCAGCAACTCTCAATTACAACCTGAAGTATCAGGATTCCGCTTCCGTAGCGGTCAAATGGTCTTCATTTGATGATACGCTGCTGGATGTCGTTTACGGCTGGGCCGATAATGAGGACGGTATTTCAGAAGTCACTTATGCCGATGGCATGATCACAGTCAAGGCAAGCAAGGCCGGAACTTATAAACTGACGATGATCCCGTTGGTCTACACGAGCAGTGAAAAGACTGACTATGTACAGCTCAAGGAAATGGTACTGACAGTTAAAGTAGTGGAAAGCGATCCGAAGATCACTCTGAAGACTTCCGCCTTGAAACTGAACAAACAGTACAAAGAGACGCTGGCCACTGTTCTTAAGGTACCGACGAATCTGGGATATGAAGCCAATGTGACCGGTATCGATCACGTGAGTGCTTTAAGCAAGGATATCGTCGATGTCGGATTCGACAGTGAAAACAACGCCTTCACAGCAACGCTCAAGGATACGGTCAAGAATGATGCGAGCATCAAAGCCGGCAGATATCTCTTCGATGTTTATCCGCTGATCAATGGCAAGGTTTCAAGTGTTCCAATCAGGCTGATCATCGTCCTTTACGATAAGGCAGCTACGGCAGCCGTCACGCTCAAAGGCAATCTCAATCAGCTTGATCCTTCAATCGAAGTGACCGGTACGATCAAATTGAGCAATATCGTTGATGAAGTTGTTTCCGTTTCATTGAGCGGAGCAAGCGGGCTCAAGGCTCAGCTGAGCGAAGATGGTAAGGCTATGATTTCCTTAACAGATCGCAGTCTGAAAGATGGTACCTATAAGCCTGTTCTTAATATCACAACTAAGACCGGGGCAGTCATCAGTAAACAGATCTCGGTCAAGGTAGCCAGAAAGGCTGCGACGCTCAAGCTTGTTCCTTCGACCGTCAACGCTTATGATACGACCAACAAAGGCAAGGTCGTTGCTACTTCACAACTGGTAATGTCCGGTACGGTGAACAGCGAGATCAGCAATGTCAAGATCGAAAACAGCAGCAAAGCTTATGATGTGGTCTATGAAGACGGAAAGATCGTTGTCAAAGTGGTCGATGCCGCCAAGATCAAGGCCGGTTCGACTCAGACGGTGACGATCAGAGTCGACTGGGCAGGAGATTACGGTGTCTATGACGACAACATCAAGGGTCTTAAGACTACGACATTGAAGTTATCGATCAAGGATATCTCCGGTACGATCAAAAGCAAGTAAATCATGAAACAGGGGCCCGTTATGCGGGCCCTTGATGATATTTTGGAACTTTGTTTATAATTGTTTTGTTATGAAAATCAGAAATTTCGTGTTTTTGCAGGTTGCGATCTTCATCTACTCTTTGAGTAATGTCTTTGCCAAGTTTGCGGCCTATGAGGAGTTTTTATCGTTCAGATACATCCTTTTTATGGGACTGTTATTGTTGTGCTTGGGTGTTTACGCTCTTATGTGGCAGCAGATTTTGAAGAAGATCCCTTTGTCGGTGGCTTATGCCTTCAATGGATTATCAATCCTTTGGGGTATCCTTTTGGGTCTTCTCATTTTCCAAGAACAGATCACACTGAAGGCCTGCATCGGGGCTTTATTCATCATTGCCGGCATCATCGTAATTTCTTCGGGAGAGAAGGAACATGAATAAGTATGCCCTGGTGAAGATCTGCAGCGTCGTTTTTTCGGCTTTGTCTCAGCTGCTGCTAAAGAAAAGCGCCGATAAAGAATATGACAGCCTTATTGGCGAATATCTCAATCCTTCGGTCATCATTTCCTATGGGGTGTTCTTCGCCTGCCTCTTGCTGGGAACCTATGCTTTGAAGGGGATCTCCTTGTCATATAATGCGGCTTTGGAGTCTTTGAGTCATCTGCTGGTTCCTTTTTTCAGCTTTCTGTTTTTGAAGGAGAAGATCAGAAACAGACAGGTTTTAGGCATCATTCTGATCTTTATCGGTGTCATCATCTACAGTGTATGAGATGAACACAGAATTGAAAAATAAGCTAAATTTATCATGTATAATGGATATATCAGCAGGTGCTGATATATTTTCTTATAGTTAAAATGAAAGACTTTTTCAAGAAACACCGCTTAATAGTTTCGTTGGCTGTCAATCTGATATTGATGCTGTATTTTCTGGCCTTTTTCTATTGTGCTTTTGAGACGGATGATGATTATTCAATGAAGATGATCGCTATGGGTGCTTATGGAAGCCCCGATGCCCATCTGGTCTTTATCAATCCGATCATAGGATATTTATTGAGTTTTCTCTATCGCATCATTCCCGGTTTAGCCTGGTATGAGGGCTTTCAGTATCTGATGATTTTTCTTTCTTTAAGTACCATCACTTATGTTTTGAGTGACAGAGAAAACGATCTGCTTCAGATCTCACTGATGAGCATCTTTCTGTTTCTGGCCGGGCGTTTCTTTTATTCCGCTTTGCAGTTTACTAAGACAGCTTGCATCTTGGCTGTGGCCGGTTATCTTCTGCTGGCCTGGTCTTTGGAAAAAGACCGGAAAGCCGGTATCATCTTTTCGCTTGTACTGATCCTTTTAAGTCCGCTATTCAGGGTGAGACAGTTTTATCTGGTTTCTTTGCCTTGCGTATGTCTTTTTATGCCTCTGATCCTTTCTTTTATCAAAGATCGCCAAAACAAAAACCTGCAGAAAAAGGTACTGAAACTGCTGATCTGCGGATTGGTATGCTTTGTTTTGATGAATGTCAATCGCTATATCGGCAGACTAAGTTATCAGGAATCTGCCTGGAAGGCTTTCAAAGCCTACAACAGCACGAGAGCTGCTTTGCTGGACAGGGGAGAGATAGATTATAGAAATGACGCCCTTTTATATCAGGATCTCGGTTTAAGTCAGACGGATCTTGAGATGCTTTATGATCTCTGGGATTTTGATGATCCCGATATCTTTACAAGCGAAATGATGGAAGAGATCCTTGAGCGGCAAACCACGGTCAAAAAAGGTGTCCTAGATGGTTTTAAGGAACTGGTCTTTGAAACGATAGCTTTCTTTTTTGAAAACAAGGAAGGGGTCGCATTTACTTTATTTTTCTTGGGTCTGTTCATCCTGCAACTTGAAGCCGAAAAGGATCTGGATGAGTGGATCACGTTCATCCTTTGTGTGCTATTGACTTTATTCTGTATCGTTTTCAGCTATATATTCCGCAATTTCGCTTATCTGGGCAGAGTTCATCTGAGCATCCTGTTTTCAGGCATCACGATCCTTTTATACAAAAGAAAGAATACTTTTGGCAGTATGAGATTAGTTCCGGCTGTATTGGCTGTTCTTATCATTATGATCTCTTGCAGCTTTATCTATTTTGATGAATTCAGGATCAACAGTTCCAAGCGGATACGTGATGAGCTCAAGATCTCCGCCTTGAAGCAGATCAGGCAGGATAACACGCATCTGTATCTGAGAACAACGGACGAAGGACTTGATTATGTGAGCGGTCTTTTCCTTGGCGATGATTCTTATAACGTGGAGAACCTGTGCAGCCTTGGCGGGTGGCTAGTCAATATGCCGTTGAATGAAGAGCTTAAGCAGCGTTACAATGTCCGCAATCCTTTCAAAGATATCGTGAATAATGATGATGTCTATCTGATAATTTCCGATGAGGAAAAATTGCAATTGATCATCAAGTATATTAATATTCATTATGATGACAAAGCGAAGGCTGAAGTCGTTTCGAAAATAGAGGCAAATAAAGATTATACGATATACAGGGTCGTTTCTGAATAGGAGGCAAGGTCATGAAAAAGATACCGTTCAATGTTCCGCCGTTTGCGGATGATGAAGAAAAATATGTAAACGAGGCTATTCTTTCTCATCATATCTGCGGAGATAACGCATTTACGATGAAGTGTGAAAAGCTCATGGAGGAAAAATTCAAATCGCCATGTGTTCTTTTGACGACCAGCGGCACGACAGCTCTTGAGATGGCTTGCATGCTGGCGGACATCGGTCCGGGCGATGAAGTCATCCTTCCTTCCTATACGTTTTCTTCGACGGCGAATGCGATCGTCATCTTCGGCGGTGTTCCGGTCTTTGTCGATATCAGAGAAGATTCCAAGAATATCAATGAAGAACTGATCGAAGCCGCCATAACCGAAAAGACCAAGGCGATCATGGTCGTTCATTATGCCGGTGTCGGCTGCGATATGGATAAGATACTGGAAATAGCCAAACGTCATAATCTGGTCACGATCGAAGATTCAGCGCAGGGTGTCAACGCTTTGTATAAAGGAACCTATCTTGGTACGATAGCTGATCTGGGCTGTTACTCCTTCCATGAGACGAAGAATTATTCCATGGGCGAGGGTGGTGCCATTCTGATCAACAATCCCGCTTTTTTGGACAGGGCGGCGATCGTCAGAGAAAAGGGTACCAATCGTACCCAGTTCAAGAACGGCCAGGTGGATAAATATACCTGGGTCGATAAGGGCTCAAGTTATCTGCCTTCCGATATTTTGGCCGCTTATCTTTATCCGCAGCTTTTGGATATGGACAAGATCAACGATGACAGACTTGCCAGTTTCAATACCTATATGGAGCTGTTAAGACCGTTAAAAGAGAAAGGTCTGGTCGATCTACCTGTCATTCCTGAAGGATGTGAACACAATGGCCATATGTTCTATGTCATGTGCAAGGATCTTGAGGAAAGAGAAGCTTTGCAGAGATATCTGCGGGAATTTGGAATAGGTACAGCTTTCCATTATGTGCCTTTGCACAGTGCCCCGGAGGGTATCAGAGCCGGAAGGATGGCCAGTGAAGATCGTTTTACGACTTCGACTTTTGAAAGACTTTTGCGGATGCCGATGTATTACAGGCTGACAAAAGAAGATATTGAATATGTCTGTGAAAAGATCGCAGATTTCTATGCGCAGAAAACCTGTTAATTTGTATTGAGTTTAGGAGGTCGGTTAGACCATGGTCGATATTTCAGTCGTTGTGCCGGTATATGGCTGTCCGGAGGCTTTAAGGCCTTTATATGAAAGAGTCAGAGAAACGATGGACAGGATCCAGAAGTCTTTTGAATTGGTCTTAGTTAATGATGCCTGTCCGAAAGGTTCCTGGAAGATCATCGAAGAACTCTGCCATGAAGATAAAAGAGTGATGGGGATCGATCTCTCCCGCAATTTCGGACAGATCCATTCGACGAATGCCGGCATAGATGAGGCAAAGGGTGAGTATATCGTTCTCATGGACTGTGATCTGCAGGATAGACCTGAGGGGATCGAGGACCTCTTTCAGGAAATAGAAAAGGGATACGATATCGTATTTGCCCGCCGGATGGATCGCAAGGACAATGCCATGGTCCTGTTTTTCTCTAAAACATTCTATAGGATCTACAATCACTTTACCGAAGGCTATTATGATGGCGATGTGGGTAATTTCTGTATCGTCAGAAAAAAAGTCGTTGATGAATATCGGCAGATAAAAGACAACAATAAGTCTTTTACGGCGATGCTGTCATGGATGGGCTATAAGGTTTCGAAAATAGATATTGAAGCGGAAAAGCGTTTTGAAGGCAAATCTTCCTATACTTTTTCCAAAAAGGTGGATATGGCCATCGATATGCTGACATCGCAATCGAATAAGCCGTTGAAGGCGATCATTAAGCTCGGTTTTGTGATCGCGGCTTTGGCTTTCGTCTATCTTGTGATACAGATCATCAATTATTTTGTTTCCAGCAATGTCACCGAAGGCTGGACCAGTATCATTGCCGCGATCTTTCTGATGGGCGGTATAACTTTAGTCTGTTTAGGTGGTGTCGGGATCTATGTTGGCAATATCTTCAGCCAGACCAAGGGCTTTCCGGCTTATCTGATCCGGGAGAAGATAAACGGAGATAAAAAGTGAGTGAGACAAAACATGTAGCGATAATCGGCGCCAGCTATCTGCAGTTGCCATTGATCAGAAAAGCAAAAGAGATGGGTTACATAACTCATGTTTTTGCCTGGGCAGCCAACGATGTCGGCGAAAAAGAAGCGGATCATTTCTATCCCATCAGTATCGTTGAAAAAGAAAAGATCCTGGAAGTCTGCAGACAGATCGGTATCTGCAGCATTTCGTCGATCTCTTCCGATCTGGCGATCATCACGGTGAACTATGTCGCTCAGCATATGGGCCTTGTTTCCAATGATCTTGAATGTACGGCCAGGTCTACGAACAAGCATCTGATGCGCAACTGTTTTGAGCAGCATGGCGATCCCTCGCCCAAGAGTTTTCTGGTTGAAAAGGCGGAAGATCTGCCGCTTGAAAAACTGGCTTATCCGCTCATCGTCAAGCCCTTAGACAGATCCGGCAGCAGAGGTATCACCAGGATCGAAAAGGCTGAAGAACTGGAAAAGGCGATCGAGATGGCTAAAAAAGAGGGCTTTGAAAAAAAGGCACTGGTCGAAGAGTACCTGGAAGGGGATGAGTTCTCTGTGGAATGCATCTCTTATGAGGGTGAGCATCATTTCCTTTCTTTTACCCGCAAATATACTACGGGAGCTCCGCATTTCATTGAAAACGGGCACCTTGAACTCTGTGAAAACGATCCGGAAATGGTCGCAAAGATAAAGAAAGTGACCTTCCATGCTTTGGATAGCCTCGGCATCAAATACGGGGCATCTCATACCGAGATCAAGATCAGGGAAGATGGAAAGATCGGCATCGTCGAGATCGGCGGTCGGATGGGCGGTGACTTTATCGGTTCCGATCTGGTCAGACTGACTACCGGCTTTGATTTTGTCGAAGCCGTTCTGAATGTCTCCTTAGGCAAAAAGCCCGATTTTTCCGCTCTTGGGGAGCGGACAAACGCAGCCGTCCGTTTCATTATGAAACAGGAGGATCTGCCATACTATCAGCTGGCTCTTGATGATCCTGAAATAAGGATCATTGACCACGATATCGACCTCGACCATTTTGCTGACGACGTGACGGATTCTTCCAATCGGCACGGTTACTATATCATTACCTGTGATGATCCTGAGAAGATCAGAGGATTCATGGATCGAAGCATTACTTGAATATGGAAAGATTTCTGAGTGAACTGAAAAGAAATTCACATATCTGTCTATTGCAGCTTTTCATTCTGCTTTTCTGCCTGCTTACAGCTGTTGTCTGTGAGCTTTCTTTATTTGACGGGATCATCTATACCCTTTATCAGTTTCTGGGCATCTTTATTCCCGGTCTGGCGCTTGTTGAACTGTTTGGCATAAAAAAATGTGATGGCAACGCAGAGATATTATGGGCTTACAGTCTGGGCATCCTGGTTGTCTTGTTTGAGTATCTGATTTTAATGGGTTTGAAGATCGCTAAATTATCGGGTCTGATAAGCCTGATCTTAGCGATCCTTTCCTGTTTTTATCTGTACAAGAGGAAAGATGAGAAGCAGCTTTTAAACGATGATTTCTACCTTCTTTTATTTTTGGTTTTAATGATCGTTTTGTTTGCGTTTTTTTCCATCTCTTTGCCTAATCCCGTCACTAATGTGAAACACGATCTTTATCTGAACAAGGACTTTCTGTTCTGGGTCGGCAACAATATCTCTTTTACCAAGGGCCTCCCTGTTCAGGATTTCCGATTGGTCGGGGTCAGCTTTTATTACCATCATTTCTCCAATGCGCTGATCGCCCAATGCAGTCTGATCAGTGGTATCGACGTGCTGGAATTAAGCTATTATTTTTCTTATATCATTCCCTGCATCATGATGGTCTTTGCGGCATATGAACTTTTGTCTACTCTTTTAAAAAACGAGGCTCTTATCTATCTGGGCATGATTCTGATCCTTTTTACGGAAGGCTCTACCGTTTTTCTGGCAAACCACCTTTACTTCTGTCCCTTCGGTTTTGATTATGCCTATGCGCTTTCCATGCTGGGCATAAGCGTTTTATGTAAAGCATCTAATGATGATGCCTATGGACTGAAAAAGGTTTTGATCACCTGCGTTTTGATCGGCTTGACGACGGGTTTTAAAGGTCCGGTTTCGCTGGTATCTCTGATCGGCTTTGGGTTTGTCTGTCTGGATCTGCTGCTTAAGAAAAGATGGAAGGAAGGCCTTGTCTATGGTGTCTTATGGCTGTTTTCTTTTTTAAGTATTTATCTGATCTTTATCAGTGATCTTTCCGGTCAGACGATCGAGGAAAACGGTCTTGAGTTTTTAGGCGTTTTAAGGGCTTTTGATCAGAATTACTGGGCAAACGACATTCTGAATGATCTGATCAGCAAAGGCTTTCCGAATAACGGGCTCAGCCGGATCCTGGCTTTGGGACTTTATGTCTTAAACTCCGATAACGGGGCAATGTCACTGCTGATAGTTTCTCTTGTCTGGCAGCTTTGCGTTCTCATCAGAAAGAAAAGGGTCATGTTTATATCTTTGTTGCTGTGCATCATATCTGTTTGGGGCATTCTGCTTACGATCAATACCTATCAGAATGGCAATTCCCAGATGTATTTCATCATGTCCGGTTTCCCATATGCGATCCTGGCAGGTCTGATGGCGATCGAAGCCATTGGCCAGGATAAAAGATCTTTCCTGTATATCGGCCTTCTGTTAGTGTGCCTGGTGTCTTTCAGGGATATCAGACGCTTCTTTTTTGAAAGAGTGAAACCGGTTGTCGAAGATGGCATTGCGGCATATCGTGGGGACTATAAACAAGGAATCAGCCGAAATCTGTTCACGGTCGATGATTACAGATTGTGTCTCTGGCTAAGAGATAACACTAATGAAGAGGATTATATCGCAATCGATACTTTTGAATATGACGAGATAAAAAAGGAAGAAAACTTCGGTGTCTTTTCCAAGCGTTTTATATGGAATGATGGCCAGTATGCCGATCATGTCGAGACCGAAAGAAGAAGAAAGATGGTAAATGATCTGTTTGATGGCGATCCGAATGCTTTGGAAAGATTGAAGGATGAGGGTGTTTCCTATCTGGTGCAGACTCTTTCCCAAAGCCTTGATCTGCAATTGACGGGTCTGCATCAGGTTTATAGTGACGATAATTACAAGGTCTACAAGGTAGAGTGATAAGCTTTACGCAAACAGAGCCTCTATACCACTGTTTCTAAAATAATGTTAGAATAAGAGGGAAAAAGAGGTTTTTCTTATGGGCAAAATATTAGTTACCGGTGCAGAGGGTTTCATTGGCAGCCATCTGAGTGAACTGCTGGTAAAAGAAGGCTATGATGTTAAAGCGATGGTCCAATATAACTCTTTCAACAATTGGGGTTGGATCGATACTTTTGATAAAGAGATCAAGGACAAAATAGAGATCTTCTTGGGTGATGTCAGAGATCCTAACGGCGTTCGCACAGCTATGGAAGATGTCGATGCGGTCTTTCATCTGGCAGCCCTGATCGCTATCCCTTACTCTTATCATTCACCCGACATGTATGTCGATACCAATATCAAGGGTACATTGAATATTCTGCAGGCGGCCAGAGACCTGAAAACGGAAAGGATCCTGGTCACATCGACCAGTGAAGTTTACGGAACTGCCCAGTATGTGCCAATTGATGAGAAACACCCGTATCAGGGCCAATCGCCTTATTCGGCTACAAAAATCGGAGCCGACAGGCTGGCGGAATCTTTCTATAGAAGCTTCTCTTTGCCGGTGACGATTGTCAGGCCTTTCAATACTTACGGTCCCAGACAATCCGCAAGGGCTGTCATTCCGACGATCATCACCCAATTGCTTTCGGGGATGGAAGAGATCAAGCTTGGTTCATTGACCCCGACAAGAGACTTCAACTACGTCAAGGACACGGCCAGAGGCTTCTTAGAGATATACAAGTCGGATAAGACGATCGGCGAAGAGATCAATATCGCCACGCAAAAGGAGATCTCGATCGGTGATCTGGCCAACGAACTGATCAGGCAGATCAACCCCAGCGCCAGGATCATCTGTGATGAACAAAGAGTCCGTCCCGAAAAATCGGAAGTCAATCGGCTCTTGGGCTGCAATGAAAAGATCAAGAGGCTTACTAACTGGAAGCCTCAGTATACTTTCGAAGAAGGTCTGGCGGAAACGATCGAATTCTTAAGAAACAATCTGGATAAGTATAAAGCCGATATCTATAACGTATAAAAATATGGATTACAGACAGTATTTAGTCAATAAAGACTGCAAGATCAAAGATGCGATGAAGAAGCTGGACTCCGTAAAGCCCAAGATCCTTTTTGTCGCGGAAAACGAGATCATGATCGGCGCCTTGACCGATGGTGATATCCGCCGTTATCTGTTTAATGGCGGCAATGTGGAAGAAAGTGTTGATAAGGCTTGCAACCGGAACCCGAAACGGGTCGCTTCATCCTTGGAAGAAGCGATCACGCTGCTGGATAAGAACTATATCGCCATTCCGATCATCGATGAGAAAAAGAAGATCCTGGATATTTATACCGGCAAGAAAGCCGCAAAGGCCAGGAAAAAGAAGATCGATATTCCGGTCGTCATCAATGCCGGCGGCAAGGGTACAAGGCTTGATCCTTTCACCAAGATCCTGCCTAAACCCCTGATCCCGGTAGGGGATCTGCCGATCATCGAACATATCATGAGAAGATATGAGGAAGCCGGCTGCAGTGCTTTTCATATCATCGTCAACTACAAGAAGGAACTGATCAAATCATACTTCAAAGAGATCGATAAAGAGTACAAGATCACCTGGACCGATGAGATTGAACCTTTAGGTACGGGTGGGGGCCTAAGCCTTTTGAAAAACAAGATCAAAGATACCTTCTTCTTTATCTGTTGCGATTCTCTGATCCTCAATGATTACAGCGAGATCGTGAAGTTTCACAAGAAAAACAAGAACGACATCACGATGATATGCGCCAGGAAACATGTCACGATACCTTATGGTATCGTCAATGTCGATAAGAAAGACGTTCTGGACTCGATCGAGGAAAAGCCGGAATATTCTTTTTTGACCAACACCGCCATGTATATCGTGGAACCGGTCGTTCTGAAAGATCTGAAGAAGAATGTCAGGATCGATTTCCCGGATATCATCAGGATGGAAAAGGAAAAGGGCAGAAAGATCGGTGTCTATACCGTTGAAGAAGAAGACTGGCTCGATATGGGCCAGATGTCCGAACTTGAAAAGATGCGGATCAGACTGTATGGAGAATAAATGATGAAAGATCTAATTATCATGGGAGCCGGCGATCTGGGTAAAGATGTCGCCTGGCTTGTCGAAAGAATAAATGAGAATAAACCGGAATGGAACCTATTAGGTTTCACTGAAAAAGGGGAGATGGAATCTTTCCAGGGCTATCCTGTTTTAGGTGGCGATGAAGTCATTGAGAACTATGAAGATGTCTATGTCGTCTGTGCTTTGGCCAATACGGCTGTCAGGGAGAGGATCATCGATACGCTGCCGGCCAATGCCCATGTGGCGACATTGATAGACCCCCGGGCGATCATTCATCGCACCGCTCAGATCGGTGAAGGTTCGATGATTTTTGCCAATGCTCTGGTGGGCATTGAAGCCAAAGTCGGCAAGCAATGCGTGATCTTGTACAACGCATCCGTCAACCACGACGTGGAAGTGGGCGATTATACGACGATCTATCCCAACGCCACGATCTCGGGAAGATGCGTAGTGGGCAGGTATTGTGAGATCGGCACCGGTGCTTCGATCATTCAGCACGTAACGATCTGCGACAGCGCCAGGATCGGCGTTGGTGCAGCCGTGTTTACCAATATCAAGAATCCGGGCACGACGGTAGGCAACCCCGCCGTGACCATGGGTGCCAAGAAGAAGGATAAATAGTATGAAAACATTGATAATTGCGGAAGCCGGTGTCAATCACAACGGCAATTTCGAGATCGCAAAACAGCTGGTTGATAAGGCTGTGGAAGCCAGGGCGGATATCGTCAAGTTTCAGACCTGCAAGGCGGAAAATGTCATTTCCCGTTATGCCGACAAGGCCGAATATCAGAAAGTGACGACCGGGGAAGAGGATTCCCAGCTCGATATGGTCAGGAAACTGATGCTTACATACGAGGAGTATGGCCAGTTAAAACAGTATTGTGATGAAAAAGGCATCGAATTTCTTTCGACGGCCTTCGATTTGCCAAGTGTCGATTATCTGCATAGCATCGGCATGAGAAGGTGGAAGATCCCTTCAGGGGAGATCACCAATCTGCCTTTGCTGATAAAGATCGCTGAGCTTAATGAGCCGATCATCATGTCGACGGGCATGTCCGAACTGTATGAGGTGGATAACGCCGTCAAAGTACTGAAGGAACATGGTGCTGACGATATCACTTTGTTGCATTGTACGACCGAATACCCGGCTCCATATGAAGATGTCAATCTGAAGGCGATGGAGACGATGAGGTATACCTTTGGACTTCCTGTCGGCTACTCCGATCACACCAGGGGCCTGGAGATACCGGTGGCGGCTGTCGCCAGAGGAGCCTTTGTTATTGAAAAACATTTTACCTTGAGCCGTGAAATGGAAGGCCCTGATCACAAGGCCAGCATCGAGCCTGACGAACTCAAACAAATGGTCTCGATGATCAGACATGTGGAAGCTTCGATCGGTGATGGCATCAAAAAGGTCTCAGCTTCCGAAGCCAAGAACCAGGACATCGCCCGCAAGAGTATCATCGCCAGGACATCTATCAAGGCCGGTGATGTGTTCAGTGAAGAAAACATCACGACCAAAAGACCGGGCAGCGGTATCAATCCGATGAAATGGTTTGATCTGATCGGCAAAACAGCCAAACACGATTATAAGGAAGACTATCTGATCGAGGATGACGAACTCTACTAATACCGAAAAACTGAAGATCTGTGCTGTCACGACCACCAGAGCTGATTACGGGATCATGCGGCCTTTATTATGGAAACTGGATAAGGCCGAATGGTGCGATCTTGTTTTGGCTGTGACCGGCACGCATCTGTTAAAAGCCTTCGGTTATACCATCAAGGAAGTTGAAAAGGATGGCTTAAATATTGATAAGAAGATAAGTATCATGTCCAAGGCCAATGATGACGCTATAGAGACGGCCAATATCATGGCCAAGACGGTGAAGAAGTTTACGGAATACTTCAATGAAAGAAGACCTGATGTCGTTTTATTGTTGGGCGACCGCTTTGAGACTTTTGAAGTGGCGGCGGCTTGCACGATCTGTCGGATCCCGATCATTCATATTGCGGGAGGCGAGACGACAGAAGGGGCGATCGATGAAGTCTTCAGACATTCGATCTCCAAGATGTCTTACCTGCATCTGGCTTCTACGGAAGCATATCGAAACAGGATCATCCAGTTGGGTGAAGATCCCAAGCGAGTCTATAATACCGGGGCGTTGGGTGTCGAGAATGTGTTGAATGTCAAGTGTTTAGACAAAGAAGAACTAGGAAAAGAACTCAGTTTTGAACTCGATAAGCCTTATGCTGTCGTGACTTTCCATCCGGTGACTTTGGAAAACGACAGTGCCATCGATCAGCTCCATGAACTGCTGAAAGTATTGCATAGGCATCAGGAGATGAAATTTATCATCACGAAGGCTAACGCTGACTTGAGTGGCGAAAAGATCAATGCGGAACTTGAGAAGTTTGTGGTGAAAAATGAGAACTGTATCGTAGTATCATCTTTAGGAACGCTTAAGTATTTCAGTGCGATAAAGTATTGTGAATGTGTCATCGGCAATTCCTCCAGCGGTATCGTCGAGGTTCCTTCTTTCAACAAGCCGACGATCAATATCGGTGACAGACAAAAGGGGAGGATACAGGCAGACAGCACGATCAACTGCAGACCTCTTGAAGCCGATATCGAAAAAGCTTTGAAGAAAGCTTTGAAGTTTGATAAGAATGTGGTCAATCCATATGGTGATGGCAAGACTTCGGATAAGATGGTGAAAATAATTAAGAAAACTTTCTATGGCAAGGATATCGAACTTAAGAAAGTCTTCTATGATCTGGAGAAATAGATGAGAAATATTGCGATCATTCCCGCCAGGAGCGGTTCGAAAGGACTGAAAGACAAGAATATCAGGCTGCTTAACGGCAAACCGCTTTTGGCGTATACGATTGAGGCGGCTTTAGAGTCTGAATGTTTTGAAACCGTGATGGTTTCGACCGATTCAAAGGAATACGCAAAGATCGCAAAGGAGTATGGGGCACAAGTGCCGTTTTTAAGAAACGAGGAGAACTCGAAGGACAGCGCCTCCCCCTGGGAGGTCGTAAAAGAAGTTTTAGATAATTATAAGTCCCTTGGCGAAGAGTTCGATACATTTGCCCTGTTGCAGCCGACTTCCCCTTTGCGTAATGCGCAGGACATTAAAAACGCCTATGCACAGCTAGAAGAAAAAAGAGCCAATGCCGTCGTTTCAATGTGCGAATTGGAGTGTTCGATGCATTTGGTCAATACGCTTCCGGATGATCTTTCGATGACGGGCTTTATTTCCAACGAGCAATACAACAAGAGAAGACAGGATATCAGAACTTATTATCGTTTCAACGGTGCGATCTATATTTCGAAAACGGAGTCTTTTTACAGACATATGAACATCTATGATGATGAGTGTTATGCCTATATCATGGATCGCAAGCGTTCTTATGATATTGATGATGAATTCGATCTGAAGGTCGCCGAGGCGATCTTGAATTTCTGATCATTGAAAAGGATGGTGAAAAATGGCAAATAACGAGGCTTTTATCGATTACAGCAGCTGCGACAAGGAAGCACTTATCTCGATGCATCATAAGGCATTGGATCTTTATGAACACGAGGATGATGCGGCCAAAAGAAACAATGGCCGTTTCCTGGTCTTATCGAGTGCTTTTCTGATCGTTCTCGGGACTTTGATCATACACACGGCCGGGTGTCTGGAAGATGCCTACACCTCATTTCTGAATGATGATTATTATTCATCGATGGAACTCTCGGCGCTTTTCTCGCTGATCCTGCTGCTGATCGGGCTGATCTGTTTCCTGAATCTTGTCAAAGGCTGGGAACTTTCTTCCAAAGTCGATAGCGATCGTGTCCGCAGTCGTCTGAACTTTGCTTCTACGATCGAAAGGGTCCTGTGCGATAAAGGCTTTATGGATCTCCCGCTTTGTTTTGCGCTGAATGAAAAAAAGAAGCTCTCTTCAGTGGAAGAAGCCGCTGTTTCAACCCAAGAAGATAAGAAAGATAAGAAAAAGAATCGTAAAGAGAAAAGAAAAACAAAGGGTGACACGACGATCGCCCTGATCAGGATGTTCCGTGTCGTGGCCTTGTTATTTGCTTTGGCAACGATCGGCTTGTTTGCCTTTCTTGTATACAGCTTCATCAGCAGACTGGGTTTTTAGAAAATGGTAAAAGAATTATTGTATCCTTTTGATCCGAATTATATTCTGGAAAACAAAAGAAAGATCAAGAAAACATTGCTGTCTGTAGGCGAGGGCTTCGTTGAGAAAAAGATCGCCATTTTAGGAGGCTATACGACTGCAGCTGTAAAACAGATCATGGAACTGTTCTTATTGAATAACGGTATCAAACCGTCTTTCTATGAATCCGAATACAACAAGTTCTATGAAGATGCGATGTTTGATAATCCTGAATTGGCAGAATTCAATCCGGACATCATCTATGTATGCACCAGTATCAGAAATATTCTTAACTTTCCCCAGCTGGGTGAAAATGTGGAAAACTTGTGGAAAACCGAGTTTGAAAAGTTTGAAAATATCTGGAAGAGTTTAGAAAACAGATATCACTGTCCGATCATTCAGAATAACTTTGAATTGCCTTATTATCGCCTTATGGGCAATAAGGATGCATCGGATGTTCATGGCAAGGTCAATTTCGTCAATCATTTAAATATGATGTTTGCGGACTACGCAGCTTCTCATGAGAACTTCTATATCTGTGACATCAATTACATTTCGGCGGATTACGGATTGAAAAAGTGGTCGGATCCTTTCTATTTCCATATGTACAAATATGCTTTGAATGTCAACGCGGTGCCGTATCTTTCGTTCAATGTCGCCAATATCATCAAGTCGATCTTCGGTAAAAACAAGAAAGGTTTCGTACTGGATCTGGATAATACTTTATGGGGCGGAGTCATCGGTGATGACGGCGTCGAAGGGATCAAAGTAGGTCCGGAAGAAAGCGAAGGACAGGTCTATAGTGAATTCCAGCGATATTTAAAGGAACATAAACAATTGGGCCTCATCTTGAATATCGATTCCAAGAACGATTATGAAAATGCGATCGCCGGACTTAATCATCCGGATTCCGAACTAAGTGAAGATGACTTCGTGGAGATCAAGGCCAACTGGGATCCTAAAGACAAGAATTTTGCGGATATCGCCAATGAACTGGCTTTGCTTCCGGAAAGCCTGGTCTTTGTGGATGACAATCCGGCGGAAAGGCATATCGTAACGGAGCAGTTAAAAGGTGTTTGTGCACCGGAATTGGATTCTGTTGAGCATTTTATCGAAGTGATAGATAGAAACGGTTTCTTTGAAGTGACGACCTTGTCAAAAGATGATCTCAAGAGAAACGAAATGTACAAGGAGAATATCCAAAGAGCCAAAGCCGAGGCCAGTTTTGCGGACTATAAGGATTATCTCTTATCTTTGGATATGACGGGCATCATCAGACCTTTTGAGCCGATGTATTATGAAAGGATCGCACAGTTGTCCAACAAGTCCAACCAGTTCAATCTGACAACGCACCGTTATACGGTGAGCGAGATCGAAACAATAGCCAATGATGAAAACTATATCCCGTTATATGGCAAGCTCATCGACAGGTTTGGTGATAATGGTTTGGTTTCCGTCGTGATCGGCCATGTTAAAGAAGATGTCTGTGAGATAGATCTGTGGATAATGAGCTGCCGGGTATTGAAGAGAGACCTTGAATATGCCATGATGGATGAGCTGGTAAGAAGATGCAGGGAAAAAGGTATTTCAAAAATCATCGGTCATTACTATCCGACAGCAAAGAACAACATGGTAAAAGATTTCTATTCCTTGCAGGGATTTAGTAAAATAAGTGAAGATGAAAAAGGCAATACCGATTGGTCATTGGATGTAAATGATGATTATAAAATCAAGAATGAAGTTATTGAGGTAGTGAATGAATAGAGAAGAAGTGATGAAGACTCTCAATGAGATCTTCTGCAATGTATTTGATGATGACAGCATTGTTCTGACCGATGAGACCAATTCCAGTGATATCGATGACTGGGATTCTTTGGAACAGATCAATCTGATCGTCAATATCGAGAACGAATTTGAAATGGTGTTTGACATGGCGGAAGTATCGGATCTGGCCAATGTGGGTGAGATGGCTGATCTGATCATGAGAAAGGCTGCAGAAGAATGAACGAGTATCGTTTTGAAGACCTGAAAGTCGGACAGGAAGAATTTTTCACTGTCACTGTCACCGAAGAGATGATGAAGATGTTTTTGGAGCTTTCAGGCGATGAAAATCCTTTGCATAACGAAAGAGATTTTGCACTGGAACAGGGTTATCAGGATAAAGTTGTTTATGGTTTGCTGACAACATCTTTTATTTCGAAGCTGGTCGGTGTTTTATTACCCGGAAAATACTGTTTACTCCAGGGTATCGATGTCAAATACTCCCGGCCGGTCTATGTCGGGGATATCCTGATCGTAAAGGGGATCGTCGATGAGCTGCACGCTTCAGTGCAAAGAGCTGTTATCAAAGTCTTCATCCAGAATCAGGATGAAAAGAAAGTCGTCAAGGGCAAGGTTGAAGTCGGTTTTTTGCGATGAGCTTTGATTTTAAAGACATAAGCAGATCGAGAAAACTGTTGTTAGGGATCGCCACACTGTGGGTCGCTCTTTATCATTCCGGGATCCGTTTTACGGCAAAGGATGGTCAGGGTCTGACTCATTTTTTATATTTGATCTACTATCAGCTGTATCTGATCAAATCATCCGGACAGATCGGAGTCGAGATCTTTCTGATCCTTTCGGCGATAGGCTTGTATTATTCGCTGGAAAAGGATGACAATGTGCTTTTATTCTATAAGCGGCGGATAAGAAGGATATTACCGACTTATCTTCTTGTCAATATCATCTGGGGCGTGATCAATTCATATTCCTTTTCAAGAATACTTAAGAGCGTTTCCGGTATTCTTTTCGTGTGTGAGGGCATAAGAGAAAACTGGTTTTTTATCCTGATCTTTTTCTTATATTTAATCTATCCTTTGATATATAAAATGCAGAAACGCCATGGAGATCGTTGCATAATATTGCTTATTTTGCTTTCCATCCTGGCCAATCTTTTATTGAGAAGTGTTTCACCGTTATTTTTCGAACATACCGAGATCGCATTGAGACGGATACCGGCTTTTCTGTTCGGCGCTTATCTGGCAAAACACGTCAAACAGGGTAAAAAGGCCAATGCTTATATCGTCGCTTCTGTTTCTTTACTTGCTTTTCTTTTGACATACAGGTTCATCAGTGCTGATGGCTCAGAAGGAAGTATTGCTTATCGATACTTCTGTTTAGTGATTGCTGCAGCTTTGATCTTTCTGGTCGGTTTCCTGTATTCTATCCTGTCAAAAAGCCGGATCATAATGCCTTTTATCGAGAAGAATGGTGAGTATTCCATGGAATTCTATCTTTTATATGAAAAATTCGTAAAAGCAGCCGGTTTATTTGTTGAAAACGGCATCTTGATCGCGATTATCGCTTATTTGCTTACCTGTCTTTGTTCGTTTGCATTGAAAAAAACGGATAAGTTCTTTTTCGCTTAAGAAGCATAAACGCCATGTTATATAATAGGGTCATGGAAAAGAAAAGAAGATGGTCTTATTATCTTTTTTATTCGGCCTTTTTTTGTCTGCTGGCGGCTTTGATCGCTTATTATTATTTCTCTAAGGGAACTACCTTGATCGATGCCAACGGAGACGGTTTCCGTCAGCATTATAAGGCCCTGGTCTATTATTCCCGCTATCTGAAGGAATTCTTTGCGAATCTTTCTAAGGGAAGATTTTCTCTGCCTGAATGGGATTTTGTGATCGGCGAGGGTGCGGATGTCCTGATGGCCTTTCACTATTATGCTATTGGCGATATCTTCACGTTCTTTTCTTTTTTGTGCCCGGAAGAATACATGTATCATTACTACGATCTATCGACGATTATGAGAATCTATGTTTCGGGCTTAGGTTTTCTTGTTTTATGTCTCTATAAGAAGAAGGAAGATATTTTTGCCATCGTCTCCGGTGCTTTATTGTATGCTTTCTCTTCTTTTTCTTTTACCAGTATGTCCGGCCACGTTTTCTTTATTTCGGCTGCGGCTTTTCTGCCTTTCATCATACTGGGCTGTGAGAAGGTGATCGATCATGATGATCCGGCTTTGCTGGTGATAGCGGTCATGCTGTCTTCTTTGAGCAATATCTATTTCTTTTATATGAACGTGTTAAGCACGGTCCTGTATGTTCTGATAAGACTTCTGTTTATGAAAGAAACATGGAAGAACAGATTATTTGCACTGCTTAGGATCGGCCTGTATGCAACCCTGGGCTTGGGGATGAGCTTTATCATCTTTCTGCCGATGGCTTCCAAGATGTTTCAGAGCAACCGTCTAGATTCCGATGTCAGTTTCGGCATGTTTTTCTCCCTGAAAGAGTATAAGGCGATCTTCAAAACGCTGACCTTCAGAGGAACTTATCTGGGCGATCATTCGATCTTCTGGCCGGTCGCTTTGTCCTATCTGATTTTAAAAAAGAAAGACAGGCCACTGATCGCTTTATTGATCACGGCCATCTTGTTTGTGAGTCTGCCGCATCTGAGCAAGATCTACAATGCATTTACTTATCCGATCGACAGATGGTGTTATGCCGTATCTTTACTGATGGCTTATCTGGTCAGTGAATGTCTGCAGGATCTAAAAAAGGTCAATGAACTGTTTTATGTAAACCTTATTCTGTTTGTAATCTATTACGGGATCTGCATCCTGATCGACCGGAGTTACTGGCAATTGCACGCCATGTTTTTGGTTTTGAGCGTGTTTGTGCTTGGTTTTCTGCGTTTTATAAAGATCAGAAAGTTTGATAAGCTGCTTTGTTTTTTAGCTGTCCTTTTTGGTCTGTTTTTCAGGATCTATTATGATTTTTCACCGACATACTGGAATGTTCCGGATATGGGTGCCGATCTTTCTTCGATACAGGATATGAAAAACGATGAACATTCCGTTTTTGAAGATTTTAATGATGAGACCTTTTTCCGATACAGCGGAAACAGGATGACTGTCAATCAGACGATACTTGGAGAGCATTCATCGACCCAGTACTACTGGTCGATCGCAAACGACTATGTCGTCGATTTCCGTAAGAGCCTGGGCTATTCCGACAACAGCAATCATCACTATGCCAATTACGGGGAACGTTTTGCCCAGAATGCCTTGTCGGGTGTCAAATACTATGTGAATAAAGTCGATGATCGCCTTGTTCCTTATGGCTTTAGCTTTGTAGACAGGATCAATGGCTATGATGTTTATGAAAGCCCATATGCCTTGGATCTGGTCTATGTCTATGACAACTATATTCTCAGAGTCGACTTTGATAAACTTGATACGGCTGAGAAAAACGAGCTTTTATCTAAAGCGGCGGTCGTAGAGAACGATCTTGATCTGATCGATCACAAAGATGTAGCAAGCAAACTCATCGATGTATCTTATCAGCTGGAAAAAGATGAAGATATCGCGATCGATTCCGATCATATCGCAGTGTCCGGGCAGCAGGCAAAGATCTACCTGGAAGGAGAATGTGATAGGCCTGGCGAGTACTATGTTCTGGTCGATGGCTTGTATTCTGATGAGCTGGTCGCCTATATCCGGGTCAGATACGAAGACATTGAGAAGTACTTCATTTTCAAGGGCAATGATAATCAGCATTATACCGATCGCCATGACTATCTGGTCGATCTGGGCTATCTGGATGGCCTTGATGGCGTTGTTTCACTGGATTTTTCAGATGGCGGTTCCTATACTTATCATTCGATCAGGATCATCTGTCAGCCGCTGGAAGATCAGATCGCTGAACTTGAAAAACGAAGCGATATACAGATAAATGAACTGGAGATACAAGGCGACAGAGTCTATACGCATCTGAGTATACCGGAAGATGGGCTGCTTTGTTTCTCGATCCCTTATTCCAAAGGCTGGAAAGCCTATGTTGATGGCAAAGAAGCCGCTTTATTAAATTGCAATATCCAATACCTGGGGCTTGAGGCCATAAAAGGGGAACATGTTATCGAATTGCGTTATTCGACTCCGCTGTTAAAGCCGGGACTGGCTGTTTCGCTGTTAAGTACGGTATTGTTTATCTACATCGAGTTAAGGACAAAGAAGCGTAAGACACTGTCGTGATTGTTTGGGTGTGTTTTGGGATATAATGGTAAGGAAATGATAGAGTATCTGAAAAGATTCAGGGCACCGTATATCAGGATCATATGTTTTTGTGTGATCCTTTTCGTTTTGGCTTATCATGCGCAATATTATCTTCAGTATCGGGAAAGATACAATGACAATTCCAGCTTTCAGGTGATCGATTTCTATAAAGAGGAAAAGAATTCCGCCGATGCCGTTTTTATCGGTTCAAGCTGCTGTTTCTCCTTTTATTCGCCATTATTCGCTTATGAATCATACGGTATCAGGACCCTCAACTATTCTTCTTCTGGAATGGGCATGATGGCCTACCGTTATGCGATCGAAGAAGTGAGAAAGACTCAGAAAGAGGTACCGATCATCTTGACGATCACACCGAATTATCAGATGGAGTATTTAGGTGTTCATTTCATGTCGGACTATATGCCGATGTCCGGAAACAAGATCGCCTTTTTGTCCCGCTATTTTACTCAGGACGGGGAGAGCATCCTCAACAGTATCGGTTTCTATGCGACGATCATGGAATATCATGACCGCTGGGTCGAGATGGAACCAGATGATTTCATCATTGACGAAGGCATCAAAGGAGCGACACGCCATAAATACTATCTTTCCACAATCAACGATATAACTGAACAATATCTTTTATCTGCCGAAAAAGAAGAGATGCCCGATCAGATGGCTTATCTGATGAATGATCTTCTGGATTACTGCGATGAGAAAAAGGAAAACATCATCTTTCTGCTTCCACCGCGAGTCTATTCCGCTGAACAGTATCGGCAGCTCAATACGTTAGCTGACCTTATCAGCGATAGAGGCTACGATTTGCTGGATCTAAGAGATAAGCTTGAAGAGATCGGTTTGCATACCGACCGGGATTTTTATGATGTCAGTCACACCAACATCCATGGTTCGATCAAATACACGGATTATCTGCTCAACTATCTGAAGCAGCATTATGAGCTTCATTCCGTCGAAGATCAGGGATGGGATAAGGCCGTCGAAAAATATCATACGATCATCGATCCGTATGTTCTGGATATCGAGACGGATATGACAAAGCGGGATTACTTTCTTGACAGACCCGAATTATTATCTTTAGTCAAAGAAAACGATTCTAATATTCTCAATTGGCAAAACGTACAGGAAGCTGACGGCTATGTCGTTTATCGCAAGACGGACAGCGGTTTTGAAAAGGTTTATGAAACAGGCGATACTTCTTTCAAAGATGAAGAGGTTAATGCGGATATGAACTACACATATACCGTCATTGCCTACAAGCTTGAAAACGGCGAAAGAGTGTATGGAGATTACGATTATGCGGGTCTATCGCTGAAGGAGGGCCAATGAGTCTGGTATCATTCAAATTCATCCTCTTTCTGGGAATGAGCTTCTTTGTATATTTTGCCGGTCCGATCCGTTTGCAATGGGTCTTTTTGCTGCTGTTTTCTTATCTCTATTATTATCTGAGTTCCGGGAAGCTTTTGATGGTGCTGCTGGGAACTTCGCTTTTTACCTATGCGATCGGACTGTTGATCGATCGATGCGAAGATAAAAAGAAAAGAAAACTGCTCAGTTCTTTGGGTGTTGCCGGCGTCTTAGGAAGTCTTATCCTGATCAAATATGCCGATTTCATCATCACCAGCATCAATTCGCTGCTACATGGCAATATATCGCTGTTTCATTTTTTGATGCCTTTAGGCATCTCTTACTATACGTTGGCGGCGATTGCCTATCTAAACGATATCGCCAAGAAAAGGATCAAAGCGGAGAAAAATGTCCTTCGTTTCCTGTTGTATATGGCATATTTCCCACAGATCATACAGGGTCCGATCCCGAAATATGAACGGCTTGCCAAACAATTGTATGAAAGACATGATTTCGATTATGTGCGCATTTGCCATGGCCTGCAGCTGATGGGCTGGGGTATCGCCAAGAAGATCATTCTGGCTGACAGGCTTTCGGTTCCGGTCAAATATATCTTTGATAATTACCAGCAGTTCCATGGCCTTTTCCTGTTTTTCGGCCTGATCTGCTACGGTTTCCAGCTCTATGCCGATTTTTCCGGCGGTATCGATGCGGTAAGAGGCATTTCACAGGTCTTCGGTATCACCTTGGATGATAACTTCAGACAACCGTATTTTTCCCGTTCGATCGAGGAATTCTGGCGGCGCTGGCATATCTCGCTGGGAGCCTGGATGAGAGAATACGTATTTTATCCCTTGTCTCTTTCCAAACGTCTGAATTCGATCGGCAAAAAATTGCGCAAATCCTTAGGCAATAATATCGGAAAGAAATTCCCGGTCTTCACAGCCATGTTTGTCGTCTATCTTCTGGTCGGTATCTGGCACGGAGCGGATTGGAAATATGCCGCCTATGGTATCTGGAACGGAGTCTTTATCATGAGTAGTATCCTGCTTGAGGACCAGTTCAAGATGGGGCGTGATAAACTGCATATCAATGACAGTTCCAAGGGCTGGCGTTTATTTCAGATGTTAAGAACATTCCTGATCGTCACTTTGGGAAGAGTTTTGTCCAGAGCCAACAGTCTTAAGGATGCTTTTGGCATCTATAAGAATCTGGGCAGTGCATTATTTGATCTGTCAGCCTTTAATGCCCAGACTTTCACTGATCTGGGTATCAGCATTAGGGAATGGATCCTTTGCCTGATCTGTGTCATCGTCATCATGGCGGTAGATGTCATCAAGGAAAGGGGTATCGATATCAGAGAAAGTATCGATAAAAAGAATCTGGTAGTCAGATGGACTTTCTACCTGCTGCTGATAATGCTGATCCTGGTCTTTGGCAAATACGGGCCCGGTTATGAAGCTTCAAATTTCATATACGGCAATTTCTGATAAATTATGAAGACCGGAGTATGAATTCTCTGGTCTTTTTGATTTGGAAAGACAAATCAGGTTCTGACATAGTTTTATGTAATAAAATATAGGTGAAAGATCAAAAGGAGAATAAAATGTCCAGATCCGCTTCAAAGAAAATATCAGCCCGCAAGAATTCTCTTGGTGGAACAAGCTTTTATGATGAACGTGGCAAAAAGATCGGCTCCAGCCGAAGCAGTGCATCGGGAAGAGAGAACTACTACGATGTCCATGGCAACAAAGTAGGCTCATCTTCCAGGATATCTTCAGATTCAAAAAGATACTACGATTCCAAGGGCAAATACGCCGGCGAATCCCGAAAAGGAAACTTCGGCTATACCGGTTTCTATGACAAATCCGGCAAAAAGACCGCCGAAGCCAAAGAAAGCCTGTTTGGAACCGTATTCAAGGATCTCAACAAAGATTAGCGGATTCATAGTCCATTTCTTTGCTGACACTATTCAGTAAACTCCTTTCGATTGGATACAGCCATATTCGATCATAAAGGAAAGAAAAAGGAAGGAAGCAGTTTATTCTGTATTTCCTTCCTTTTTACTTGCATATGGCTTCATCCTGTGCAGTTTAATGATAAACGCCTTGTGATCCGATTTTGCCGGGCAGGGCTATGGTATAAAAGCGGAAAGTTTCATATAATTGTAAGGTAGAAAAGAATTAAAAAGGTTGAAGAAATGATTTGGGATCTCAATAAATACGCTGAAAACAAAGCTCTGATCGATGATAGCGGCAACAGCCTCAGCTATAGCGATTTGCATGAAGAAACGGATATCCTGTATCGAAAGATCGGCAGACGCTGTCTGGTTTTTTCATTGTGCCAAAATGAGATCGGTTCCGTTGTCGGCTATGTATCTTTCATGAACCATTCTGTCGTACCGGTCCTTTTAAATTCGCATATCGATGAAGAACTGCTTTTTAATCTGATCGGTATTTACAAGCCCGCATATATCTGGGCACCGGCTGATCTTAAAGATCGTTTTGAAGGCTTTGAAGAGGTATATGAAAGGTTTGCGTATGTTCTGTTAAAGAGCGGATCAAAGATCGAATATCCTCTTTTTGAAGAACTTGGTCTGCTGCTGACGACTTCCGGTTCGACGGGTTCGCCGAAATTTGTCCGTCAGTCTTATCTCAATGTAAAAAACAATGCCGAAGCTATCGTTTCATACCTTGAACTGGATGAAACGGAAAAACCGATCAGCACCTTACCGATGAATTATACTTACGGACTTTCGATCATCAATTCGCATCTTCTGGTCGGCGCCTGCATCCTGTTAACAGAGAAGGGCATCATGTGGAAGGAATTCTGGTCATTTTTTACGAAAGAAGGGGCCACTTCCTTTGGCGGAGTCCCGTATACATATGAGATGCTCAATAAACTCGGCTTTTATAAGCGGGAGCTTCCTTCTTTGCGGACGATGACGCAGGCCGGGGGGAAGATCCTGCCGGAACTGCATGAAAAGTTTGCCCGTTATGCTCAAGAAAACGGGAAGAGGTTCATCGTTATGTATGGCCAATGCGAGGCAACGGCCAGGATGGGTTATCTGCCGGCTGATATGGCTTTGGCTAAAAAGGGGTCGATGGGTATTCCGATCCCGGGTGGCAGATTCTCTTTGATCGATGCGGACGGCAATGAGATCCATGAACCTTTTGTGACCGGTGAACTGGTCTATGAAGGAAAAAACGTCACCATGGGCTATGCTGAATGTGGCGAAGATCTCATCAAAGGCGATGAAAGAGGCGGGATCCTGGAGACCGGAGATATGGCTCAGTTTGATGAAGACGGGTACTACTATATCGTAGGTCGTAAGAAACGCTTTCTGAAGATCTTCGGCAATCGGGTTAATCTTGATGAGATCGATCGCCTTGTCAAAGAAAGGTTCGGTATCGAGGCGGTCAGCGCAGGCAAAGATGATCATATGTATATCTTTATCACGGAGTCTGAATTTGGAAATGATGTCGTACGATTTGTTTCGGGCAAGACCAATCTGAATCCGAACGCTTTCAAAGCGATCGTGATCGATGAGATACCCAAAAACGATGCCGGCAAAGTTTTGTATAAAGAATTGAATAAGTATTACGAATAATGGAAACTCAGATGAACAAGAAAAGAAATTTTGTGACGGGAAACCGCAAGGTGGCGATCATTGGTGCCGGATATGTCGGTTCGACTATTGCCTATGCCCTGGCTTTGCGCGATATCGCCAGAGAGATCGCTTTGATCGATATCAATGAGGAGAAAACGCTTGGTGAGGTCAAAGACATCAGACACGGCATCCCCATTCTGGGTACGACAGATGTGTATGTAGGCGATTACAGCGACTGTGAAAACTGTGATCTGATCATCATCGCGGCCGGCAGAAACAGAAGAAACAACGAGTCGAGGCTCGATCTGACAAACGACAATATCAAGATCATCAGGTCGGTCGTCGATTCGATCAAAAAATACTATACCAGAGGTGTGATCGTGATCGTTTCCAATCCTGTCGACATCCTGACGTATAAAGTCAGCAAATGGATGGATCTTCCGGATGGGATGGTCTTCGGTACCGGATGTATCCTGGATACTTCCCGTTTTGTCAGAAGCATTTCCGATTACGTTGGGGTTTCGACCGGAGTCATCAGTGCCTATGTGATCGGTGAACATGGCGATGGCCAGGTGCCGATCTGGAGTCATGTGACGATCAGCGGCATCGGTATTGAAGAATACTGTGAGAGCGTCGGTCTGCAATGGAATGAGCAGATCAAAAAGGATATTGCCGAAAAGACGAAGAATATGGGTGCCAGCATCATCGCTGCCAAGGGCAGGACTCATTACGGGATCGCAACGTGTGTCTGCGTGCTGGCGGATGCGATCATCAACCAGCGTCCGACGATCGTGCCGGTTTCATCGGTTTTAAAGGGTGAAAACGGCGTCAATGATGTGGCACTGTCTGTCCCATCCGTCATCGGGCCGGGTGGTGTGCAGCTCAGGATCAAGGAACGCTGGAGTCAAGAGGAATATCAGAAGTTTCTTGATTCCGCGCAAAAGATCAGCAATAAATTAAAAGAATTTGCCTAGAACAAAAGAGAACTGTGTGACAGCTCTCTTTTTGTTTGTTTTATGATTTAATGATCAGTTGACCAGCAATTTCGTGTTTTTATCGGGTAACAGGTCGATCAGGAAACAGATGAAGTAGCAGATGATGTAAAGCAACACACATCTTTCAAAGCTTTGCAGGCTGATCGAAGGGATGAATACTTTCAGCAAAGTGTTGATCAGACGGTGAATGCAATAGATACCCAGGGAATAATCGCTGATCTTTATGATGGCCTTTTTGATGGGAAGACTCAGTTTTTCTAGTGGCGTCAAAAAGGCGAAGGTCACGATGCATAAGGCCAGATACGGTTTGGCAAATCCGGCAAAACCGAAGTCCTTAAGTTCAGGCCAGGGGATATGGAAGCCCAGCAAAAACAAGGCAACGCATAAGACCATGACGATCCATCGGTATTTTTTCAGCTTTTCAAAGACATCAAAGTATCTCAGGCTAAAGCCGATCGTCGCAAAGGGGATCATTTCGATGATGCGGCCAAGAGGGTATTTCAGTTCGAAGATCATTTCGCCAAACAGGGCTCTGTTGACCCCGCTAAACTGCAGGATGTAGCAGAATAAAGTGATGATCAGCAATCCGCAATAGGCTTTTTTGTTGTCTTTGATCTGCCTGAACACCAGGAAAAAAAGAACGGTCGTGATGATGATGTCAAACTGGTACCACATGCTGGGGTTGAGATAGGAACTGTGGCCTGTCAGGATCTGCCAGAACAGGTCCGTGATGCCGCTATGCAGCTTCTTGTGCATGAACAGATCGATCAGAGCGTAGATGATGTAATAGATGAAGGCCCAGGCGATCTGCGGGATCAGCAGCTTTTTAAAACGGACTTTGAATTTTTCATCATCTCTGTTCAAGAAGGATCTTTCCGTCAGGTAGAAAGACATGATGACAAAGCTCGGTACCGCTAAAGAGACCAGTTCCCTGAAAGGCCAGACGATCCTGGGGTCATATTGTGACCAGTCGGCAAAGTGTCCCAGTAAAACTTCAAAGGCCATCAGCATTTTTAACAGACTGAAGCCGTAGTTGATCTTATCGTAATTGATCTTATTCTGTTTCATATGTATTATTTTAACATCACGACCGCCACAGATAAACCTGAATCGCTTGATGAAGGAGATATATGACAAAAATGTAATATAATAAATGTGTCTTTTATGTTGTCTGAAACGAAACAAAAGAAGTCTTTAGCCAGCTATTATCTGATCTATTCAGGTGTTTTTGTTTTGTTGAGCATCATTCTGGTTGCGATCTTACTGGCCAACGGCAAGACGAACATCAATTCAACAAGTGATGGCATGAATCAGCACTATCGTGCTCTGTTATATTATTCAAATTATCTCAAAGAGATCTTTTCCAATCTTTTCGCCGGAAAGATCGTCATCCCTTTATGGGATCACAGTATTGGTGAAGGTGCCGATATCATCGATATCCTGCATGGTTATGGAGTAGGCGATCCGATCGCTTTTCTGGCGGTTTTTGTCCCGGAAAGGTACATGTATATCTTTTATTTCTTCAATGCTCTGATAAGGATGTATTTGGCCGGTCTTTTCTTTTCCATGTTGTGTTTATATAAGAAGATCGAAATCATTACGGGATACTATCCGGTGCACTGGTCTATGCCTTCTGTTTCTGGGCTTTGCAGAGTTTTACTTTACATATCTATTTTCTGACTCCACTGATGTTCATGCCTCTGTATATTCTTTCGCTGGAAATGATCATCGAAGAGAACAGACCTCATCTTTTCGTTTTGACCGTCGCTGTTTCGGCAATGTGCTGGATGTATTTCTTCTATATGGAAGCTCTTGCGGTAGCGATCTATGGTGTCCTGCGTGTCTTATTGCTTTACCGCAAAGAGCTGTTTAAAGGGATAAAATTATTGTTTATAATACTGAGCTATGCGATCTTCGGTGTTCTGATGGCGGCCATCATCCTGCTGCCGGTCATCCTGGCTTATACTTCCGACAGCCGTCTGGCGATACAAAGAAGCATCCCGCTTTTATATCCGGCTTTCTTTTATGAGAGACTGTTTACGGTCTTTGTCGCCAACGACTTTCCTTATGATCTGTATATGGGTTTTGCTTCGGCAACACTGTTTTGCATAGCTGTTCTGTTCAAGGAGTTTAAGAAACATATCCTGCTGGTGCTTATCTTTGTGCTGGGATTTATCTGTGTCTGTTTGCCGATCGGGGGCAAGATCTTCAACGGCTTTTCTTATGTTTCGCAACGCTGGTCCTTTGTGATCGCTTTACCGGTCGCCTATACCACGGCTTTATTCTGGGATGAGCTGCAGAAAAAAAAGAAGTATCTGCTGGCAATACTTGGCGCTATGATCCTGCTGGCATTATATTCAGCCTGGTCAAGGACTCTGAGAGGACTTTTGCCTGTGGGTCTGGCTGTCGTTTTCTATCTGATCATCGTATTTGGAAAAGAAAAGACAATAGGAAGGCTGCAGCTAAAACAGGCGGCAATGATCCTGGTTATCATCATCAATATTCTTTTCATCTATACTTACAACCTTTCAGAAAAGGGTGGAAATGTCATCAATGACCTTCTAGGTGTACAGGGAGCCAAAGAACTGCTCAGCAGCCATGAGGCGGCGATGATGAAGGAATATTATGAAAAGGAAGACGATTTCTTCCGTTATGACGGCAATCATTTTACGAACAACGATGCGATGTCTTCGGGAGTCAATTCCGTCAACTACTATTGGAGCATCACCAATCCTTATGATCAGAAGTTCAGGATCCTTTTAGGAATAAGAGACCGTCTCAACTGGCAACTGAACGGCTATGATCAAAGAGATGTTCTCGATACACTTGCCAATGTGCGCTATTACATTCTCCGGGAAGGCTATGACGATACGGTTCCTGAAGGTTTCAGCTATCGGGAAGACAATGGCCGTTACCGGATCTATGAGAACGATTATTTTCTGCCTTTTGGTTCGACCTTTGAAAAGGCCGTTTCCTATGAGGACTGGTACGATCTTAACAGTGTCGAAAAGCAGGAACTATTGCTGGATGCGGTCGTGATCGAAAATGGTACGGATGTCTGGAAAAACACGGTTTCTTTGCTTGATTATGAGGTCAGCAGTTCAGATAATGTGCATTTTTCTAAAGGAAGTATCATCGTCGAGGAGAAAAACGGAACGATCACCTTGAAACCGAAAGAAGATGTCAAGCAGCTTTATCTTTCGATCGATGGTTTGGAATATATCGATGATCGTGGGATCATTGAAGATGACCACACGGTAGCCGTATTGAAGATCTATAACGGCCGGGAAGATCCGTATTATCTCTATCACATGACTCTGTCTCATCGTTACAATTTCAACAAACACGATTACGTGACGTATCTTGGCGATGAGACCAAAGAGATCACGATCAGTTTTTCGTTGCCGGGTATTTATACCTATGAAGATATCTATTTAAGTGTGATCGATAGAAATGACTATGTGGAAAAGATCTCGGCTTTGAGCGATGAACACCTTGAAGATGTCGTCTTTGGAAATAATAAGGTCAGTGGCAGGATCTCGCTGAAGAGCGACAAGTACATGCTGCTTTCGATCCCGTATTCGAAAGGCTGGAAGGCTTATGTTGATGGGAAAGAAACAGCTGTCCTGAAGGCGGATGAGCATTATCTGGCTCTGCCACTGAAAGCCGGTGAGCATCAGGTGGAACTGGTTTATATGACACCGGGTCTCAAGGCCGGCGCTGTGATCTCTTCGCTGGCGGCCATCATTTATATTGCAAGTCTTTTCAAGAGAAGAAGGGGAGTCTGAAATGTATTGTATCATCGGTGCAAATGGCTATTTGGGAGCTTACATCAGGAAAGCTGTCCTCGAAGATACGGATGAGGATCTGATCTGCGTAGACAGGCTGATCCCGGAAACTGAAAACGAGAAAAGAGTCAGCTGGGTCAACTGTGATATCACCGATCGGGAAGCGGTAGATAGTCTCACTGAAGAATTAAGAAATAATTCCGATCTGAAGATCGTCTATCTGGCCGCTTATCACAATCCCGATCTGGTCCAAGCCAATCCGCAATTGGCCTGGAACATCAATGTGACATCGCTTTCTTATTTCATCAATAAGGCGTATTTTGCCAAAGAGATCTACTATCCTTCCACCGACAGCGTCTATGGCGAAAGCATCGATTTCTATCATTTCAAGGAAGGCGATCCTTTAAATCCAGTCAATATCTATGGCCACAACAAGTGTGCCGCGGAAGCAATTATGGTCCACTCAGGACGCAATGTGGTAAGATTTCCGTTCTTAATTTCGCCAAGCTTGGCTGGCAAACCGCACTTCTATGACCGGATCGTCGAATCGCTTAAGAATGGCAAGCCTTTTGAGATGTATCAGGATTCCTACCGCTCTTCTTTGAGCTTTGAAAATGCAGCCAGGCTGACGATCATGCTGATGGAAAAAGGAAACCGCCACAGCATCGTCAATGTCTGCGGCGACAAGGATCTGTCCAAATACGATGTCGGTCTATTGTTGGCTCAAAGAGAAAACCTGGATCCTGATCTGATCGTTCCGGTCAACATGGGTGAGATAACAGTCGAAGGTTTCGTGACGAAAAGGGCGACCAGTACTTTGATGGACAATTCACTGCTCAAAGAGATCCTGGATCTTGAATATGTTGATATATTTGAAAGACCGAAATTCAAAGCATGAAAACAGTAATTATGGCCGGAGGCAAGGGTACCAGGATCTCCTCGATCGCTGCCGATATTCCCAAACCGATGATCAAGATCGGTGATAAACCGGTGTTACAGTTAGAAATCGAGTCATTAAAGAAACAGGGTTTTAATGATTTTATTATCACTATTTCCCATCTGGGACATATCATCAGCGACTATTTTGGTGATGGTTCAAAGTTCGGTGTGAATATTGAATACTACAATGAAGAAGTTCCTTTAGGAAATGCCGGAGCTCTTTTTAAGATCAAGGATAAACTTGATGAGGACTTTCTTTTGATCAATGGGGATGTGCTTTTTGAATTCGATGCCAATCGCTTTGTTAAGTATCACAAGGAAAAGGGCTCTCTGGTCACGTTGTTTACCCATCCCAATTCCCATCCCTATGACAGCGGTTTAGTAATAACTGATGATAATAAATGTGTTACCGGCTGGCTGACCAAGGAAGATGACAGACCTGAATACTATAAAAACAGAGTCAATGCCGGGATACATGTGATATCACCAAAGATACTTGATAAAGAAATCGAGAAAGAAAAGATCGATCTGGATAGAGACATTCTGAAACCTTTATGTGGAACAGGGGTCATGTTTGCCTATGATTCCTGTGAATACGTCAAGGATATGGGCACCCCGGAAAGATATGCCCAGGTTAGTGAAGATCTCTTGTCAGGTAAAGTTGAAAGAAGAAGCCTCACTCATAAGCAGAAGGCGATTTTCCTGGATCGTGACGGTACGATCAATAGATATGTCGGTTTTCTGACCGATATAAACGATTTTGAACTTCTGCCTACAGTATCCGAAGCGATAAAGGCCATCAATGATTCCGAATACCTGGTGATCGTGATTACCAATCAGCCCGTCATTGCCAGAGGCGAAGTTACTTTTGAAGAACTGGATCAGATCCATGACAAGATGGAGACTTTGTTAGGCAAAGATGGTGCCTATCTTGATGGATTGTATTTCTGTCCCCATCATCCTCACTCAGGTTACGAAGGCGAAGTCAAGGAACTCAAGATCGATTGCGACTGCCGCAAACCTAAACCGGGCATGTTGTTTAAGGCAGCCGAAGATTTCAATATCGATCTTAGTGCCTCGTATATGATAGGCGATGGTGACAACGATATGGGTGCCGGTAGCAATGCGGGCTGCAAATGTATTAGAATAGATAGAGACGGCGATCTTTTGGCAGCAGTGAAAAAGGCGTTGGATGACTGATTTATGAAAAAGATAGTAAAGAATGAATTGGAAGAACTGATCGCAAGATATCCGCAGCTTGACGTCTGCAAGAAAGACATCGAGAAGGCTTATCTTTTGCTTCAGAAGACCTATGACCATAACGGTAAGCTTCTGATCGCCGGCAACGGCGGTTCGGCAGCTGACAGTGAACATATCGCCGGTGAGCTGATGAAACGCTTCAAGATCACCAGACCGATCAATAAGCAGCTTGCCAACAAGCTCATGGCGATCGATCCGGAAAGAGGAGAGAGACTGGTTCAAAACCTGGAGATGCCTTTAAGGGCCGTTCCTTTGACCTCACATATCGCGATTACGACGGCTTATATGAACGATGCCGATGCGACCGGCGTCTTTGCTCAACAGATGCTGGGTTTTGGCGATGAAGGCGATGTCTTTTTAGCCATTTCGACTTCCGGCAATTCGGAGAATATCATCTCAGCCTGTGTCGTAGCAAAAGCTTTAGGAATAAAAATAATCGGCTTGACCGGCCAGAATGAAAGCAAGCTTTCCAAAGTATCCGATATCTGCATAAAGGTTCCCGAGACCGAGACCTATAAGATCCAGGAACTGCATCTGCCGGTCTATCACGCCTTATGTCTGATGTTGGAAAGCAACTATTACGGTAAGAAAAAATGATCATCACCAAAACACCATTCAGAATGTCCTTCTTTGGCGGAGGGACCGATCTTAAAGAATTTTATGAGGAAAACGGAGGAGCGGTATTGTCCTCCACTTTCGATAAGTATGTCTATGTCACGGTAAGGCATTTACCGCGATTTTTTGATTACAAGAATCAGCTGACTTATTCGAAGATCGAAAGAGTCGGCGATGTCGATGAGCTTGAACATCCGATGGTCAGGAATGCGATGAAACTATTGGATATGCATGAGCTGATCATCAACTATGATGCCGATCTGCCTGCCAGAACGGGTTTGGGCACCAGTTCTTCTTTTGCGGTTGGTTTGCTTAATGCCTTCCATTCTTTGAAAGGAAAACTTAAGGACAAACAGATCCTGGCCGATGAAGCGATCTATGTCGAAAGAGTGATGTGTGATGAGGCCGGCGGCCTGCAGGATCAGATCGCTGCTTCTTTTGGTGGCTTAAATAGGATCGATTTCGATAAGGATGGCTATCATGTCAAGCCGATCGAGATATCTGAAGAAAGAAAGAACGAGCTCAATGATAATCTGATGTTATTCTTCACGGGTTTCTCAAGATTCTCGGCTGATATCCAGACCGATACCAAGAAAAACATCAAAAACAATACTGAGACATTGCTAAGGATGAAGGCTATGGTTGATGAAGCGGAAAAGATCCTGATTGACGAGAATGAGAGTCTGGACGACTTCGGCAGATTGCTTGATGAATCCTGGAAATTAAAGAGAAGCACCGGTTCCAAGATCAGTACGAATCAGATCGATATGATCTATGATAGAGCCATGAAGGCCGGAGCTCTTGGTGGCAAGCTTTTGGGTGCCGGCGGTGGCGGTTTTACCCTGTTTTATGTACCTAAAGACAAACAGGAAGCGATCAAGAATGAATTGAGTGAATTATTACTGGTTCCTTTCCGATTTGAGAATGAGGGGACTAGTGTGATATATTACGTACCTGAACATTACAAGACGGAGGAAGAAGGGAATGACTAGAGCACTGATCACAGGAATTACCGGAATGGTGGGATCCCATCTCGCTGATTTCTTATTGGAGAATACTGATTGGGATGTCTATGGTGTCTGTCGTTGGCGGAGCCCTTTGGATAATGTCGAACATTTACTTGATAGGGTAAATAGAAAAGACAGAGTTTTCTTTGATTACGCCGATCTCAATGATGAGATGTCTTTGATCACGGTCATCAAGAAAGTAAAACCTGATTATGTCTTCCATCTGGCAGCCCAGTCATATCCTTTGACCAGTTTTACGGCACCGATCGATACCTTGAATACCAATATTTTAGGTACCTGTCGTTTGCTGGAAGCCATCCATCTGATCATGGAAGAAGACAAGGAATATAAGCCTGTCATCCATGTCTGTGCTTCTTCGGAAGTGTTTGGCCGCATTCCGGCTGATCAGAAACCGGAGAACGGTATCAACGAGGAATGCCGCTTCCATCCGGCTTCGCCATATGCGATCTCCAAGGTCGGTACCGACTTGTTGGGCAGATATTATGCGGAAGCTTATGGCATGACGGTCATGACAACACGGATGTTTACCCATACCGGGCCCAGAAGAGGTGATGTCTTCCATGAGTCGACTTTTGCCAAACAGATTGCGATGATCGAAGAGGGCATGATCGAACCTAAGGTCATGGTTGGAAACCTGGAATCATTGAGAACGTATGCCGATGTGCGTGATGCGGTAAGGGCTTATTATATGCTGGTGACTTGCGATCCGATCCCGGGCGAATATTACAATATTGGCGGGTCTTATACCTGCCTGGTCAAAGATACCCTTAACACTCTGATCTCTTTTTCGACGATGAAGGATCAGATCAAAGTCGTCACGGATCCGGAAAGATTAAGGCCGATCGATGCGGATTTACAGATCCCGGATTGTTCCAAATTTAAGGCTCATACCGGCTGGGAGCCTGAGATCCCTTATGAAAAGACGATGAAGGATCTTCTGGATTACTGGCGTCAAAGAGTCAAGAAAGGAAAGTTCTTAACAAGATAATGCTGATAGAATTCGTCAAACCCGATTTCGTTTTCAATAATGAAGCCGGACAGCTCAACCAGCTGGTCCATGAGGGCTGGAAACAGGTCAATGCGATCTTTACGGCTAAAGGAGCGGTAAGAGGGGGTCATTATCACAAATACAATAAGGAATGTTTCTTCATCCTGGAGGGTTCTTTTAAGCTGATCGTCTGGAAGGACGATGTCAAAGAAGAATACGAAATAAACAAAGGTGATATGTTTATCATTCCTGAATACGTTTATCATTCTTTTGAATATCACGAAGATACTTATCTGGTGGCAATGTATAACGATGGTGTTGAACTTGATGAAAACACCAAGGATATCTGGAACCGATAATGCGCTATCTTTACTATTGCAATTCTGCTTATCAGATCCTCACCGTGTTGAATCTGCACTGGCATAGAAAATATGCCGGTTTTGAGAATCTCACAGAATATGACGGGGATCTGATGATCTTAAACTCTTTCAACGAGGCCGAAAGGATCTGCGAACTGTTAAAGAAACAGAAGATCTTTCATGACGTCATCCTGATAAATAAGGCATATAATTCGGGAAGTTTTCATGCACTGAAGACTCTTTATGATGTGTTTTCGCCTTCTTTTTATCTTGCGGACAAATACGGTTTCAAAAAGAAAGATATACAGGGTATTTATGAAGCGATCTGTGTGCCTAAATATTCAACGATCACCGCGGCGATATGGAGGCTAAATCCGCAGGCAAAACTGCACATCATCGAGGATGGGGCGGGGACATATTTCGGTTCCATGCGTCTCACGCCTGATTCGACCCTATATAAAAGGTTTTATAAGACCTTGAATCATGGAAAGGATTTCTATGATCACCAGGCCATCTATCTAAATGACAAAAGCCTGTTTACCGGCGAAGCTTATGATAAAGTCGTCGACATACCTGCTTTCTCGGATGAATGCCTGGATATGGCTAGAAAACTGTTTGCGGAATATGCGGACTGCAGCGATATGAAGGACAAAAGCGTCTTGTATTTTGCGCAGTTTTTAAACAACAGGGATATCAACATCTTCATCGATTCACTGCTTTCCTATCTGGAAACTTTCAGAAAAGATGTCTTGTATATCCCGCATCCTCGCCATAAGGATGAAAAAACATATGAACTTGATTATGCGATCAGGAAACAGATCTGGGAACTCAAACAGCTGAATATTACCGATCTTGATGAGAAACTGCTCATTTCGATCCATTCGACGGCCTGTTTTACGCCGAAGATCCTGTTTGATAAGGAACCGTATATCCTGCTTTTTTATAAGTTGTGTGACGATAAGGTCACGACTAGAAATCAACGTTTTGATCAATTCGTGGAAAGATTTACAGAAAGATACCGGAACAGGGATAAGATCATGATTCCTGAAAGCGTCGATGAATTCAAAAGCTGTATCGAAGGTTTTTTATCCGGAAATGGGAATAAGCAATGAAAAAATCAAGGACTCAAAGAGCTTTTCTGAATGTTGCGACAAGCATCGCCAGTGAATTCATATCACTGGCTTGCGGTCTGATCCTGCCCAGGCTCATCTTAAGCAACTATGGTTCAGCATACAACGGCATCACGCAGTCGATTTCCCAGTTTATCTCCTACATCTCTTTGATGAAGGCGGGGATCGGCGGAGCTACGGCGGTCGCCTTATATAAGCCACTGGCTGAAAAGGACAATCGGAAGATCTCCGAGGTTTTGGCGGCGACTGAGGACTTCATGCGCAAGATCGCTTTGATCTTTGCGGTCTTTGTGCTGGTCTTTTCCTGTGTATATCCGCTTCTTGTCTCGGAAGAGTTCGGCTGGCTGTTTACCGCTTCACTGGTACTGATCATTTCGATCTCGACCTTTGGACAATACTATTTCGGTTTCACATACCAGATGCTTCTAAGTGCCGACCAGAAGGATTACATCACGACCTGTCTCAATATCCTGACGACGATCGTCAATACCATCCTTTCCGTCATCCTGATCAGGGGCAATCACAGCATTCATGTGATCAAACTGGGATCTTCTCTCGCTCATCTGATCACGCCCCTGTCTTTATATTTCTATGTCAGAAAGAAATACGATCTGATCAAAGATGTCAAACCAAACAAGGATCTCATACCGCAGCGCTGGGACGCTACGGCCCATGAAGTCGCTTCCTTCATCAACAACAACACCGATGTCGTACTGCTGACTTTCTTTACGAATATGTCGGAGATCTCGGTCTATTCGGTCTATCACTATGTCATTTCCAATCTGAAGAAGATCGTCACGCAGGTGACGGTCGGGTTCGGAGCGGCGTTTGGCGATATGTACGCAAGAAATGAGATCGAGCTGATGCATCAGAATCTGGGCATCTTCGAACTGATCATTTATTCTTTTACTTCAATTCTTTATTCAGTCTGTTTCGTTATGATCATTCCCTTTGTGGTCATCTACACCAGCGGTGTCACGGATATCGAATATATCAGACCTTATTTTGCCCTGGTGACGGTACTGGCATCGATCTTTAACTGTTTCCGTATTCCTTACCGGGTCATCGTCATCAATGTCGGCCATTATAAACAGACCAAAAACGGTGCCATTTTCGAGGCGGTTTTGAATATCGTTGTTTCCGTTCTGGGCTGTATCCGTTTCGGTCTGATCGGTGTTGCCATGGGAACACTTTGCGCCATGGTCTTTCGAACTCTGCAGTATGCGGTGTATCTTTCCAAAAACATCATGTACCGCGATCTGAAATATTTCATCAGACACGTGGTTTTGACTTTTGCGATCATGGCGGCTGTCTGGCTGATCTCCAAGCTCTATATGCCGGTCGTTGTTGCCAACTGGTTCAGCTGGATCTGCTATGCGGTATTGACGACGATTATCGCCATCATATTGACCATAGGCACCGATTATCTGTTTTATAAAGACGATCTGATGAATCTGATCGGCAAACTTAAGAGGAATTTCCTGAAGAGAAAGTGAAATGGAAAAAGTAAGTCTTCAAGAAGTAAGAAAAATATCTCTCGAGATCCTGATCGATATCGCTGATTTTTGCGATAAACATGACATCACCTATTTTCTGGCGGTCGGGACGCTTTTGGGTGCGATCCGTCATAAAGGTTTCATCCCCTGGGATGATGATGTGGATATCATGATGCCAAGGCCCGATTATAAGAGGTTTCTTAATGAGTATGATGGCCAATATGAGCTTCTAAAACCGGATGCGGGTTTACTTTATTACGCTAAAGTTTATGATCCGCATACCGTAAAATACGAAGCCGATACCGATTATCGCAAAAACAAGGCGATCGGTGTCGATGTCGATATCTTTCCACTAGACGGCATCGTCAATGATGAAAAGATCATCAATAAGCTGTATAAAAGGTCGTGTTTCCTGGAAACGCTGCTGAGGCTTTCCAATCAGCCGATCTTTCTGAGGAAAAATCCGATCAAATGCATCAATCGCATCATTCCCCGTCTCATCGGCAGCAGGAATCTTGTAAAGCTGATCGAAAGAAACGCTCAGACATACGATTATGACAAGAGCGATTATGTCATCAGGATGAGGTGGTCACCGAATGGTTTTACCGGTGCACTTCCCAAAGCGGTATTTGCGAAGGCTTATGGTGAATTTGAAGGTCATATTTTCTGTATTCCGCAGGGCTATGATGAATTTTTGACGGCTTTTTTTGGTGACTACATGACTTTGCCTCCGGAAGACAAGAGAGTGACGCACAGCTTTGAATGCTACAGGTTAGAAGAATGAAAAAGATTAAACTAGTGGAATTCATCGGCCGTATCCAGGATGGCGGTGCTGAGACTCTGGTCAAGGACTATGCCTTGATGCTGGATAAGGAAAAGTTCGATGTGACGGTTCTTTGCGAAGACTATAAGGAAAATTCGACCATCTACAAGACACTGAAGGAAAACGGGGTCAAAATGAAGGTCATGTACGAAAAATCCTTTTTTATCAACAAGGTCCTGGCCAGATTATTGGGAAAAAGATATGTGGCGATCCTGTTTAAAAAGGCGATAAGGGAACTTCAGCCCGACATCATCCACACTCATCTGGAGCTGCTGGAAGTCATGTATCACGGTAAAGAAGTTCTTCAGGGGATCAGACTTTTCTTTACCTGTCATAATCCGCCACAGAAACTGATCGGAGAAGAAAGGCCGGGTGAAAGGGATGCCTGCCGCTATTTATTGGATCACAACGATCTTCACATCATCGCTTTGCATGAAGGGATGGCGAAAGAGATCGAAGAGATGTTTGGCATTGAAAATGTATCCGTCATCCGCAACGGCATCGATCTTGACCGCTTCAGAAATGTCGATATCTTAGGTCCGGAAAAAAGAAAAGAGCTGAACATTCCTGATGATGCTTTGGTCGTCGGCCAGGTTGGAAGGTTCACTTATCAGAAGAATCCTGAATTTACGGTTGCGGTTTTTAATGAACTATTAAAGAAAAATGACAAGGCGAGACTGTTACTGATCGGAAGGGGAAAACAGGAAGAGTCTCTTCGCAAACAGATCAGACAACTGGGTATCGAAGACAAGGCGGAGCTTCTGATCGCCAGAAGAGATATCCCTGAACTGCTGAAAACGATGGATGTCTTTATGTTACCCTCAAGGTTTGAGGGATTCGGTATCGTTTTAGTCGAAGCACAGGCAGCCGGGCTTCCTTGTGTGGTATCGGACAATGTACCTGAGCAGGTCTATCTGAGCAAAAACATCACAAAGCTCAGTCTTGAGGATGATATCGATACGTGGGTCGACGCGCTTATGCATCCCCAGGGAAATATCGAAAAATGGGGCAATATCGAAGATTACGATATGAAAAAAGAGATCAGAAATCTGGAGGATCTTTATCTTTCGCTATAGATCTCTGATCTATCGATCGAGCAATTCGTTATACAGTTTTACATATTCCTGAAACTTATCGTTCATATTGAAGCCGGAGGCTCTGTTGATGCAGTCCTCCTTTTTGTATGGCTTTGTTTCACATATTCGGATGATCTCTTTTTCTAAGGCGTCGATATCGCCTGATAAAACGCTTGATCCGCTGTTTTCGTCGATGATCTCGGCACAGCCTCCTGTAGCATAGGTCAAAACCGGCAATCCGCAAGCCAGGGCTTCCATGTTGACGGTCGGGAAATTTTCATCGGTCGTCGGATTGACAAAGAGGTCGGCACAGGAGTAGATCTTGACAAGTTCTTCCTGATTGTAGGTCTTGTGGATGGATACGATGTTGTCAGGCAACTCTTTGTCCGTCTCATCATTGGTGCCTACCATGACGATCTGATAGTTCTCCGGCAGCCTTTTCGCAAGTTCTTTAAAGACGTAAAGGCCTTTTCCGGCATCCCAGAAATAAGCGACAGCCAGGATCATATGTTTGTCTTCGATCTGATGGTCTTTTCTGAAAGAACTTTCGACCGGCCTGAAGATATCGAGATTGATGCCGTTGTTGATGACTTTGATGGGATGATTTTCTTTAAACAGAGAGATCCTGACCAGATCGGACAGCCATTTTGATGGGGTGACGATGGTCATAGTATGAATGCTGTTGTAGAGTTTTTCCCGTTTTTTCCAGACTTTGGCGGTATTGTCGAGAAAAAGAGAAGCGGGGAAGTATTCCAAATGCGGACAGTTGCCGCAGCCTTGGGCCCATTTTTCACATCTGAACTGGGCACACCTGCCGGTAAAGGCCCAGTTATCGTGCAATGTCCAGATGGTCGGGATCTTGTTTTTTCTGATATAGCTGAAAAACATATCGACATTGAGATAATTGTCGCACATGGAATGAATATGGATCAGATCGGGTTTGATCTTTTTCAGTTTATTGATGAAAAGCCAGGTATTGATCACATTGAAATAACCGTTAAGGCCAAAGATGTAGGACAGTCTTTCGGATATGACCCGGTCAAGCCAGGTTCCGATATAGATCTGATCCTCATACCTGTATCTGAGGCCGACTCTGCTTTTACGGCAGCAGGTATAGACTTTGAAGCCTTCCTGTCGGGCCCTTTTGGCGATATTGAGGACGATGTTGCCGGTACTGGCATAATTGTTGCTGTTAACTTCTACGATCGTTTTCATCAGCAACATTATAGCATTTTGATCATTCCGATTCTGAATATACATGATCACAACAGAAACAGGAATGGTTCTTTTTTACTGCCGTTATATAAAGACAAGGCTTCGAGGTCTTTCCTTTTAGATAGAATGAAAAAAGAACTTATTGGGATAGATGATATAATGGTTCTGTTAGAAAGAGAAGTTCATTATGAAAATATTAGTTGTAGGTGCTCATCTTGATGATATAGAACTGGCCTGCGGGGGAACGCTCGCCAAAGCGATCAGAAACAACCACCAGGTCAAGGCACTGATCATGTCCAAATCAGGTTATACCAATAAAGAAGGCAAGGTCCAGCGTTCTGATGATGTAGCGGTCAAGGAAGGTGTCGAGGCTTTAAAGACACTGGGAATCGAGGATATTGAGATCCTTGATTTTGAGACCAAGGATATCCCATTCAGATCGGATGTGGTCAACGCGATCGATGTGGTGATGGCGGACTATGATCCGGATGTGATCTTTACCCATCATCCATTCGATACTCATCAGGCTCATGAGGGAGTGGCAAAGGCGACAATCGCTGCAGCGCGAAGAAAAAATACGGTCTTTTTCTTCGAACCGATACAGCCTTCGGGGAGATCTTATGTCGCTTTTAAGCCGGATATGTATGTCGGGATCGATGAGACGATCGATGTCAAGATCGCATCATTGAAGAAGCATAAATCCGAATATAAGAAGTTCGGCGGTGAAGACTGGATCAAAGGCGTCAAATGCCGCTGCGGTTTCAGGGGTTATGAGATAGGCAAAAAATATGCCGAGGCTTTTGAGATCCTGAGACTGGAACTGAATTTTGCTGAAGACAGCAAGCTGTAGGAGTAAAAATGATCATAACGATACATCAGCCCGAACATTTGCCCTGGCTGGGCCTGTTCAATAAGATCGCGAAAGCGGATAAATTCGTCATCCTGGATTCCGTGCAGTATGAGAAGAATTATTTTCAGAATCGCAACCGTATCTTAGGAACCAATGGCGTACAATGGCTTTCCATTCCCATAAGCAATAAAGGCCACATGGATGGTTCGATCGCCACGACTCTCATCGCCAGCGATCCCAAGAATGCAAAGTGGAAAGAGAAGTATCTGCAGACGATCAGGATGAGCTATGGAAAGTATCCTTATTTCAATGAAGTCTATCCGGTCCTTGAAGAAGCGATGAACGTGGATACGGATCTTTTTTGTGAGATCAATATTTCGATCATTAAGGCTTTTTGCGAAAAGCTGGAGATCTTTCCGGAGTATGTCAGATCTTCACAATTGAAGGTCAACGGCTTAAAGAGCGATCTGATCCTGGATATCTGCAAGGCTGTCGATACTGATGTCTATATTGCCGGTCCCAGCGGAAGAGATTACCTGGATATGACAGCGTTTGAAAAAGCGGGCATCAAGGTCGTTTTCAACGATTATCACCATCCTCAATATCCGCAAAGAAGAAGCGAAGACTTCATTTCGCATCTGTCGGCTTTGGATCTTTTTATGAATGTCGGTTTTGCTGAAGCAAAAAAGGTCATTATGGTGGGCAATGAGCCTGTCTATGATTTTGCTGGAAACGTCTGTGAGATAAGATGATGAAAAAGCTGCTTATCGTTTCCGAACAGAAGTCTTTTATTTCCAGACCATTGTCTCATGATGCGATACTTGGACAAGAGAGGGCTTTTCTGGAATACGGGAAGGGGAATGTAGAGATCAGATATCTCAGTTTTTTTGTGAAAGGCCTCAATCGTCTGCTGAATAAGGTACATTTGAGACCGCTTTGCGATCCTTTCACTTATAAAAAAAGAGAAGATGCCGTATATCTTTATATCGCCATGTCGGCCAACTATCTCATGGCAAACATCCATCATCTGAAGAACATTCAGAAACATGGCAATAAATTGGCCATCTATATCTGGGACTGCTGGGAACCGGAATATGAAAGATGGACCGGGATCATCGATGATCTAAAGCCCGACTACCTGATCCTTTCTTTTAAACAGAATTATCTGTATTTCAGTCAGCTTTATGACAACTGTTATTGGGTAGCGCAAAGCGCCAATACCTATTTCTTCAAAGATCTGAACATTCCCAAGACCAGGAGATTCATGCAGATGGGGAGAGTCAATCCTGGTATGCACGCAAAGATCCTGGCTTATCTGGATAAAAAGGGTTTGGAAGACAACAATGACAATTACGTCTATCGCCGGAAAGAAAAGGAAGCTCTTTTTCCCGATCTGAACGATCTGGTAAAAGAGATCAACCGTTCCCGCTACATCGTCTGCATCCCCAAATGTTATGAAAGTCCGCACAAGACCGGAGATATCTGCGCGATGACGGGAAGGTATTATGAATCGATCGCCTGCAAGACGCTGATCATCGGCAAGAAGCCTTTGATCTTTGATGAACTGTTTCCGGAAGACGGTATGATCGAGTTTGATGAGGATCTCAAAGATTTCGATGAAAAGATCGATGAACTGGAAAACGATGAAGGGAAGTACTGGACGATCGTCAATAGAAACTATGATCACTTTATGAAGTACCATACCTGGGCTAACAGGCTTGAGAAGATCATGGCGATCATCAATGATGAGGAAGTAATATGAATAGAAAGAAGTTTATTATCGAAGCCAAAAGGACGGCGATCGGCAGATTTTTGGGTTCTTTATATGAAAAAGATGTTGTAGATGTTTCTAAGCAGCTGATCGAAAAGGGCTTTTCGGCAGCTTATTTGAAAGATGTGCAGCAGGTCATCGTAGGCAACGTCATTTCCGCCGGAATGGGGCAGGGCGTTGCCAGGGCGATCGCCATCAATTCGGGTATCGACCAGAGTGTTCCGGCTTATTCCGTGAATATGGTCTGCGGATCTGGCATGCAGGCCATCATCAATGCCTGCAACGAGATAGAGTGCGGCAAGGATCTCATCCTGGCCGGTGGTGTGGAGTTCATGTCCAACATCCCTTATGCGACCAATACTTTTCTGCGGCTTGGCAAGAAGTTCGGCAATTTCGAAATGACCGATCTGATGGTCTCGGATGGATTGACAGATTCTTTTTCCGGAGTTCACATGGGCATCACGGCCGAAAACATCGCCCGCGAATACGGGATCAGCAGAAAGGCACAGGATGATTATGCCTATCTGACTCAGCAAAGAGCGATCAGAGCGGTAGATTCGGGAGTCTTCAAAGATGAGATCGTTCCGGTGAATCTCAGGGATTATCGGGGCAGGGAGTTCGCCTTTGATACCGATGAGTTTCCTAACAGGGATTCGACAAGGGAAAAGATGTCTTCGCTCAAACCGACTTTTATCAAAGACGAGACAGGCACGATCACGGCTGCCAATACTTCCGGTATCAATGATGGCGCCTGTTTCCTGCTGATCGCTTCCCAGGATTACTGCCAGAAAAACGGCATCGATCCGCTTGCGGAGATCGTCGATCATGCGGTGGTCGGACTAGATCCGCAATTCATGGGTCTTGGTCCGTATTATGCGATCAGAGAACTGTGTCAAAAAAGCGGTGTTTCTTTTAAAGAACTCGATTATTTCGAGATCAATGAAGCATTTGCCGCGCAGGTGCTTGGCTGTTTCAAACTGCTGGAAGAGGAATACGGCGTAGATGAGAAATATCTGACGGACCGCTGCAACCGTTATGGTTCAGGTCTGGGACTGGGTCATCCGTTAGGTATGACCGGAGCTCGTATCACGACGACTTTGGCTTATGAGATGAACAGAAACAGCGATATCAGGTACGGTGTCGCTTCCTTGTGCATTGGTGGCGGAATGGGTGCTGCTTTATTATTGAAGAGGAATTAGAAAGATGGAATTACTGAAGGATAAGATCGTAGTTGTCAGTGGGGCGTCAAGAGGCATCGGCAAGCAGATCGCTTTAAAGATGGCGGAAGAAGGCGCTTTGGTCTATGCCTGTTCCCGTTCCAAAGCGGATTTCTATGGTGACAATATCTTATATCATGAACTGGATGTCACGGATACAGCTTCGTGCCAGAAGCTTTATGAAGATGTGCTTTCTAAACATGGTAGGGTCGATGTACTGATCGCCAATGCCGGGATCACCAGGGATGCCATGACCAGAAAGATGTCGGAAGATGATTTTGACCTGGTCATCGACACCAACCTTAAAGGAGTCTTTCGGCTGATAAAACTGTTTGGTCCTTTAATGGAAGAACAGGGATACGGTTCTATCGTGGCGATGAGTTCAGTCGTCGGTGAACAAGGCAATATCGGTCAGGCCAACTATGCGGCTTCCAAGGCCGGACTGATCGGCATGTGCAAGTCTTTTGCCAAAGAGTTCGCCAGAAAAGGGGCTCAGGTCAGGGTCAATGCGGTAGCGCCTGGTTATATCCTGACGGATATGGTAAAGAAGGTACCCGAGGATCTTTTGAAGAAATTCGCCGATAGGACGATGCTGAAAAGGCTGGGAGAACCGGAAGAAGTGGCGGATCTGATCTGCTTCCTGGCTTCTGATAAGGCTTCTTACATCACCGGTACGGTGATCGATGTTAATGGCGGGATGAGTCTTTAGCGTATGAAGATCAAACTGAAAAATAAGATCCTGTTTGAGACTTTCGATCACTATGTTCTGAAGATTGATCTTGATGATCACGAGCTCTCAGACAACGAATTGCTGACGATCAGGATCAATAAAAACAACTGTGAACAGGTTGGCAATGCGATTGGCAATACGACGCGGAAATGGATATTGAACGATTATCCTTATGCCGAGGGTTATTGTTTCCGCAACGGCAGCGGCCAGCAGGTCGGTTCCTGCTGGATCATGTTCAAGGGCGGTGACGAAAAGCTGTATAAAGTCAAAGAGGCAGACAGTTTCATCTTTCGCATGGAAGTCGATGAAGAGTATCAGGGACGGGGTTATGCGAAGAAGATCATGGATCATATCTTTGCGATCATAAAAAAGCATGGCTGCAGGAATGTCTGCCTGGTCTGCGCCAGGAAGAACATTAAGGCTTTGCATCTGTATGAGAGTGTCGGAATGAAGATCGTCGATCATAAGTTCTTCATTCGTTTGCTGGATAAAAATATTCCGTATTATTCTATTTAAAGGAGTGTGTTCATGAGGAAAAAGAAAGAACTGATCTCACTGATTGTTCCTTGTTATAACGAACAGGAGGCCTTGCCGATCTTCTACGAGGAGGCCAGCAAAGTTCTTGCGACTATGAATGTCGATTATGAGTTCGTCATGGTCGATGATGGTTCAAAAGACGATACCTTCAGGATCCTGAAGCAGCTATCTGAGAAGGATGAACATGTCCGTTATATCTCTTTCTCCAGGAATTTCGGCAAGGAAGCGGCTATGTATGCCGGTTTCTGTCATGCCAAGGGGGATTATGTGGCGGTCATGGATGCGGATATGCAGGACCCTCCGGCTTTGCTGCCACAGATGCTTGAGATCCTTGAAGGCGGAGAATACGATTCGGTCGCGACCAGAAGGGTGACCAGAAAGGGTGAATCGAAAGTCAGATCCTTTTTTGCCAGAATGTTCTATAAGATCATCAACATGATCTCGGATGCTGAGATCGTCGATGGCGCAAGAGATTTCAGGCTGATGAGAAGGGAGATGGTCGATGCGATCGTGTCCATGAGTGAATACAATCGCTTTTCCAAGGGTATCTTTGGCTGGATCGGTTTTAGAACTTACTGGCTGCCTTTTGAGAATGTGGAAAGAGTCGCCGGTACCACCAAGTGGTCTTTCTGGGGTTTATTCAGATATGCGATCTCCGGTATCATCAATTTCTCGGAATTTCCTTTGGAAGTGGCCTCCGGTTTCGGTATTACGATGACGATAATTGCTTTTGTCATGCTGGTGTTCATCATTGTCAGAAAACTGCTGTTCGGCGATCCGGTCGCCGGCTGGGCATCGACGATGTGTGTCATCATCTTTATCGGCGGCATTCAGCTTCTGTGTCTTGGCATCATGGGCCAGTATATCGGCAAGACCTATATGGAGACTAAAAAGAGGCCTCAGTATATCGTTGCCAGGACCAATATTGAAAAAAACGCAAATAAGGGATAAGAAACGGGATAGCCAATATAAGTTTTTTATCAGATCGTTTTATTGTAAAATAAAGGCATGAGTAGATCTCGTGCTTTTTATATTGAGCATTGGAAGGTGATCGCGTTCATATTGATGCTGTATGATTTTGTGACGATCGCTTTTTCATACTTTTTTGGCCTTTGGCTCAGGTTCGATTTCCGCTTTTCCAGGATACCGATCGCTTATCTTAATGTTTATTATAAACTGATAATTCCCTATGCTCTGGTCTGTATCTTTATTTACTGGCTTTTCAAATTGTACAGAAGCATCTGGCGTTTTGCCTCATATAATGAGCTGACCAATATCATCCTCTCCAATCTCATCTGTGGTGTGTTCAATTATGCCGTGACCAGGATCTTTGGGGCGAGGATGCCGCTTTCTTTCCATGTGATCGGTTTTATTATGCAGATGATCTTTGCGGCGATCATCAGATTCTCTTATCGCTTTATCCTGATGATCAAAAGACAGCAGCGAAACAGCAAGAATCTTAATCGGGTCATGCTGATAGGGGCAGGGGATGCCGGAATGACGATCCTTAGAGATGTCAACAAAAACATCGAATCAAGTTCTCGGGTCGTCTGTATCATCGATGATAATACCAATAAGGTCGGAAGATACATTGAAGGTGTTCCGGTCGTCGGTGGCAGAGATGATATCCTGAAAAATATCGAGAAATACAACATAAGTGAAATCTATTTTGCCATTCCTTCGGCTTCGGCTGCACAAAGAAGAGACATCCTGAATATCTGCCGGGAGACGGATTGCGAGATCAAAGTCCTGCCCGGTATTCAGCAGATCGTCAAAGGGGATGTTTCGGTCAATATGATGAAGAATGTGGCCATCGAGGACCTTCTGGGCAGGGATGTGGTCAAGGTCAATAATGAGGAGATCTTTGATTTCATCAATGACAAGGTCATTCTGGTGACCGGAGGCGGCGGTTCCATCGGTTCGGAACTCTGCCGGCAGATCGCAAAACACTCGCCGAAGCGTCTGGTGATCTTCGATATCTATGAAAACAACGCCTATGATATACAACAGGAACTGAAGCGCAATCATCCCGAACTCGACCTGGTGGTCATGATCGGTTCAGTGCGGGATTCCAAAAGAGTCGATCACGTCTTCAGCCTTTATCGTCCAAACGTCGTCTATCATGCGGCAGCCCATAAACACGTGCCTCTGATGGAGGCTTCGCCCAATGAAGCGATCAAAAACAACACGATCGGCACCTTCAAAGTGGCTTATGCCGCTGTCAAATACGAAGTGGAGCGTTTCGTACTGATCTCGACGGATAAGGCTGTCAATCCCACCAACATCATGGGTGCTTCCAAAAGAATGTGTGAGATGGTCATTCAGACTTTCGATAAGCTGATCAAGAATGAAACGACCGCTAAACTTTCCGTTGTCGAAGACTGTTTTTCTGAGGTAAGCGTCAAAGAACTGAAAGGAAAAACGGAGTTCGTTGCCGTCCGTTTCGGCAATGTTTTGGGTTCCAACGGTTCGGTCATACCTCTTTTCAAGAAGCAGATCGAGGCCGGCGGTCCGGTTACGGTCACACATCCGGACATCATCCGCTATTTCATGACCATTCCGGAGGCTGTATCACTGGTCCTGCAGGCCGGTGTCTATGCCAAGGGCGGTGAGATCTTTATCCTGGATATGGGTGAGCCGGTCAAGATCGATACATTGGCCAGGAACCTGATCAAATTATCGGGTTTAAGACCGGATGAGGATATCAGGATCGTATATACGGGACTTCGCCCGGGTGAGAAACTTTACGAAGAAAAACTGATGGCTGCTGAAGGAAACAAGAAGACGGATAATGATCTGATCTTTGTCGGCAAGCCTTTGGATATCGATGAAGACAAATTCCTGGATCAGCTGAAACGGTTGCATATCGTTTCCCACAACAATGATGATCGAATATTTGAGCTGGTGGAAGAAGTTGTCACAACATATAAAAGAAATGAGGACAAGTGAATGAAGAAAGCTGAAAAAATGATCTTCCTGTCGACCGGCACGATGCACGGAGACGAGGAGAAATACGTCAAAGAAGCCTTTGATACCAACTGGGTCACGACTGTAGGCAAGAATATCGATGAAGTCGAAAGGCTCATGGCCGAATATATCGGAGTCAAATACGCGGTAGGTTTAGGTACCGGCACTTCAGCCTTGCATCTGGCGACCAGACTTGCCGGCGAAAAACTCTATGGCCAGCCAAGACCCAATGAAGGTTCTCTGAAGGGAAGAAGGGCCTTCGCTTCCGATATGACTTTCGATGCTTCGATCAATCCGATCGGCTATGAAGGTGGGGAAGCGATCTTCATTGATACGGAATACGATACCTGGAATAGTGATCCCGAGGCTTTGAAAAAGGCGATCGAATTATATCCGGATGTCAAGCTCTATGTCATGGTCCATCTCTATGGCACGCCTGGCAAGATCGAAGAAATCAGAAAGATCTGTGATGAACACGGTATCCTGATCATTGAAGATGCCTGTGAATCTTTAGGTGCAAAATACAGATATAAAGGAGAATGGGTTGAGACCGGTACTTTTGGTGATTACAGCTGTATTTCATTCAACGGCAACAAGATCATCACGGGTTCTGCCGGTGGCATGTTTTTGACAAACTCAAAAGAAGACGCCGACAAGGTCAGAAAATGGTCCACGCAGTCTAGAGAAGATGCCTTCTGGTATCAGCATGAAGAGCTGGGCTACAATTATCGCATGTCCAACATCGTAGCCGGGGTCATCAGGGGTCAGATCCCTTATCTTGATCAGCATATCGAAAGAAAGACTGCAATCTATCGGCGCTATGAAAAAGGACTAAGGGGATTGCCGGTAAAAATGAATCCTTATGACAAAGAGAACTCTGTTCCGAATTTCTGGCTCAGCTGTCTGATCGTTGATGAAGATGCCATGTGCAAACAGGTAAGAGATGACAAAAAGGCCTTGTATATCCATGAAAAAGGCAAGTCATGTCCAACGGAGATCTTAGAAAACCTGGCCAAGTGCAATATGGAGGGCAGGCCGATCTGGAAGCCGATGCATATGCAGCCGATCTACAGGTCCAACAAGTTCGTCACGGCCAAAGGAAACGGCAGAGGTCAGTCAAATGCCTATATCGATGAGGGCAAAGTACTTGATGTCGGCATGGATATCTTCAACAGAGGACTGTGTCTTCCTTCCGATATCAAGATGACTGAAGAGGAACAGGATATGGTCATCGAAGTCATCAGAGAATGTTTTGAATAGATGTACAGAAATTTCTTTAAAAGATTATTTGATTTTATCTTATCGTTAACGGCGCTGATCGTTTTGGCGCCGGTTTTTGTCGTTTTGATCGTCCTGGGTTACAAGAATATGAAGGGCAATCCTTTCTTTACGCAGGAAAGACCCGGCAAAGACGAAAAGATCTTCAGACTGATCAAATTCAGGACGATGTCTGAAGAAAAAGATGAAAACGGAAATTATCTTAGTGATGATATCAGACTCAACAGTTATGGAAAAAAACTCAGAAGTACTTCCCTGGATGAACTTCCGGAACTGTTCAATATTTTGAAAGGTGATATGGCTATCGTCGGACCGCGGCCCTTGCTGGTAAAGTATCTTCCTTTGTACAATGAGGAACAAAGACATCGCCATGATGTCAGGCCCGGACTTACCGGCCTGGCTCAGGTCAATGGCCGCAACCTCCTGTCCTGGCAGGATAAGTTCAGATATGATATCGACTATGTCAACAACATCACACTGCTTGGTGATATCAGGATCATTTTAAAAACGGTGAAGAACGTTCTGAGCCATGAAGGGATCAATGCGAAGGGTTCTTCGACGGCCGAAGAATTTAAAGGAAATAACTGAGATGAAGAAGAAACTGATCATATATGGAGCCAGCGGACATGGGAAGGTCGCTGCCGATATTGCGAAATTAAACGGATATGAAGATATTATCTTTTATGATGATGACCAGGTAAAAAACAAGTTTGGTCCTTTTCAAGTGATCCATGTTTTCCCTGAAGAAAAGGACTACGATCTTTTCATCGCTATCGGCGACAACAAGACCAGAGAACTTATCAGCAAGAGGTTCGATGACATCGTTACACTGATCCATCCAAGTGCAGTGATCGGTGAAGATGTTACATTGGGCAATGGTGTCATCGTCATGGCTAATGCCGTGATCAATCCCGGGACTGTGATCGGTGATGGGACGATAATCAACACCTGTTCCTCCATTGACCATGATAACATCATCGGCAAGTACAATCATTTTTCCGTTGCCTCCCATTCAGCCGGCACGGTCATAACCGGTGACAGAGTGTTTGCAGGGATCGGTGCTGTGATCGTGAATAATGTTTCGATCTGCGATGACGTGCTCATCGGTGCCGGAGGAGTGGTCATCGATGATATCAAAGAGAAGGGCACCTATATCGGTGTTCCGGTAAAGAAAAAATGAAGATCCTGATTCTGGCCAATAACGACGTGGGTTTATTCAAGTTTCGCAAGGAACTGCTGGAAAGACTGCTGAAAGATGGAAATGAAGTTCTCATCTCCCTTCCTTTCGGCTCTTTTGTGGAAGATATGACAAAGATGGGCTGTACCTTTATTGAGACGCCGATCCAAAGAAGAGGAACTAATCCGATCACCGATCTGAAGCTGCTGAAACGTTATGATGAGATGATCAGAAAATATCAGCCCGATACAGTCTTGTCCTATACGATCAAGCCCAATGTCTACGGAGGTTTGGCCTGTCAGAAAAACAGGATACCCTACATAGCGAATGTGACCGGATTGGGTTCGGCTGTCGAGAATGGCGGTCTGATGCAGAAGATCACGGTTTTTCTTTACCGAATGGGCTTAAGAAAAGCGGATACCGTCTTCTTTCAGAATGAAGCCAACAGAGATTTCATGATCAGGCAAGGCGTCGTCAAAGACAATTACCGGCTCATTCCGGGTTCCGGAGTGAATCTGAATCAGTACAGTTATATGCCTTATCCCGTACATGAGACGATCGATTTTGTCTATGTAGGCAGGCTGATGAAGGAGAAGGGTTTTGACTTGTATGCTTCGGCTGCCGAGAAGATCAGAAAGGAATATCCGTATACCAGGTTCCATGTCTGTGGAGATTACGAAGACAATTACAAGGAAAGAGTTGAAGAACTTGTGAAAAATGATGTCATCATATATCATGGTTTGGTCGATAAAATGACCGATATCTATGAGAAGATCGACTGCACGATACATCCGACCTATTATCCTGAGGGAATGTCGAATGTGCTTCTGGAGTCTCTGGCCTGCGGCAGGCCCATCATCACGACCGATCGTCCCGGCTGTAGAGAGATCGTAGATGACAAAGTCAACGGTTTTGTCGTCAGACAGAATGATGAAGAAGATCTGGTCGAAAAGATCAGGATCTTTATTGGTCTTTCGGCAGAAGAAAGAAAACAGCTGGGTCTCAATGGCCGCAAGAAGGTCGAGGAGCAGTTTGATCGCAATATCGTGATCAATGAATATTTAAGAGCTATTGAAAAGGCAGTAAAATGAACGAACCGGTAAAAGTACTTGAAATGATCGCCAGTCTGACCTATGGCGGGTCTCAGGCGATGATCGTCAATCTGTGCAGATCGATGGATGCGGATAAGGTCCATTGCGATTTTATTATTGATCATCCCGAGCTGTCCGGTATGAAAGAGATCATTGAGGGCATGGGTTCAAAGATCTATGTGCTTCCTACTTTTACTGGTGCCAATGTAAAGGAGATCAAAAAAGCTTGGGATCAGTTTTTAAGTGAACACCAGGACTATCAGATCCTGCATTCCCATTCACGTTCCTACGCTTCGATCTATCTTCCGATTGCCAGAAAACACGGTCTCAAGACCATCATCCATTCCCACAATACATCCAACGGCAAGGGCTTTAAAGCGCTGGTTAAGAATGTCTTGCAGTATCCGCTGCGTTATCGGGCGGATTACTTTTTCGGCTGTTCAAAAGAAGCCGGTGAATGGCTGTTTGGCGATAAGATCGTGAACAGCGACAGATTTTATGTATTGAACAATGCCATCGATACGGATCGTTTTTCTTTTGACGAAAAGATCAGGGAAGAGTACAGGAAGATGTTTGGCTTGCATGATGAGAAGGTTTTTATACAGGTCGGCAGATTGTCAAAACAGAAAAACTCTCTTTTCACCCTGGAGATATTTGCGAGATATCTGAAAGATGATCCGTTAAGCCGACTGTTTATGGTGGGCAATGGTGAACTCAGGGGAGAACTGGATAAGAAGATCGAAGAGCAGGGGATCGGCGATCATGTGAGAGTCCTGGAATATCGGAATGATGTGCAGAAGCTTCTGCAGATGGCGGATTGTTTCTTGATGCCTTCTTTATTTGAAGGACTTAGTGTGGCGGCAGTTGAAGCACAAGCGACAGGCATCAGGTGTCTTCTTTCAGACCGATGTGATAGCAATGTCAATATCACGGGGCTTTGCGAGTTCCTTCCTTTGAAAGAAGAGACGTGGGTGGCAAAAATGAAAGAAGAAGTCGCTTTAAGACCCTATGTAAAAGAAGCGATCGTCAAAGCCGGTTTTGATGTCAAGAGCACAGCGAGATGGCTCGAAGAATTCTATGGGAGCATCGTTGGCTGATGAAGAGGATCTGGTCGGATAATAAATATGTCGATCTTCTGGTCGATCTGCTTCTGTTTTTGACCGGGATCAATTTCCTGCATTATGGACAGCTGATATTGCCTGTCATTTGTTTTATCCTGTTTCTGGACAGGGGAATGAAATTCAGAGTCAATGATCCTTTCGTGTTTGTCATCTTGTGCCTGTTTGCGGTGAGCTTTTATGCTTTCTCGATCAAGGATTTTTACTGTGTGATGGGTTTCACCTTGCCAATGGCTTACTATATCGGTTCCAATATGAAATATCCAGATGAAAAAAATGTCCGGGAAATGATCTATCTTTTGGCTTTAGCCATGGGGCTTCATGTCATATTGAACGGGATCTTCGAATTTATCGTCCATGGATCGCACGGCTTCTTTTTCTCTTCGACACATTATGATATCTGGACCAGAGAAAAGATCTCCAACACGGCGACAGCGATCAACATCGATCTGATCCTTGGCTGCTTGTACTATCTGATATTCCATGAGAAGGATAAACGGATGAAAACCGTTTCGCTGATCGTATTTTCGCTATCCATGTTTTATCTGCTGGTGATCGGCCGTCGAACTCCGATCATGATCCTTGGTCTATCGGCGATCCTTTCGTTTTTGTATGAGACTTTCGTTCTCAAAAAAGGTTCAGCGGCCTTAAAGAGAAGTTTTCTGCTGGCCTTGGTTTTCATCGCTTTTCTTGTTGCACTAGTATTTATGGTCTATTCTTTGAATCTGTTTGATCTCAGGGAAACCCTTCAGACCATTCATATCATCCGCAAGTTTTCGGAAGGTTTACTAGGCAACGAACGTTTCGGTTTATATATCAGTGCCTTAAAACTGATGCCTTCACATCTTTGGGGCGGAAGTAAGATCAGTTCCATCCTTGGCATCGAAGTCCACGACTTCTGGCTGGATGTATATGATCATGCGGGCATCATCACTTATCTGCTGATGATGGTCTACTCCTTTGTGTTTGTCAAAGATATATACAGGCTGTTAAAATCCGCAAAGATCAGCAGCGACTTCAAGATCCTGATGACCGGGGTGATCGCCAGTATCGTCGTACAGCTGTTTCTGGAGCCGGTCATGTCGGGAGCTTCATTATTCCTGCTGGTCGGGATCATCATCCACGCCTTATTTGAGAGGTTGATCTATGAGCAATAAAAAACTGGTGGTCAACGCCTCATGGATCATGATCGGTCGTATCTTTCAGCTGGCTCTGACTTTTGTCACGACCATGCTGACGGCGAGATATTTAGGGCCTACGGATAATGGCAAACTCGTCTATGCTTATTCCTATGTTCAGCTGTTTTTGCCTTTATGTACATTGGGTCTCAACGATATCATTGTCAAAGAACTCGTTGATCAAAGAGAAAAAAATGATGAGATATTGGGAACGACGATCGTGATGCGAATGGCCGTGTCTTTGCTTTCAATGCTGGCAGCGGTCATTCTGGTTTCACTGCTCAATGATGAAAGATCTTATGTAACGATTGCTTTATTGCAATCGTTGTCGTTATTATTCCAGTCGTTAGACGCTCTGATGTATTTCTACCAGTCGAAGCTTTTATCGCAGCGGTCGGGTATGGCCTATGCCCTGGCTTATATAGTGGCTTCTGTTTTCAGGATCGCTTTTATCATCCTGAAGAAGGGCGTATTCTGGTTTGCTTTCTGTTATTCCCTTGATTATCTGATGGTAGCGCTGTTTCTTTATGTCACTTACAGAAAAGATCATCTGAAACTGAAGTTTTCCCTTTCGATGGCTAAGACTCTCTTGAAAAAGAGCCGTTATTACATCTTTGCCGGACTACTTGTGGTCATCTATGGAAAGGTTACGGATACGCTGCTTTTAGGCAAGATGGTCAATGAGACGACAGTCGGATATTATTCGGCTGGAACGGTTTTATGCAACGCCTGGCCTTTCATCCTGACGGCGATCATCGATTCTTTAAGCCCGGTCATCATTGATCTTCATAAAACGGATAAAGAAGCTTTCAGAAAAAAACTGAAACAGCTCTATGCCATGATCTTCTATATATCCATATTGGCAGCGATCGGCATCACAGTCTTTGCCGATCTGGCGATCCGTATCGTTTATGGACCGGAATATGCCCCGGCAGCTTTGCCGATGAAGATATACGGATGGAGCACTGCCTTTTCCTACATTGGGGTGGCAAGAGCCATCTGGATGCAATGTGAAGAAAAAACGAAGTATGAAACAACGATCTCCTTGTTTGGCGCTGTTGCTTCGATTCTGCTGAATTATTTCCTGATCAGGGCTTATAACATCGTCGGTGCGGCAATGGCGGCGGTTTTGACCCAGTTTCTGACCAACTTCATCTTCCTTTTTGTGATGAAAGATACCAGAGAAAATGCTAAACTAATACTGGATGCGATCTTATTGAAAGGTGTGCTAAACAGGAGGCAGTCCCGTGTTTAAAGATAAAGTACTATTGATTTCCGGTGGAACAGGATCATTCGGAAACGCCGTCGCCAGACGTTTTCTAACCAGCGATATTGCCGAGATCCGTATCGTTTCCAGAGATGAAAAGAAACAGGATGATATGCGGCATGAGTATCAGCAGAAATATCCTGATTATGCCGATAAGCTGAAATTCTACATCGGCGATGTCAGAGATTATAAATCGATCGAATATGCCTTCAAAGGCGTCGATTATGTCTTCCATGCGGCAGCTTTAAAACAGGTTCCGTCCTGCGAATTCTATCCGATCGAAGCCGTCAAGACCAATGTCCTGGGTTCGGACAATGTCATCGATGCCTGTGTAAAACATGGTGTCAAGAAGGCCATCTTCCTTTCGACGGATAAGGCCGCTTATCCGATCAACGCCATGGGTATGACTAAGGCTTTGATGGAAAAGAATGTCGTCGCCCGTTCCAGACAGTTATCAAAGAATGATACGATCTTGTGTCTGACCAGATATGGCAATGTCATGGCTTCCAGAGGTTCGGTCATTCCTTTGTTTGTGGAACAGATCGCAAACGATCAGCCGCTGACGATCACCAATCCCAACATGACAAGATTCATGATGACTCTCGACGAGGCTGTGGAACTGGTATTGTTCGCCTTCAAAAACGGCAACCAGGGTGACCTCTTTGTTCAGAAAGCACCGGCGGCTACGATCGATACACTAGCGAAAGCAGTCGTTGCCTTGAAGGGAAACGAAAATACGAAGATCATCAATATCGGTACCAGACATGGCGAAAAACTTTATGAAGTTCTGGTCACTAAAGAAGATATGATCAAGGCCGAAGACCTGGGCGATTATTACCGCATTCCGGCTGATAACAGGGATCTCAATTATGACCGCTACATCAGCAAGGGTACCGATAAGCTTGATGAAGTCGAAGAATATAATTCCCACAATACGGAAAGACTGGATGTCGAGGGGATGAAAAAACTTTTAATGAAACTGGAGATGTTCAATTAACTGCGATCCAAGCGCTTTATTAAAAAGCGCTTATTTTATAAAATAGAGAGGAACAGTATGAAAGTATTAGTGACCGGCGCAAAAGGCTTTGTCGGGAAAAACCTGGTGGAGAACCTGAAAAACGTCCGAGATAATAAAGATCGTACAAGAGCTGTCGTGATCGACGAGATCTTTGAATATGATATTGATACGCCAAGGGAGTTTTTTGAAGAGTATTGTAAAACCTGTGATTTCGTCTTCAATCTGGCCGGAGTCAATCGGCCAAAAGATGCAGCACAGTTCAATGTCAATCATTCGTTTTTGGGTGACCTTCTGAATACTTTAGAGAAATATGGCAATAAGTGTCCCGTCATGTTATCAAGTTCGACACAGGCTTTACTGGACAACGATTATGGAAGATCCAAGAAAGAGGCGGAAGATCTTTTGCTGGAATATGGCAAAAATAATGATGTAAGAGTTTGCGTTTACCGCTTTCCAAACGTCTTTGGCAAGTGGTGCCGGCCCAATTATAATTCGGCGGTCGCAACCTTCTGCCACAATATCGCCAACGATCTTCCTATTCAGGTCAACGATAGAAATACGCAACTGACTCTGGTCTATATCGATGATATCGTCGATGAGATGTTTGAAGCCTTGAAAGGTTTGGAACATAAAGATGGCGATCTGTGTTATGTTCCGATCACGCATAAAAAGACATTGGGAGAGATCGTCGATCTTCTCGAAACATTCAATTCAGAACCCGAAACTTTATTGATGCCTTCTATTCCCAAAGGCAGTTTTGAAAAGAAACTGTATTCGACTTTCCTGTCATATCTTCCTATAAGAAAAGTCAGTTTTGAACTGCAAGGCAATGTCGATGAAAGAGGTTCTTTTACCGAATTTCTGAAGACTAAGGATCATGGTCAGTTTTCGATCAACATATCCAAGCCCGGCATCACCAAGGGCCAGCACTGGCATAATACAAAGTGGGAGTTCTTCCTGGTCGTCGCGGGACACGGTCTTATACAGGAAAGAAAGATCGGATCCGACGAGATCATGGAATTTGAAGTTAATGGGAAGAAACTGGAAGCGATCCATATGTTGCCGGGTTATACGCACAATATCATCAATTTAAGCGATACGGAAGATCTGGTCACTCTTATGTGGGCTAATGAACTGTTTGAAAAAGACAGACCGGATACATTCTTTGAGGAGGTGTAGTTCATGGATAAACTCAAACTCATGATCATCGTCGGTACCAGACCCGAGATCATCAGATTATCGGAAGTCATCAAGAAGTGTGACAAATATTTCAATACACTACTGGTGCATACCGGCCAGAACTACGACTATGAATTAAACGGCATCTTCTTTAAGGATCTGGGCTTAAGAGATCCCGATTACTATCTTGATGCCGTGGGCGATGATCTTGGCTCCACCATCGGCAACATCATCGACAAGTCCTACAAGCTCATGGTCAAGGAAAGGCCTGATGCCTTACTGGTACTGGGTGATACCAACTCCTGTCTTTCCGCCATCGGTGCCAAGAGACTGCATATCCCGATCTTCCATATGGAAGCGGGCAACCGCTGCAAGGATGAATGTCTGCCGGAAGAGACAAACAGGCGTATCGTCGATATCATCTCCGATGTCAATCTGGCCTATTCCGAACACGCCAGAAGATATCTGGCCGAATGCGGTCTGCCTAAAGAGCGTACCTATGTCACCGGTTCTCCCATGGCGGAAGTATTATCTGCTCACCTCAGGCAGATCGAAGCATCCGATATCCTTGAGCAGTTGAATCTTGAAAAAGGCAGGTATATCTTATTAAGTGCCCACAGAGAGGAAAACATCGATACCGAAAAGAATTTCCTGTCGCTGTTTAATTCCATTAATTCTCTGGCTGAAAGATATGATGTGCCGATCCTGTATTCCTGCCACCCCAGATCAAGGAAAAGACTTGAGGAATCAGGTTTTGAACTAGATAAGAGGGTCATCATGCATAAGCCTTTAGGCTTTCATGACTACAATAATCTGCAGATGAATGCGTTATGTGTGGTATCCGATTCCGGAACTTTACCTGAAGAATCATCCTTTTTCACAGGTATCGGCAAATCTTTCCCGGCTGTCGCCATACGTACTTCGACTGAAAGACCGGAAGCTTTGGATAAGGGCTGTTTCATACTGTCCGGTATTACGGAAAAAGAAGTATTACAATCAGTCGATACCGCCATCGAAATGAACAGGAACAATGATCTTGGTATCCCGGTTCCGGATTACACCGATCTCAATGTTTCGGACAAGGTCGTCAAGATCATCCAGTCCTATACCGGTATCGTGAATAGAATGGTGTGGAGGAAGGATGTTTAAAAGGCTTTACTACATCATTGCGCAGAGGCTTTATGTCTTAAACAGGAAAACCAAACCTTCACAAGGCAAGGTTTACATGTTTCACAAAGTTGCGGACGATGGGGATGTATATGCGATCAGGAAGGAAAACTTTGTCAAAGTCATCGATCAGCTGTTTAAAAACAGGAATATCGTCGATATCGAGACACTTCTTAGGGAAAAAGATCCGAGAAATGTCGTGATCAGTTTTGATGATGTCTATGAGAGCGTCTATTTCAATGCTTATCCACTACTGAAGGAAAAGGATGTCCCTTATTATCTTTTTATCTGTGATGAATTCTTAAATAAAGATGGATATCTTAGTTCAAAGATGGTCTTAGAAATGCTTAAAGATTCCAAGGCCATTATCGGATCGCATCTTGATCGGCATGTGATGGCACGTTTTATTGAAAGAACGGATTTGGAAAAGGGGCTTAGCAGCTCAAAGAAAAAGCTGGAGGAAGAATTTGGCGTAAAGGTGGACTGTTTCGCTTTTCCTTTTGGTTCGATGTATGCCTGTTCAAAAGAGGATATCGAGATGGCAAAGGGATACTATGATCATATCTTCATGACTTATGATCTTCCTTATCATGAGGACTATGGGAATATCATTCCGCGCATGAACATGAACGATTCCGTGTTTGAAGGAAAGATAAAATGATAACGGTCATTGTAGCGGTATACAATGTCGAAAGATATATCAGAAACTGTCTTGAGAGCATCCTGAAGCAGTCTTTCAGGGATTTTGAACTGCTGTTGGTAGATGATGGTTCCACTGACGCCGGTATCGATACGGCGCTGGAAGTGCTGGAAAAATGTGATATCAGCTGGCGTATCCTTGAGAAACAAAACGGAGGGCAGTCGAGTGCCCGCAATTTTGGCTTGCGTCAGGCCAAGGGAGACTATGTCGTCTTTATCGATTCCGATGATGTGATCCATGAGGATTTTCTGAAAAGGCTGATGGAACATATGAATGAGGACATTGATTTTACATTCTGTGGCTTTTCTTACGTCAAGTCACCGGTCGCACCGGTGGATGATGATCCGAATTTTGTTTTATATGACAAAGATGCGCTTATCGATGCTTTTCTGAAAAGAACGATCAGCTTCGTTGTGCCATCGATGCTGTTTAGAAAGGAATTTCTGCTTGAGAACGAGCTGCTTTTCAGAGAAGACATCCGCTTTTCCGAGGATCAGCTTTTTATCTGGGAAGTATTGTTCAAATCACATCAGGCTGTCTATCTGCCGGCAAAACTGTACGGTTATTATCTGAGAGAAAGCTCGATCATGACCGGTTCAGCATACGAAAGGATCGTGACAGGCCATGAGGTTTTTAAAGCTTTTTGTGAAGAACTTGAAAATAAATATCCGGAATATGAAAAGAAGATCGCTCTGATCCTGCCAAGGTGGCAGCTGGGTACATTGTATACGGCTGCATCTTTATTGGACTACAAGGATTATAAACAGATCTATCAGATGATGGAAGGAAGAAGTCTGTTTAAAAGAGTTGCGGGTATCGGGGAGAAAAAGGCTTATGCTTTGGCTGCTGTGAGTTCATTCTCTGTTGCAGCTCTCTATAAATTGTGTAAAAGGATGGACCTGAATGGATAAGATCATCGTCATCACTTCCAATATCGCGCCTTATAGAAAAAAGTGGTGTGAACAGCTCGCTTCTTTTTACGATGTCACGATCGTCTATACGAAGGATCATGATTATGAGCGGGATGACAGGTGGCTGCAGAAGTCTTCCGATGCCTGCAAGATCGTCAAATTGAAGAATGATAAGGATCTTTTTGATCCGCTTTGTTTTGATGTGATCACACTGCTGAGAAAGAATAAAGATGCTTTGATCATATTTGATGGTTACGGTCCTAAGACCAATCTGCTGGGTTTGCTTTATTGCAAGATGAGTGGCCGGTTTTCCTATGTCAATGTCGACGGTTATCCCACAGAAAGGGTAAGATCAGGCATAAAAGAGGCGATCAAGAGATTCGTGATCAGAAGACTTTGTACCGGCTTCACATGCAGCGGTGAGGCAGCCAGAGATCATCTAGTTTCATATGGAGTCGATCCGGATAAGATCATTATTCATAATTTCTCTTCGATCAGTGAAAAGCAGATCATCGAAAGACCTTTGAAAAAAAATGAAAAACTTGAGCTGAGAAAAAAGCTTGGTATCGCCAGTGGAAAGAAGATCGTTTTGGGTGTGGGAAGGTTTTTGCCGCTTAAGCGCTTTGAGGATCTGATCGAAGCTGTAAAAAAATGCGAGAGCGATTGCGATCTCTATATTCTGGGTGGCAAGCCATTAAATTCTTACCTGCAGCTGACTGAAGGCTCAGATCGATTCCATTTTATTGACTTCGTTGTGCCTGAAGAAGTGAATGACTATTACAAAGCCTGTGATCTTTTTGTTTTGCCTTCAGAAACGGATGTCTGGGGTCTGGTGGTCAATGAAGCTATGGCTCAGGGTCTTCCCGTCATCGCTTCCGACAGTGTGGTCGGTGCTTATTCTTTGATCAGGAATAATGGAATGATGTTCAGAACCTACGATGTAGATGAACTGAGCAGAGACATCGATCTGTGTCTGGAAGAAAAGAGGAACAGGGAGATGTCTGAAATGAGTTTAAAGATCATCCGGGATTTCACGATCGAGAATATGGTTAGAAGACAGAAACCGTATTTTGATGCGTATTTTAAAAAGAACAGAGAATAAACTATAATTACTTTATATGAAAACACTTGTCGTCATTCCGGCTTTTAATGAGCAGGAGAGCATTGCGAATCTGATCGGTGAGATAACCGCTTACGGTTATGATTATTTGATCATCAACGACTGCTCGACCGACGAAACGCCAAGGATCCTGGATGAGATGAATTTCAATCATCTCGATCTGCCGATCAATCTGGGTCTGGCAGGAGTGACCAGGGCGGGTTTCATGTATGCCCATGATCATGATTACGACTGCGTCATCTGCATCGATGGTGATGGCCAGCATCCTCCGGTCTTTATGAATGATCTGATCAGACAGGTCGAAGAGGGTTATGACTATGTGGTCGGTTCCCGTTTTGTGGAAAAGAAAAAACCTTTGACCATGCGCATGCTGGGCAGTCGGATCCTGTGTTTTCTGATCAGGATCAAAACCGGGAAGGCGGTATCGGATCCCACAAGCGGTATGCGTTGTCTGGGAAAAAAGGTCATTGAAAGCTTTGACGAATCGATGAACTTTTATGCCGAACCGGATGCGATGTGTTATCTTTTGCATCACGGCTATCGCGTCAAGGAGATACAGGTCGATATGAAAGAAAGAGAGGCGGGTGTTTCTTATTTCGCCAATCCTTTCAAATCGGCATATTTTATGTTGTTTGAGATCCTTTCGATCTTATTCATTCAATAGGAGTTTTACATGAGTTCTGGTTTACGTCTGGGTTTACTGCTGGCATCGTTGGGTGTCTTTGTCGTCATCATACTTTCCGTCGTCAGAAGAAGACTGAATATCCGCTATTCCATCGTCTGGCTTTTATGGGCACTTCTGTCCCTTATTATGGCGGTCTTTCCGGAGACATTCTATTCCTTGTCCCATCTGTTGGGAATACAGATGCCGGTCAATACGGTCTTTCTGATCATGACGGCTTTACTGTATGCCTTGACTTTTTATGTATATATCATGATTTCCAAACATAATGAGGAGATCATTAAACTGACTTACGAAGTGGCTTCTTTGAAAAAAGAGCTTGAAGAACTTAAGAAAAAAAATGAAAGATAGGATGTTTGTCGTTCCGGGTAGTTTTGTGCCCTATAACGACACTGTCACTTTGCTTACATATAAGCGTCTGCGGGACCTGGATCTGGATCTGGATGTTTTCTGTTTTCGCGGAAAGGAAGACCAGAGCCTTGCCAAACAGCTTCAAAAGGATGACAGTTTCGCAAAATTTCATATCAGATACAGCAGTGACCTGGATTGGGCGATTCCGCGAAACTATCCTTTACGGCTACCGGCTGGCCTTTTTTTGATGAACAGGTATGTTCATGATGCTTTGAAGGAGTTTGAAAAAGGCGATTATAAATATCTGTTTACTTCGATCGTTCCGGGTATCTCTCATATCGCCGGAGCCAAGATCAAAAGGAAACACCCGGAGGTAAAGTGGATCGCTTCTTTTTCCGATCCTTTCAAGGGATCACCATACAAGAAGACCGACCTTGAAGACCGCAGTATCTTTTATAGGATCGCTTTCAATGTTGGCGCTTTCTGCCTGTATAACGACAGATATGAAGAGGTGGCAGTCAGAAATGCGGATGAACTGGTTTTCATCTGCGAGGAGCAAAGAGATTTCACTTTGAAACAATACGAGGATTATGATGAGCTGTTGAAAAAGTCCGTCATCTATCCCTTGACCTATATTCCGGATTGGGAAATGTATTCTTCACTGCTGGATGTACCAAAAGCCGATAATCATATCAAACAGGCCGTTCATCTTGGAAGATTATACGGTTTAAGAAAGATCGACTCTTTTCTGGAAGCTTTGCGAGATTTGAATAAAGAAGATCCGGAAATCGGAAAAAAGATCATCTTTCATCAGTATTCCGAGATCCAGGAACCCGATATTAGAAAGATCAGGGATTATGGTCTACAGGATCTCTTTGTTTTGCATGACAAGGTCTCTTATAAAGAATCGGTCGCGATCATGAAAGATGCCGATGTGCTGGTGCTGTTCGATACGCTGATGCCGAAAGCGGAATGTCAGCCTTATCTTCCCAGCAAGATCGTAGAGTATCTGATGCTTAGGAAGCCGATTTTAGGGATCTGTGATCCCAATTCACCAAGTTACAGGATCCTGAAAGAATACGGTTTTGAAACGGTCGGTTCAAAAGCGGATGTGATCAGAAGAAATATTCTTTCGATCATAAATGACGATTATAAATGTGATTATTCGCTTGAGAAATTGAATAATGATAATTATGATAAACTATTACTTGGTCATTTGAATGAAAGATAAGTTTTTTGAATTTAAAGAAAGGATTATCGAAAACTGCCGGGAAAATAAGATCGCAGTCATCATTTTGCTGCTCTTATGGGCTTTTGCGGTGCCTTTTACTTTGTATTTCTATCAGGATTCTTTAGGCAAGATCTCCACCGGAAATGAAGCTTTCGATAATGTTGTTGAACTTGCGGATGGAACAGTTGTTCAGCAAAACCTTCCGATCGTTGAGGGCAGTGAATCTCTGGCGATCAAATTTGCGACCTACGCCAGAAGAAACAATGGTTCTTTTACAGTGCGGGTCAGCGGTATTGACAGCGGCATAATTTATGCCGACAAACAGGTAAAAGTATCATCTTTGCAGGACAACGCATTTATGACTTTCAGGCTGTCTGAGAAACTGGATCCTAAAAACGACAGTCAGATCCGTGTTGTGTTAAGTTCAGATTCGCAAAGCGGCCAGGGGGCCGGGGTTTACTATTCGAATCTGAAAGCTTACGAAGACGGTAAACTTGAGATCAATGGCCAGCTCCAGGAAGGCGATCTTTCTTTGCGGTTTTTAAGTGAAAGCAAAGAGTTGGATCTTTTCTATCGCATCGTCATCATCTGGGTGATCAGTACTTTCACGCTTATCATCTTGCTGATACTGCTCGTGAAGCCGAAATACGAGGTCCTGTTTACGGTGATCGCGATCTGTTTTGGTTTGACGTTCTGGCTGATCATCACACCGATGTCGGTTCCTGATGAGACGATCCATTACGAGTATTCGCTGCAGCTTTCCAATTATATGATGGGCAAGAAAGACCATCTGATCATCGATGAAGAATACCAGAATTATGGGGCAATGGCCGGTCACTTGAACATTTCCGCCGCCTACGAACGTTTTATCACCAAGATCAACCGTCCGATGCATCTGGATAATAAAGATTCAAAGATGAATTTTGATATCGATGAATCCTATAAGATCTGTTTTGTTCCTCAGGCACTGGGCATCACTTTGGCAAGACTTCTCAACTGGAACATGTTAAGGACTTTCTATCTGGGAAGACTTTTCAATCTGATATTCTATGTGATATGCGTATATATCGCCATTAAGAAGACACCGGTCCATAAACTGCTGTTTGGCATCCTGGCTACTCTTCCGATCTTCATGCAGCAGGCGGCTTCGTTCTCATACGACTGCTACATCAATGGCCTGACTTTTGTGATCATTGGCTGTCTGATGAAATGGATGCATCAGAAAGAGATCATCGATTTAAAGGAATTCGTTTTCGTGTTCATTGTCAATATGCTGATAGCACCGATCAAAGTCGTCTATGGCCTCTTCAGCTTCCTTTACTGGTTCGTCCCGGAAGAGAATTTCGGCAAGAAAAAAGACAAGATCATCGGTGCTTTGATCATAACGGCTCCGGCCATGTATGAACTGACGGTATTGCTGTTCCCGCTGGCTTTCAGGATAATCCGCAAGATCTTTGAGAATCTTTTCCTCAGAGAGCTTTCCGCCGAGACCTTCTTTGTCTCAAACCCGTTATTGGTAGAAGGGGATACCTATACCTTCTCCGATGTCATGGCCCATCCGATGGAAGCGATCGAACTTTTGTTAAGGACGATCAGATATTCTTTGAAGACCTGGTTCTATGCCTCTTTTGGCCGAGCCTTATCGGGCAATACGCTCATCCTTCCGACTTATCTGGTCCATTCCCTGCTGGCTCTCATCGTTCTTTCTGCCTTGCTGGAAGAAAAGCATACCGGCAGTTTCACTTTCCGGTTTGTCATTCTGATCATGTGCTGTTTTGCCGGGCTGATGATGGTCGGCGGCATGCTGATAAGCTGGACGGAGGTCGATCAGGAGATCATCGAGGATTATGGCGGTCCGATCATTCAGGGAATACAGGGAAGGTATTTTTCGCCGTTTTTGCCTTATCTGTTCATCATTATCAATAATTCACGATTGAAAATATCCCGAAAATGCGATCAGTATATTCTGTATGCTTTCGTTGTTCTGGTGTTTGAGGTCGTCGTATATGTTCTTTCCTATACCTTCATGAATTAAGATGAAAGTTGTAATTGCTACCTGTTTTGAATCAAACGAAGAACGTGCTTCTTTCGTAAAAAGGGCATGCGAAAAAAGAGCTTACGAAACGCGGGTTTTCAGCTCTGATTTTTCACATATCAGAAAGGAAAAAAGAGAGCATGGACCTGAAGGTTTTGATCTGATAGGGACAAAGCCTTATAAAAGGAATCTTTCGATAGAAAGGATCTTATCTCATCATCGCTTTGCGAAAGATCTTTTTGTTCAGATCGAAAAAGAAGATCCGGATCTCATCTGGCTGATGGTTCCCGCCAATTCTCTTATCAGACAGGCGAGGATCTATAAGAAAAAACATCCTGATAAAAAGATCATCATCGATATTATCGATATGTGGCCGGAATCGCTGCCTGTAAATTTCAGAAAGGATCGTTTTCCTTTGACTCTGTGGAAAAAACTGCGGGCAGATAATTTAAATTGCGCCGATGCTTTGGTAAGTGAATGCGATCTTTATCAGCAGATCCTTGAAGAGGAATATGACGGAAAGATCACAACGATACGCTGGGCCAGGGACAGCAAGGCGATCAGGCCAAGGCAAAAGATCGATTTTGAGCGGCTCAATCTGGTATATATCGGGTCGATCAACAACATAATCGCTACGGAAAAGATCGCTTCGATCATTGCGAATATGAAGATGCCGGTCACTTTGCATGTGATAGGCGAAGGGGAGAATACCGCAAGCTTTCTTGTGACATTGAAAAAGGTTTGTGAAGTGATATACCACGGCCCGATCAGGGATGAACAGAAAAAGGCGAAGATCTTTGCTTTATGTCATGCCGGGATCAATATCTACCGGGAAGGTTTATATATCGGTCTGACGGTCAAATGTATCGATTATTTTGAACATGGTTTGCCGATCATCAACAATATCAAAGGTGATACCTGGAACTTTGTTGAAGAATATGGGGCCGGAGTCAATGTCGATGGTGAAAATATAGTAGATGCGACTTCGCTGATCGAAAAAAGAGCTGATAATGAAAGGATCTATGAACTTTTCGATGAGAATCTTTCGCTGGATGTTTTCAATAAAAGATGTCTGCAGGTCATAGATGAGGTGATGAGATGAGCCTGATTGTACTTATGTCGACATATAATGGCGAAAGATATCTGCGTAAACAGCTGGATTCTCTTTTAAACCAGACGCTAAGACCGGATGAGATCCTGATCCGTGATGATGGTTCCAAGGATGATACAATGGCTATATTGGAAGAATATGCCAGTCTGTATCCGTTTATCCGATATTATAACGGCGAGAATAAAGGCCCTGCTCGTTCTTTCTGGGAACTCATCTGTCGTTGCGACAAGGCGGATTATTATGCTCTATGTGATCAGGATGATGTCTGGTTTCCGGAAAAATTGGCGGTAGCTGTAAAGAATCTGGAAAAAGAAAAAAGTGAGATCCCGCTGCTGTATTGCAGCAGATATACTCTGACCGACAAAGATCTTGTTGCTTTAAACTCGGATGTATCCTCTCTTTACGGTTTTACCGATTTTCCTCATGCCTTGCTTTATCATACAGCACCGGGCTGTACATTCGTCTATAATCAGGCTGCCAGAGAAAAGATCGAGAAATATGATCCGGAAAAAGACTACTGTATCATTCATGATGCGATCATCCATAAAGTTGTAGCGATGTTTGGAAAAGTGATACTTGATGATAGTTCACATATGTATTATCGCCAGCATGGCAATAATGAGATCGGCATGGATGCGAATAAAGTGCGGGTTTTTATCGGCAGAGTACAGCGTTTTGCGAATGGGAAGATCAGGAATTATCGCAGTGAGACGGCAAAGTCGCTGCTGAAAGTCTATGGCGATGAGATCGATGAAGATAAAAGGGAACTGTTGCAAATCGTAGCTGATTATCGAAGCGATGTTAAGCTGAAAAGAAAGCTGCTGAATGATGATCGTTTCAGATCACATACGATCAACGATCTGTTCTTCGGGATCCTGGTGATAGTAAACTATATCTAAAATGCTATAATAGGAATGTTATGAAGAATAAAAAGCTGGAGATGATCGTCCTGGTGGTCACGGCTGCATTCGTTGTACTTACCACATTGCTGTTTTTTGGCAGAAATATCTTTAATGGTTCTTCAGATGCGAGAAGATCTGACAGCACCATCATGCCTAGTGCCAACGACACGACCAGCGAGATCAAAAAAGGGATCGTCATTGAACAGGATTTTATCAATACGACCGATTCCATCAGCAATGTTGCGATCGTCTTTTCCCGGCTCTCTTATAAAGAAGGGATCGATCTGGCGATCGAACTCTGGGATGGCAATGATCTTTTGGCTGCTTCTACTTATAAGATCGCACAGATCGAGGATCAGCATCGCACATATCTTGAGCCGTCTTCCGTTTTGAGCGGATTGAAAAATAAGGAATTGACCCTGAAGATCTATCCTGTTCAGCAGGAGGATACAGGTCTGGTCGTCATGATGGATAAGGATATGGATACGACTTTCAGGTTTGGCAATAAAACGATCAAGGGAACTTTGTGTTTTGCAATAACTGAATAAATGAAAAAGAACGATTTGAAAAGAATTTTTACGATAGCTTTTATTGTATATGCGGTATTCGCCGTAGCTTTTTATTATCTTTCCGGCGATCAGCTCAAATACAGAGTTGCCGAGGATAAGATCTCTATTCTGGAAGCCGATTCCGTTACGCCTGAGATCGTCAGAGGGCTCAATGTTTCGCAAAGTTTTCTGAATACTGTCGACAATATCGAACAGGTCTCACTGATCTTTACGAAGCTGTATCGGGATGGTAAAGGTCTACTGACCATCGATCTGCTTGATGGAGATGACCTGCTGTATCGCAAGATTCTTGATGTTGAGAAGATCCCCGAACAGCACAGGGTCTACCTGGAGCCGGAAAATCCGATAAGAGGTCTGAAGGGAAAAACGCTGACGATCAGCATCTATTCCAATTCGAAAGTCAATGAAGGCGTTTCGGCCATGATGAACAAGAGTATCAGTCCCGATGGTTCCAAGATCATGATAGGAAATGAAGTGATGGAAGGCTCACTTTGTTTCTCACTGAGTGGAAGTGAAAAGATCGAGGTCAGCCAGTATTACTGGTTTATCATGGGTGGGTTTGGCTTGTTTCTGGCTGCGCTTTTCCTGCTTTCCTATCATAAGTATCTTAACGGGAGAAACAACTATCTGGTAACTGCCATTAGTGCAATGTACCGATACCAGTTTCTGATCAGCCAGCTGGTGATCAGAGATTTCAAATCGAAATACAAGCGATCTATTCTTGGCGTATTCTGGTCATTTCTGAATCCGCTGCTGACGATGACGGTACAGTTTTTGGTCTTCTCAACATTTTTCAGTTCGGATACCAAGAACTATCCCGTATATCTCTTGTGCGGTGTCGTCTGTTTCAGCTTTTTCAACGAATGTACGACCATGTGTCTGTCTTCGATCAGTGGGAATGCCCGCCTGATCACCAAGGTCTACATCCCGAAATACATCTTTCCTTTGGCCAGAACGATTTCTTCGTCAGTCAACCTGGCGATCTCTCTGGTACCGCTTTTCCTGGCTTCGGTGATCCTGGGGATCGCGATCAGGCCTCAGGCTATCCTGTTTTTCTATTTTCTGGCCTGTCTGATCCTTTTCTCGCTGGGCGTGGGTATGTTCCTATCGGCTTTGATGGTCTTCTTCAGGGATATCCAGTTCCTATGGAGCGTGCTGATGCAGATCTGGATGTATGCGACTCCGATCTTTTATCCGGCTGAGATCATTCCTGAGAAGTATAAATTTATCGTGCGATTCAATCCGCTGTATCACTTTATCGGCAACTGCCGTACCTGCCTGATCAACGGTATCTCGCCTGAGCCAAGGGCTTATATTTTCTGTCTTCTTTTTGCACTGCTGTCTTTGTTGATAGGTTCTTATACTTTCAAGAAGACACAGGATAAGTTTGCGTTATATCTGTAGAGGTTTCTTATGACTGAAAACATGATCGAAGTTGAAAACGTGACAATGAAATTCAGAATGTCAGACGAGCCTCTGAATTCTTTGAAAGAAGTTTTTACGACGGCTGTAAAGGGAAAACTGCGGTTCAATGAGTTTCTGGCCCTGGATAATGTCTCGTTTGTTTTGAAAAAAGGCAAGACCTTGGGTCTAATCGGAAGGAACGGGGCCGGAAAATCGACGACCCTTAAACTGATCTCCGGGATCCTGAAACCGACCAAGGGCGTGATACGTACCTATGGCAATATCGTGCCGATGCTGGAATTGGGCGCCGGTTTCGATCTTGAACTGACCGGCAGAGAAAATATTTATCTCAATGGCGCTATACTGGGTTATTCGAAAGAGTATCTCGAGTCCAAGTATGATGAGATCGTCGAGTTTGCGGAGATCGCGGATTTTGTCGATATGCCTATCCGCAATTATTCATCCGGTATGATGGCCAGGCTGGCTTTCTCGATCGCTTCCGTTGTTCAGCCCGAGATCCTGATCGTCGATGAGATCCTGGCTGTCGGCGATGTCGCTTTTCAGGAAAAGAGTTTCAACCGCATGAAAGAGCTGATGTCGGGCGGGGCGACCGTTCTGTTTGTTTCCCATGACCTCGAAAAGATCGAAGAGATGTGCGATAAAGTCATCTGGCTGGATCATGGCACGGTGGTCATGTTCGGGGAAACCAAAGAGGTCTGCGAAGCATATAAAAAGGCTCAGGGGATAAAGTGATGAACGTACTGGTCGTTTCAACAACCTTTATTCCCTCTGTTTTATTATGCGGACATTGCCAGCTGGAATACCTTGAGAAAAAAGGCAGATGCAATTACAAATTTTCAATTTCCCATTTTATAAACAAGAAAAACGTTGAATGGGCCGATATCATCGTTTTCCTGCGTTCGGATTCGGATATCGATTCCTATGTATCGAAGATCGCCAAAAAGGCCGGCAAAAAGCTGATCTATGTCATGGATGACGACCTGCTCAACGTACCTTCCTATCTGAGCAGTGCACCATACTATCTGCTTCCATCCACACAACATAATATCAGAACTATCATGTCCAATTGCGATACTTTTTTAAGTCCCTCTCCTGTTCTGCTGGAGAAATACGGTCAGATGTTTAAATACTGTTTCACTATTCCCGAACCTTCTTTGAACAGGATCGTAAAAAAAGAAAAAAATGATAAAGTCAGGATCGGTTTTGCGGGTTCGATCGACAGGGCCCAGGATCTTAACGAAATACTGGAAGAGGCGATCACGAAGATCGTCAAGAAATATGGCGATTCAATTGAGATCCAGATCATGGGGGCCAAGCCTGACTTTGTCGAAAAGCTCGGACTTAAACATCTGCCATATCAGGACGGTTATGACAACTATACGGCCTATATGGCCAAATGCAACTGGGATATCGGCCTGGCACCAATGCCTTTAAGTGAATTTCACAGGTGCAAGTACTTCAATAAATATGTCGAATACGCATCATTCGGCATTGCCGGGATCTATACGAATTGTGAACCCTATGTCTTCGGGATCAGAGACAAGGAAAACGGCCTGCTGGTCAATAATACGACAGAAGAATGGGTAGACGCGATCAGTGAACTTATCGAAAACGAAGAGCTCAGAAAAAAGATCTCGGATGAATGTCTGAAAGAGGCCAATGAGATCTATAGCCTGGATATCCTGGCGGATGACTATTTTGAAAAGATCGCCCATGATTTCAAAAAGAAAGAATATGGAAAGATTCCCGGATTAGGTTTAGTGAAGTTTATCATCTTTTTCAAGCGGGTCTATCGAAAGATCAGAGAACATGGTCTGAATTTTCCGGCCTGGTTCATGCAGAAAATCGGTTCCAAGCTTGAAGAACGCAAAGAGGCTGTCAAAGACAGGCGGAATCTGGAAAAACTGAAAGAGATCATCGCCAAGGAAAAAAGCCTCTTTGTGATCGCGCCATATCCAAAGACGGAAAGCACATACGATCAAAGAATCAGGGCGGTGGATGAACATTTTCAGGATCATTTCAGGATCTATTTTTCAGGTGAAGATCGCATCGCAGAACATCTGAAGGTGTCTTTCAAAGATGACAGACACGCCATTATCGTCTGCAACTCTTTTGACATTCTGCAAAGCGAGGAAGTATTGAAACTCATTTCGACATGCAGGAATTGCCTGATACACAGCGTCATCCGTTTCATGCGAGATAAGATCTCCGATGATATGTATAAAGTCTTTGATCTGCCGGGTGTCAAAGTTTATTGGGATTGCCATGGCATGATTCCGGAAGAGTATCATGAGGCGTCCAATTTCCATACCGAAAAGATCACGGCCGATATTGAAAAGATCTTTTATGAAAAAAGCAGTGTCATCATAGTTGATGATGAGAAGCTGATCGGGCATTTCAAAAATAAATACGGCGATAGAAAGGTTGATTTCGAGGTCATCTGATATGGCTTTTAAAGATAAGCTTCTATTGAAGATCGATCCCAAAAGACTGATCGAAAGATCGGATTTTTTTGATGGCGAATGGTATAAGGAAAAATACAATATCACCGGTGATCCTGCAAAACATTATCTTGAAAAAGGAGGCTTTGAAAACTGCGATCCTTCCGATCGCTTTTCTTCCAAAGACTATCTGATCAATAATCCGGATGTCAAAGAGATCAATCCGCTTTTGCATTATGAAGTTTTCGGAAAATACGAGGGCCGAAGAGCTTTTATTCCTAAAAACAGAAGTGTGAATGACTATCAGCTCGAGGATATAGAGCTGGAAATTGAAGAATACAAGAAAACAATTGATGAGAAAAAGGTAGTCAGTTTTGATGTCTTTGATACGCTTGTCATCCGTCCTTTTCTTAAAGCGGAGCAGCTCTTTGACGTTATTGAATCCGAATGTGAATTGCCTGGATTTGCGATTGCGAGAAGAGAAGCTGAAGAAGATGCCAGAAAAAAGCTGAATAAGGAAGTCAATATCGATGAGATCTACGATCACATCGAAGAAAAATTCAAGCCGATCAGAGAAAAAGAGATCGAAAAAGAGATCGCGTTCTGTCATTTCAATCCCGTACTGCGACCGCTTTATGAATATGCCAGGAAAGAAGGAAAAAGACTGATCGCCGTTTCGGATATGTATCTGGGGAAAGATATCATCGCCAGGATCCTGAAAAATGCCGGATATGAAATGGATGAGATCTATGTTTCCTGCGACTTGAATCTGACCAAGGGATCAGGCAAACTGTACGCTTACGTCTTTGAAAAAGAAGAAATTTCGGCTTCTGAGCTTGTCCATTTCGGTGACAACTATATCAGCGATTATTCCGAAGCTATATCTAATGGCGCTTTCGCCTATCAGACTCCGAAGATATCCGATCTTGTTTTACACAAAAAAGAAAATGAAGCGTTGTTGTCTTTTATGAAACATCACGATTCTTTGGCTTCTTCCATTTATCTGGCACAGACAAGTGAGTATCTTTCGGCAAGTCAAAAGATCCCTTTCTTTGAAAAGCTCGCTTATATTTTGGGCGGTCCTTTGGCCTACGCCTATTTATCTCATATTTGTAAAGCGGCTAAAGAAAACGGGATCGATGAATTGCTGTTTGTCAGTCGTGACGGCTATTGTCTTAAGAAGATATACGACCGCTATTTTTTTGAAAAGTATCAGATCGCATCTGCCTATGCCTATCTGTCAAGGGCCTGTATCATTTCGGGATCCTATGAAAACAAAGTGTATAATGATCCGATGAAATTGAGTAAGGTTTTCAAAGTATACAATAATACTCAAACAGATGATGCAAAGGCACTTGAAGCCTGGTCTGAGAAACAGAGCGGTTACCTAAGGGATCATCTTGAACACATATCACTTGGACATGAACGCTGCGCGAGTGTCGATATGTTTTCCGGCAACTGCACTTCGCAAAAAGGCGCAAATTATTATCTGAAAGACAAAATGGCTATGGGTTTTTATGCCGGAAATTTCGCGGATAGTGATATTAAACATGATCGTTTCTGCAAGCGTCTTTTGGGCATGCGCGATAATCTGCCGGTCAAAATAAGCGAATTTCTGATCACATCTTACGAAAGCCCTATTATGGGAGTTGACAGGAATGGCGATCCTGTATATGAATATGGGTTAAGTGAAGCAAAGAAAGAGAGATATGAGCAGATCATGAAAGGCATCTTTGCTTATATCGAAGATCACAGGCGATTTTTCGAAGAAAATGAGAAATATCTGTTTGATCCTGAGGAATGGTTCGATCTTTGTGAAGATTATTTAAGATACTGCTGTCAAAGCGATATCGATGAGCTTGCTTTGATCATTGACAGTCAGGGGCCGGTTTCTTCAAATAATGATAAATCGATCGCGGATCTCATCCTTGCCTATAGAGAAAGAGGCTATTGATGCTATAATTGACGAGAGGAATAACGATATGAAAGGTATTATATTAGCCGGTGGTGCCGGAACGAGACTTTATCCACTTACTATGGTGACTTCCAAACAGCTTTTGCCTGTTTATGATAAGCCGATGATCTATTATCCGCTAAGTACTCTGATGCTGGCGGGGATCAAAGATATCCTGATTATTTCCACCCCTATGGATACGCCTAGATTTGAACAGCTGCTGTCAGATGGACATCAGTTTGGGGTGAATCTGTCATATTGCGTGCAGCCTTCACCGGATGGTCTTGCCCAGGCATTCATATTGGGCGAGGAGTTCATTGGCGATGAAGCCTGTGCCATGGTCCTTGGCGATAATATTTTCTTCGGCGATGGCTTTTCTCATGTACTGAAGAAAGCGGCGGAAAATGCCGAAAATAACGGCAGGGCGACGATCTTCGGTTATCATGTCAATGATCCGGAGAGATTCGGCATCGTTGAATTCGATAAGGACGGCAAGGTCCTGTCCGTCGAAGAAAAACCTGAACATCCCAAATCAAATTATTGTATCACAGGTCTGTATTTCTATCCGGCAGGTGTTTCAAAGATGGCCAATGATGTCAAGCCTTCCGCCAGAGGGGAACTTGAGATCACCACCTTGAACGATATGTATCTCAAACAGGAGAAACTGGATGTGCAGTTATTGGGCAGGGGCTATGCCTGGCTGGATACCGGCACGATGGATTCACTGCTTGAGGCGGCCAATTTCGTGCAGATCATCTCCAAGAGACAAAACTACATCATTTCCGCTCCTGAAGAGATCGCTTTCAAATACGGCTGGATCGCTAAAGAGGAATTATTGGCAAGTGCGGCCCGTTATGGCAAATCTCCATATGGTGAACATTTAAAGAATGTAGCTGAAGGTAAGGAATAATGAAGAAGATTGATACGATCATTGAAGGTGTATATATCATTGAGTCGGACTGTTATGGCGATAACAGGGGCTGGTTCATGGAGACCTACAATGAAGCCAAGTTCAAAGAAATGGGTATCGATACCGTCTTTGTACAGGACAATATGTCATACAGCGCACAGAAGGGGACATTGAGAGGTCTTCACTATCAGAGGGCTCCTTATTCGCAAGCCAAGCTTGTCAGATGTACAAAAGGTTCCGTTATTGACGTAGCTGTCGACATCAGAAAAGGATCTCCGACCTTCGGCAAATGGGTATCCTGTGAACTGTCGGCCGAAAACAAGAGGATGTTCTATCTGCCTAAAGGCATGGCTCATGGTTTTCTGACGGTTACCGATGATGTCGAATTCCAGTATAAATGCGATGAGCTTTACAACAAGGAATCGGAAGGCGCCATCAGATATGATGATCCTTTCATCGGTGTCGACTGGGGTTCACTGCTCAACGGGATAGAACCCGTATTATCCGAAAAAGACAAGAACGCTCCGGATCTACAACATTGCAATGCGAATTTTATCTACTAATAAATCAAAAAAGTTCTTCTTTGCGGTCTTCATTGTCCTGTTATCATTCTCGCTGAGCGGCTGCCAGAAGGAACAGATTGAAGATATCTATATCCTATATACCAACGACGTGGCCAGCGAAGTATATGGCGATGTCGGTTATGCCGGTGTCAAGGGTTATAAAGACTATCTGAAGAGCGAACATCAGTATGTATCTCTGGTCGATGCCGGTGATTTTTTTGATGGCGATATCTCACGAGCCAGCAAGGGCCAAAACATCGTCAAAGTCATGAATGCCGTTGGTTATGATGCTGTTGTATTGGGCAATCAGGAGTTTTCGATCGGTTTGGACGCTCTGGCGGAAAACATCGGCAAGTCGGATTTTTCTTATGTCAGCTGCAATCTGAAGTATTTGGGTTCGGGCAAAGATCCGTTAAAAAAGGTTAAACCTTATGTGATCAAAAAATACGGCCCCACAAAGATCGCTTTTATCGGTGTTACGACTCCTGAAACGCTGACCGAGGGAAAAGAAGCCAGGGCAGCGATCGAAAAAGATGGACAGCTGTTATACAGTTTCTATGAAGGCAACGAAGGAGCAGATCTCTATCAGCAGGTCCAGAAGACGATCGATAAGGTTAGAAAAAAAGTGGATTATGTCATCGTTCTCGCCCATCTGGGTTCCAATAGTGTTACTGAAGGTTTCAGTTCCTATGATCTGATCGACCATACCAGTGGCATCGATGTGGTGATCGATGGCCATTCCCATACCGTGATCTCGGGAGAAGGAGTATATGATGCGGATGGAAAAAAGGTCGTGTTGACTTCGACCGGTGAGAAACTGCAGAATCTTGGTGTACTCGCTATTCATCCTGATCACACTTACACGACCATCCTTTATCCTTCGGTTTATGAAAAAGACAGTTCGATCAATGAACTGATCATGACATTTTATTGAGAAAAACAAATCCGGCAGTATAAGCGCAATCTTGTACTGCTTTTTTTTGAGAAAACAGGGAAAGTAGAGTTATTTTTCTTATTTTGATAGAATGATAATGTTATCCGAGAGGGAGGAACTTTTCTTATGAAGATCTTAGTCACAGGTGCTGCCGGTTTTATCGGTTCAAACTTCGTATATTATGAATTGGATAAACACCCGGAAGACCAGATCGTCGCTTTGGATCTATTGACATATGCCGGAAACCTGAAAAATCTGGATGAGTGCAAAGAAAATCCCAAATTTAAATTCGTAAAGATGGATATCCGGGATAGAGAAAACATTAATAAACTTTTTGAAGAAGAAAAGTTTGATATCGTCGTCAATTTTGCCGCCGAGTCCCATGTGGACAGGTCCATCGAAGATCCGGAAGTGTTCTTAAGGACCAATATCATCGGTACGGAAGTACTGATGGATGCTTCTTTAAAATATGGTGTGAAGAGATATCATCAGGTATCGACCGATGAAGTCTATGGCGATCTGCCTTTGGAGGCTACAGATCTCTTCTTCACGGAAACGACACCTTTACATACCAGTTCGCCATACAGTGCCTCCAAGGCTTCCGCCGATCTGCTGGTCATGGCCTATCACAGGACATTCGGTCTGGACATGACGATCACCAGATGTTCCAATAACTATGGTCCATATCAGTTCCCGGAAAAGCTCATTCCTTTGATGATCAATAATGCCAGACATGATAAATCATTGCCCGTTTATGGCGAAGGCTTGAATGTACGTGACTGGTTGCATGTCTATGATCATTGCGCCGGCATTGATCTTGTTATGAGAAACGGAAGAAATGGTGAAGTCTACAATATCGGCGGTCATAACGAAAGACATAATATCGATGTCGTAAAGACGATCTTAAGAGAACTGGACAAGCCGGAATCACTGATCACTTATGTCAAAGACAGAAAGGGTCATGACCTGCGTTATGCCATCGATCCGACCAAGATCGAGGCGGAATTGGGTTGGAAACCAAAATATAACTTTGAAACAGGTATTAGAGAGACGATACAGTGGTATATGGATCACCAGGAGTGGATGGATGATGTCACTTCCGGCGATTACCTGAAATATTACGAGGAAATGTATTCGAAGAAGTAAAATGAGAGTTTTAGTAACAGGTGCAAATGGTCAGTTAGGCCATGATGTAGTCAACGAATTAAGAAAAAGAGGCCATGAAGCGATCACAACCGATATTGCCGGGGCGATGGACTATCTTTTGGATATCACCAAGCCCGAAGTGATCGATGCTGTCAAGAAGATCGCTCCGGAAGCGATCATTCATTGTGCTGCCTGGACAGCCGTGGATGCAGCTGAAGATGAAGAAAACAAAGAAAAAGTCTATGCGATCAATGTTACGGGAACCGAAAATCTTGTAAAGGCGGCTGAATATCTGGATTGCAGATTCTTATATTTGAGTACGGACTATGTTTTTGATGGCCAGGGTGAGACGCCCTGGAAGCCGGATGACAAGTCATATGCGCCACTATGCTATTATGGCGAGACCAAACTCATGGGTGAAAAAGCCGTGGCGGATCTGGAAAAGTATTTTATCGTGCGCATCGCCTGGGTCTTTGGTCTCAATGGCAAGAATTTTATCAGGACCATGATCGATGTCGGTAAGACACATGATGAGGTGCGTGTTGTGAACGATCAGATCGGAACACCCACTTATACATATGATCTTTCAAGACTTTTGGTCGATATGATCGAGACTGATAAATACGGATATTATCATGCGACCAATGAAGGCGGTTATATCTCCTGGTACGATTTCTGTGAGGAGATCTACAGACAGGCCGGTCTGACTACTAAAGTCATTCCTGTCACAACTTTGGAATATGGTTTGAGTAAGGCGAAGCGTCCGTTCAATTCAAGACTGGATAAGTCCAAACTGAGCGAGAATGGCTTTGAAAGACTGCCGGATTGGAAGGATGCGTTAAGCAGATATCTGAAAGAAATGGGATATGGAGAATAGGTTTCAGTATTGCAAGTGGTTTCAGAAGGTGATGGCCGTTTTCATAGATGGTTTTTTTGTGGCGGCACCTTTGGTGTCATTGTTTCTTTTTGCTTCCTTTATACCGGGAAGTTTTAAATATGCCGCCTATCTGTTGATCATAACCGCATATCTGCTGATCATTCACTTTTGTAAAGATAGGATCGCGCTGGTGATCGAAAAGATCTTTGAAAAGATCGAAAAACTGGATGAAAAGACCATGCTGGTGATCATCACTTTGACGGCTGTAGCGATCAAAGTGATCTTTACCATTTTTTTCAATTATGATGGAACGCAATCCGGCGATATCAAGATCTATAATGACATCGCGGAAACGATCCTTCAAACCGGTAATCTTCATACGCGGGCGATCTCACATTTGTATGGTCTGGCCTTGCATTTTGTCGTGTTTAGGCTGATCCATCTGCCTTTGCATATAGGACTGTTTCTGGCTATCTATACAGGGATCGTATTCAATTTCCTGTCTTTTAAAAAGATCATCGGTAAGACGAAAGCTTTCTTTGCGGTGATGGTCTATCTGCTGATGCCTTCGACCGCGTTTTTCACTTTTTCGCCGACACATGAAGTTTTTGTTTTTTTGTATATTTCCGTTTTTCTGTATTTCTTTAACAGATTTTTGGATGAAAAAGATATAAAAAAGACGGTTCTTGATTTGCTTTTTATGGTCGTAAGTACTGTTTTAACTTGTTTTGTCAATCCGGGCGGTTACATCATTTATATCATCATGATCCTGGCTATACTTATAAGCAATCTTAAGATCAGTAAGAAAGCCCTGATTGCCCTCGCTTTGGTTTTGTCGATCTTAAGTTCCAATGGTATCTCCCGTTTTCTGGAGATCGATGAATATGTCACGACGATGAACACATATACGATCCTGATCCATGGCGTCAATCCCAATGTCCTGGGAGAACAGGAAGACGGTTATCCTTTAAAGCAGATGCGGATGTACATCCATGAAAACACTTTGGATTTTTCCCATGAAGGTTTTATCGATGCAGCTAAACATGTGCTGATCGAACATTATATCTATCTTCTTAAACATCCTGTCACCCTGATCAGGCTGATCGTTCATAAGATTTATATATTGTGGAGCGGTGTCCATTATCCGATCGAACTGGCACATTTCTATGATGCTGTAGATGGACTTGTTTATTATGGTTTTCTGGGGATCAGTGCTCTGATCTATCTGTTTATGATCACGATAGGACTTGTCTATTACCGGAAAAAAGAGGATCTGATGTTAATTTCCAATTATAAACTGGAATTATTGGGTGTCATTGCGCTGACGATGTTTTGTATCGTCGTCAATAAATACAGTGTGTATGTAACGCTGTTCATTTACATGATCTCTTTATACAGAGCGGAGCTTCATCATGAAAGCTGAATTGGATATCCATGCGGATGATTTCGGCTATTCTTTGCATACATCCGAAGATCTGATCGAATGCATGAAAGAAGGAAAACTCGACAGTATATCGATCATCTGCAATACTTCCCATTTTGAAAAAAGCATGGATCTTCTCTATGAACAGATCCCCGCTTTGCCTTTTCTGCCTTTGATGTCGATCCATCTGGATCTTCCGGAAGGGGAAAGTGAAAGCAGGATACTGCCGATGAGCTGGGTATCTCTTTTTGCGAGCTCCTACAGTTTCAAAAGAAAAGCAGTCAAAACGGAACTGAAGAAAGAACTTAAAAGGCAGATCGATAAAGCACAGTGTGCAATTGATAAATGTATCATGATTGCCAAAGATAAACATATCGAATGTCATCAGAAAGGGATCAGGCTCGATTCCCACGTCCATACTCATCTCATCCCGATCGTCTGGGAATCGCTTATTGAAGTGATCGATGAAGAAGGGTATGATATCGAATACATCCGCAATCCCAAAGAGCCTCTGATCCCGTTTTTAAAGCATACATCTTTATTATCTTCCTATGGTGTGGCCAATCTGATCAAGAACAGGATCCTGATGTTTTATTCGGGAAAGGTCGATAAATTCTGCGATGAGAAGAAAATTGCTAAAATGTATATGTGGGGGCTGACGATGTCGGGCCATATGGACTATGACCGGATCGAAAAGATCTATCCCGATATGATGGCTAAAGCAAAAAAGGATGGCAGAAAGCTTGAGATCCTTTTTCATCCGGGCAGAGCTTTGGCGGATGAATATGGTAACGAAATGAACAGAGAGTATTTCGCGGATTTCAATTCCAGCAGAAACAGAGAGATCGAAAAGAAGGCGGTCAAAGAGATAAATAAACTTACGGGTGGTATATGATGGCAAAAAAAGAAAAAAAGATTTCAATCATCGTTCCTTGTTTTAACGAAGAAGAAGCTTTGCCTTTTTTCTATGAAAAGATCACCGAGGTGTTATCTTCTCTGAAAGAAGACTACGAATTAATCCTGGTCAATGATGGTTCTACTGATGGAACGCTGAAGGTCATGAAAGAACTCTCGGCAAAGGATCAGCATATCGTGTATCTGTCTTTTTCCCGCAATTTCGGTAAAGAATCGGCAATGTACTCCGGATTGTGCAATGCCGAGGGTGATTATATCGGTTTTATCGATGCTGATCTTCAGCATCCGCCTGTGCTGATCAAACAGATGCTGGAGGCTCTTAAGACCGGAGAATATGATTGTGCAGCCTGTCGCAGAGTCGATCGAAAAGGCGATTCAAAGATCAGAACCTGGTTTGCCCGCAAATTCTACAAGCTGATCAACCTGATCTCTGATGCACAGATGGTCGATGGGGCCGGTGATTTCCGTCTGATGAAAAGGGATATGGCAGAGGCCATCATTGCGATGTCGGAATATAACCGTTTTTCCAAGGGCATCTTCTCATGGGTGGGTTTCAATACCTATTGGATCGAATATGAAAATGTGGAAAGAGTCGCGGGAACGACTTCGTGGAGTTTCTGGGGTCTGGCCAAATATGCGATCGACGGGATCGTCAATTTTTCCAACGCACCTTTGGATCTGGCGTCGTTCTTCGGCCTGCTGACGACGTTTTTTGCGTTTATCTATCTGATTTTCATCATTATTAAATATGCCCTGTTTGGCGATCCGGTCCAGGGCTGGGCGACACTGATCTGCGTCATCCTGCTGATGGGTGGTATGCAGCTGTTTGCTTTGGGTATTATTGGACAATATATTGGCAAGACGTATATGGAGGTCAAAAACAGGCCGCACTATATCGTTTCCGAATCAAATAAAAAAGAACTGAAAAAGATCAAATGAGCGAAAGATTCAACAGTAAAGAAAACGGCAAGATCGCCCTATATATAGCAAATCTGTTTCTTTATGAGATCATCTTTTTGGCTACGCTGATGATGTGCTATATCAACTATTTCTTTTACTATTCGAATGGCTATCTGGTCTTTTTTTTGATCTATCTGATCCTGTTTATTCTTTTTGGCAGACTGTTCAATACTTTTGAGATCGGTGAGACGACGACAACCGATCTGTTTCTTTCCAGTTCTCTGACGCTGATCTTTTCCAGTATCCTGATCTATTTTATCCTGTGTCTGATCACTTTGCGGATCATTCCTTTGTGGCCTATCCTGCTGATGCTGCTGATCCAGGTCGTGATAGGTACCGTTCTGATCTATCTGGAAAATCATTATATCAGAGCGAATTTTCCGCCGGTCAAGGTTGTTGCGATCTATGGTGAATCGCATTACAATCTGATCGGCAAGCTGAATAATATCAGGGATCTGTCGATCAGCGTTGTTAAGACGATCGATCTGAAAGATATCGATTATGAAAAGCTCGATGAATTGCTGGAAGGAACAGACGGGGTGGTCACTTTGGATGTCCACCATGAAAACAAGAAGAAGATCTTTAAGGCTTGTTATGCCAGAAAGATGCTGATATATGATGTTCCAAGTATCACCGATATGCTGCTTGCCAGCAGCGATATCCTGCATATCGTTGATTCTCCGATCCTGAAGATCAACAAGTTCGGTCCTTCTCAGATTGAAAGGATCGTTAAAAGATCTATCGATGTGTTTGGTTCTTTGATCTTGCTGATCATCGCTTCTCCGATCATGCTGGCAGTGGCTATAGCTATCAAAGTTCAAGATTCAGGCGATGTTTTCTATAAGCAGGTTAGACTAACAAAAGATGAAAAAGAGTTTAAGATCATCAAGTTCCGTTCCATGGTCATGAATGCCGAAAAGAATACCGGGGCAGTTCTGGCAAAAGAGAACGATGATCGTATCACGCCGGTAGGAAGATTCATCCGCAAGACTAGGCTTGATGAACTGCCTCAGCTGATCAATATACTTAATGGTGAGATGTCGTTCGTCGGCCCAAGACCGGAAAGACCGGAGATCTATGATGAGATCTGTATGACGATGCCGGAATTCAGATATCGTCTGGTCGTCAAGGCGGGTCTGACCGGTTATGCTCAGGTCTACGGCAAGTACAATACTTCTTTAAGAGATAAGCTGCTTCTGGACCTGTACTACATTGAGAATTACAGCATTGTCGATGATATCAAGCTGATACTTCTGACTTTGAAGATCATTTTCAATAAGGAAGCCGCTGAAGGCGTCAGTGATGAAAAATAGTTGTTCGTTTTATGTGATTTGATGTGAAGGTTTGAAAATAGGGAAGCTATTTAATATAATTGTAAGAGGATTATAGGGTCCTCTTTTATTATGGAAGAAAAAAGATTGAAATTAAAAAAAGAAAAAAAGAAAAGATCGGTCGGTTCGTTGTTTGCGGATAAGAAAAAGCGTTATCTGTTTATGTTCCTGCTGATGCTGCCGTTTATTATTGCGATCGGTGTTTTTTCTTCGATCGCTTACAAGGAAGCAAAGGCTTTGATGGATCTGGCAAATGGCGGACAGGTCGAGACGAAAGCGGAGAATATCGTCGAGTCGATGAATTATATCCTTCGTGACAACCCGACAGATATTCAGAAGGAATATTTTGCCGAACTGAAAGAAGCGATCGAAGGCGAAGAGAGAGCTGATGATACGACGATAGCCGGATTGGTTGCCAAGAACTACGTCACCGATTTCTATACCTGGACTAATAAGCGCGGACAGTATGATATCGGCGGATTATATTACGTATATGACGGTGAATTTGAAAACGGTGATCATTTCAAAGAAAACGTCTATCTCAAGGCGAGAGACGGATTCTATAAATATATCAGTTATTATGGGACACAATACGGCAAGGAGAATCTTCTTGAAGTTGAGAATGTCGAGATCACCCGTTGTGATAAACTGAGTTCACAATATTTCATCAATGAGCACGTTTCCTATAAACAGGATTCCGAAGGTGAATGGTATGATTACCGCGAAGATCATGGCTTTGATGCCTATGCGGTGACTTGCCGCTGGACATATAAAGAAAACACGGTTTTACCGATGAATCAATTTGCGAATTCTATTAATCTGATGATCATTAATAGAGACGGCAGATTCGAGGTTATTGAAGCAAGTGAGAGTACGATAGATGCAAGAACAGGATCAGAAAAAACATCAGCAGCTGAGACGTCAACAGATGTTGAGACGTCGGCAGAAGAGAACAGCTAGCGAAGCTGCAGCAGCAAAACCAAAAGAGAAAGTCAATTCTCAGAAGATCGTCACGATCATCGCTTCGACGATCCTGGTGTTGGCACATGTCGCTGTTCTTTTGGCGGTTCTTTGGTCATGGCGATACTATTCTATTCAGCCGGCTTTGTTTGGTTCTTTGGTGGGTATCGTATTATGTGCAATGGTCATCATCGATATTGTCTTTTTTGTCGGTTTCAATCACAAGGATCTTGCGTTGAAAGTCATTTCGACGATCATGGCTGTTCTTCTATTGATAGGCGGAACAGTCGGTTCGGTGGCACTGGCTAAGGCCAACGGCATCGTCAACAATGTCCTTGACGATGGCAAATCCGACAAATATGAGACTTTCTCAGGTGTTTTTGTCTGTTATGACAAGAACAATAAGTTTAATTCTTTAGCAGATCTGGCCGGTAAGAAAGTCGGCATGCTGGTGGAGACATCGAATGGTCTGACTTATATAGCGACGAATCTGCTGTCGCAGGAAAAGATCGATTATGCGACGGTCGATTATAAGACTAATGCGGAAATGATGCAGGGACTTCTGGATGGCGATGTCGATGCGATCGTCATCACGTCTGCTTACAGAAGCATCTATAAGGGCGTTGAAGAGACCCCTGGTGAAGAAACTCAAGATACAGAAACAGCCGATATCTCTTACGAGGAAGAAGAGGCTGGCGAAGATGAGTCCACTGTTGTCGAAAGCACGGCTGAGGAATCTCCGTTTACTAAATATCTGCCAAATCTGATCGATTTCTACAGTTTTGAACAGGAACTGAAGATCGATACACAGCGTTCGACAAAGAACCTTTCAACAGATCCGTTCAATGTTCTGCTGATAGGCTATTCGCGAACGGATATAGGTTCGACCGTTGGTCTTGCCGACTCCATCATCCTGGCTACGATAAATCCGCAGACTTATGAAGTATCTATGACTTCTATCGCCAGAGACTCATTCGTACCTATTCCCTGCTATGGAGGCGAGTACGACAAGATCAATTCCGGAAGATCGACTTCCAGAGCCTGTTTCATTGAAACGGTCGAGAATTTCATGAATATGGATATCGACTACTATATGGAACTCGATTATCTTGGATTGGTTCAGATCGTAAATGTCATCGGTGGTATCTATATCAATAACCCGGTTTCATTCACTTTGGACGGTATCTATGTGCCGGCCGGTGAACATGTCTTTGCGGATGGCCAGATGGCTTTACAGTTCTGCCGAGAAAGACATCACATGCCTAACGGCGATTTCGATCGTCAGCAGCATCAGAAAGAAGTCATTATTGAGATCGCTAAGGCTTTCGTTGAATCGGGAAGCGTTACTTTGGCTTTGAAAGCCATGGAAGAGGCTTCCGAATGGATGTCGACCGACCTGACGCTATCACAGCTGACCTCGGTCTTCAATCTGCTTCTGAATACCAAAAACTATACCGGAATCGATACTTTCGATCTGGTGGATTTCCAGAATACCAGGATCACGGGCTATGGCGGTATCATGTATTACAGCTATTCCATGAGACTTCCGTTATGGGTTTATCTGATCTATCAGGGTTCCTATGATGAGTCGGTCCAGCACATCAACAATGTCATGGGCAACTATTCCAGTATTTCACAGACAAAGAATATGGAATTCTCGCTTGACAATGAATACGAAAGACCGAGTCTGATATCGACTGATTACGAACATACATTCATGTATGAGCCTGATCCGATGCCGGCATATTGGGCGACATTGACGGGTATGACACAGTCTCAGGCGATGTCCTGGGCTTCGGCCAATGGCGTAAGCCTCAGTGTCACGACCATCAAATCGACAGATCCGGGCTATGATAAGGCTTATGAAGGACTTGTCGTTGAACAGAGTCCGCGATATGGTTCGCTTGTTTCCGAGTACAAGAGCGGAAGCATCACGGTCATGGGTCCAAGCAAGATCGATGAAGACAAACAGGTACCTGATTTCGTTGATCACAACTACTCCAAGGCCATCAAATGGGCTAAGGCTCACTACGTGCCTTATGAGATCGACTTTGATACGGATGTCGATGGAAAAGTCGGCGATGTTGTCAAACAGTCTCCGAGTCCCGGAACGGCGATCGAAAACTGTAAAGTTCTTAAACTCGTTGTCAAGGCGGGTATTCAGGAGATCAAATTTGATGCCAACGGCCATGGAACAGCACCGAGTCCGATCACGGTCATGACGGGCGATGATGCAAAGACTTTCAAGGATATGAGCAATGTCGAAGAAAACGGTGACACTTACGTCTTCCAGGGCTGGTATACCAAGCCGGAAGACGGCGACAGGGTCTATGATACCGATGATATCAGTGGTAATGCGACTGTCTATGCTCATTGGAAGAAGTACTGCAACCATAACTGGGGTGACTGGACGGTAACGCAGGAGCCGGATTGTGAAAACGAAGGATCCAGAAAGCACAAGTGTACAAAGTGCGGCGAAGAAGAATCGGAAACGATCGCCGCCTTAGGTCACAATTATCAGGAAGTCGAACGGGTAGAGCCGACGACAGAATCCGACGGTTATGTCGTTTACAGGTGTTCAAGATGCGAAAAAGAATATACCGAGACTTTGGCAAAGCTTGAACCCGAGCCAGAACCAGAACCGGAACCTGAACCCGAACCAGAACCGGGCGAGGGGGAAGGCGGTGAGAGTTTTACCGGTCTTCTGAATCTGTTCAGAATTTTCCGATAGAAATTCAATAAAGGAACCAATACAGCCTGTATCGGTTCCTTTTTCTTTGTAGTAAGATAATTGTGATGGCAGGAAATAAGACAAGAAAGATCTATGAGGTGTTTTCAGATCTTTTATACTATGCATTTTTCTTTTTTGCCGTTATCCTGATGGTCTTATATTTCCATGATGCGTATTTCGATATTATGGAAGCAAAGGCGGGATTATTTTTTAAAGCATGTGATCTTTTGCTGCCGTTTATGGTAATACTGACCATTGCAAAATGCATCAGTAGACAATTATTTAGAAAGTCGATCATTCTTGATCTGCCTGTTGTCCTGTTTCTGATCAGTGCTTCCGTTTCAACCTTTAATTCCTATTCCATTAATAACGCTTACACGGGGGATCAGGGCTGGTATGTGGGCTATAAAGTGATCCTGTTTCTGGTTATGAGTTTTCTGGCGCTTAAGGACAGAAACAGAGATAATCGTATCATTCTGTTTTTCCTGTATCTGGTTTTTGTTTTCGAATGCGGTATATCGATATTGACGGTTTTTGATATCGACCTGCTTAAGATGCGGGAAGGTTTGAGTCTGTCTTCTTTTTATTCTTATTATGGAACGATCGGCAACAGCAACTGGTTTGCCGGATATCTTAGCCTATTGGTGCCTTTCATATTGTGCAAATATTTCCTTTCTGAAAACAGAATTGAAGCTATAGCTTTTTGCGTTTTGAGTTTTTTGGGGATCCTTGTTTCGGTCATTATCGGTGTCGACAGCATCTATTTGGCTTGTGCTTTCTGCATCCCTTTGATCCTTCCGACAATACTTGCTGAGCTGTCAAACATCAGGAAATTATCGGGATTATTGTCGATCTTATTTCTGACGATGTTCATCTTTCAAAAAAGTGGAGCTGCCTTTTCCTATTTTGCTTTATTGGATGGGATAAGCTTGTTTTTATTCAGATATTCGCTGATCCTGTTTTTTATTAACTCTATTGTTTTTATATCTTCTTGTTTTATCAAGAAAGAGTCTTATCAGAATATTAGAAAAAGGATCATAGTTATTGCGGAGGTCGTCTATCTCATTTCTCTGATCATGGCAGCAATAATTCTAAGCAGACATGTGGAAGCCGATTGGGGAAGCCACAGAATCGAGCTTTGGAGCCTCTCGCTAAAGGCGTTTAAGAATTTTACGCCTTTTATGAAGATCTTCGGCATAGGACCGGAAATGCTGAGAAACATCTATGCACCGATGTCTTCCAAATACGGGATCGTCTATAACGTATCACACAGCGAACCGATCCAGGTGCTATTGACGATGGGGATTTCCGGTCTTTTGACCTGGCTTTTTTCCTGGGCCTCTGTCCTGATGGGTTTCATAAAAGAAATAAAGAGTCATGATCAGCAGAAGATCTGTCTTTATGCAGGACTTTTTGCCTATTTTGGTCAGGCTTTGGTGAATTCAGCAACGCTAACAAATATTGTTCTTTTGCTTTGTTTTGCCATTTTTATTTCGCAGGCTGAAAATCAAAACTTTTGATTTGGTATAATATTTTTAGTATTAATATTTTATAAATTTGATTTTATGGGATATGAGGAGGATTTGAAGATGAAGAGATCGTTGACGCTGTTGCTTTCTCTGATGCTGCTATTTACAACGGCTTTTTCTTATTTGCCATATGCTATAGCTGCTGAAGAAAATGACGAAGAAGGCCAGCAGGAAGTTTATGTCATTGAAGAAGAAGCAGAGATAGAAGAAGATATCTTCACCGAAGAAGAATTTCTTCAGGAAGAAGCATCTGAAGCTGAGACATTGATAGAAAACGAAGAAAACGTGCCTGAAGTCACGGAGATTAACGAGGATGAGATCCTTGAGGATTCTGAGGAAGGCGAAGCCGAGACCAATCCTTACAATGTTAGTGTCGAAGAGATCAGCGAAGGAGATGAAAAAGGTATTCTGATTAAGGGCGATACCGATTTTCTGGCCACTTTAGCTGATAGATCATATTATGATAGAGCATTGGGCGAATGGCATGAAGGTGGAAGCGTTAGTCTCTATTTTAACAGCAAGTGGTACTGGATTGAAAACGAAGAGTATAGTCCTGATATGCTGATTTTCGATGGCGAAAACATTCTGATTCCGGAAGCGATCCTGAAAGGACTTCATATCGAAAACAATACATACGATGAAAACGGATATTTGACTTTTAATGCGCAGGATTATGATTCATTCAATGTCGATTTTCATGAATTGACGATTGGGTGTCTGAGTGGAGAAGTCAAATTCGAGATAGATCAGGATGATGATGGCGTCATCATCATCGAATCCGAAGATACGAACTGGCTTTCCAACCTGACAAAATACACTGTTTATAACGACCAGTATAAACAGACTGAATATGGAAGCAGTATTGTGTTTTCTAATGATGATTACTCTTTTAGGGCAGAAAATTTTATTAATCCTTATGATTTTTCTAACAGCATTGAATATACTGATGGACAGATCAGGATTTCTTATGATCTGCTGATCAATAATAGCATTCCGTCCGGAACGGTGATAAATTATATTGATTTTTCCGTATATGGCTATACCGAATATTATATCCGTGATGAAAATGGGATCTTTACCATCGAACAAGGTGTCAAATCTGTTCCTGAAGTAGTCAAACTGGAAGAGCAGGAGAATGGCGATATCTTTATCACTTCATCAGATGATGACTATCTGATCGCTTTGGCGGCGCCATACGAGCAGGGCAAGAAGTCTTCGGAAGTAAGAATCGCCAAAGATGACAGTGAATTCCCCGACTATGTTCATTTCGGAAACTATAATCCGAATAACTCATCACTTATATATGATGATGGAAAAGTTATCATCCGCCGTGAACAGATACTGAACTGCATGATCGAAAACGGTACTCTTGAAGTATATTGCGAAGCCAGAGGGTATGACATTCTATATACAACTGTAACTTTGAAACATGCTTTGAGCAAAGCCCCGGAAGGGGTTGAAGTCACCTGCACGGAAGATCAGATCGTCATAAGCTGTGAAAATGATCCGGATTGGATAGAGAATCTTTACCAGTACAGCGTTCCAAACGGGAACGCTATTGACCGCTCCTATATGGTGATCTACACAAATGGGGATGATAACAATCCCGCGGCCAGATATGAATTCGGCAATTATGATGGCAAAACGGAAAACAGCGACTTTTCTTTGTCTTCCGATGGAAAATCCATCGTGATCGGTCAGGATCCCATCTACTCCAAACGGCTGGTTTCGGGAACATATCATTTTATCATTAAGGCCAGAAATTACAATCAGTACAATTCATGGGATTATCCCGATAATGAAACGATCGATGTCGTAACAACGGTAAAATCGGATCTTCCGGCCGATATCAAAGTTGAACTTGTTGAAGACAAAGGTCTGGTGATCAGTGCCAGCAATTCGACCTGGATCAATGGCATCATAACTGAAAATGACGTGCCAAATACCGCATATGTCAAGTTTAAACTGCGCAATTCTTTAGATGACAAGGACTACGATTATGAATTCTATGCCGGTTCAAAGTATCTTGGTAAGGATGACAAGAATATCGTCATTCCTATGGACTTTTTGAGCAGCTATATCATCTCCGGCAATTACTATATCGTCGTAGGTTCATATGGTTACAAAAATTACTTCACACCGCAGCCAGTCTATATCAGCGGTGTACTGGACGTGCCGTATGATCTGAGAGTTCTTCAGAATGAGAACGGTGATCTGCAGATAAGTACAAAAAACAGCGCATTTTTGGAAACGCTGATCTCTAAGTGGGAATATGATCAAAGCGGTGATCTGCAGAATTCCGGATCAAAAATCGGCATTTATGCTTTAGGTGATAACTATCAGGATGATCAGATGCTTGGAAACAGGATCTCTACAGGTTCAGCTGCCAGCGGTTCTTTGATCGGTGAATATAAGAATACCGTCGATGAAGACCAGATTACCGAGGGCAATGATGGCGTCATAGTCGTTAAGGAACTTTTAAGAAATGATGGCATCACGAGCTCTTCTTATGAAGTTGACTTGGGTCTGCCTGGCTATATATCGGCCAATTCAAGAGTTACGCTGCGTCTTTTGAAAGGTATATCCGAAATGACGGCAGGCGAAACAAAGACACTTGATTTTGGAGAGGGATCTATCGAATGGACTTCATCTGATGAAGAAGTTGCAAGTGTCGAAAACGGTGTCGTGACGGCGATCAGTGAAGGCGAAGTTACAATCAGCGCTGTTTCTGAAGATGGCATCAGCGATTCGATCACGTTTACCGTTTCAGCTCAGCAGGAAATCGATGATCCTGCAGTCGAAAGCAATGGAGACCAGATGATCATCATCAGATCATCTGATTCAGAGCTGCTTTCCGGTCTGATCGAGTTCACCTACAATGATGTTTATGATCCATCTCAATATAAAAGCGGCGGAAGCGTCAGATTCATTTCCGTCGATGACGATGATGTACCGGATGGCAGAGTAAATGCTTTTATCTCAAATTCGATAATGAATGAAGCCGGTTATGAGACTGTTGATGAAAGTCTTTGCATGCTGGGGGATGATGTTGCGATTTTGGCCAATACCATCTCAAGATACAGCCTTAGCTCGGGAAGATATCGTGTAGAACTTAAGGCTGCCGATCGCGATATGATCACTGTATACACCCAGATCGATACTTTCGTTTTAAGCTATCCGGAAAATATCGAAGTCTCATATGACAAGACAAAAGGACTGATCGTATCATCCCAGGATACGGATTGGCTCGATGGGATCAGTGAATATGAATATGCAACGCCTTACGACAGTTTCATCTGGCTACTCAACGAAGAAAATGGCAACGGAAAATTCAATGGAAATTTCGGCAAGTATACCAATGATATTTTAAGAAAAGATGAATACACTATCATCATTCCGATCAATGAAATTTTCGTAACAAGAGGGTTTGTGGAAGACGATTATGGTGTTACGATCAAATCTTACGGATATGAGAAATACAAACACGATAAAACTGTCCATATCGAGAAAAATGATGAGCCTGCAGTCGAATACACCATCACCTTCAATGCCAACGGCGGCAAAGGAAAGATGGCCAAGCAGACTGCTATCTCCAATGTGGATATAAAGCTTGATCCAAACCTCTTCACCAGAGCCACCTACAGATTTGAAGGCTGGTCGACAAAGAAGAGCGGGGAAGTGGAATACGAAGATGAAGGCTTCATCAATCTTTCCTTTGAAAAGAAAGGCTCCATTACCCTGTATGCGATCTGGTCACCGATCAAGGTCGAAGACATCACCATAACCGGTCCATCCGAAGTGGCAGCCGGAAAGTCCATCACCTTAAAGGCCGATGTGCTTCCTGCCGATGCCAACAACAAGAAAATCACCTGGACTTCCGATAATTCCCTGGTCAGTGTCTCTTCT
>JAFRIG010000040.1 GCA_017432895.1 Erysipelotrichaceae bacterium | reverse complement strand
TGCGGTAATCCGCTTTATCAATGAATAAATAAGCCAATTCATAGTATAAAGGGTAAATCCACGAATCTACAATTGAGAGGTTACTTTTCTTTATTCACTTATAAACATCCGCCTCCTTCGTCATTACATATTGTCTAATTGTTTTTATCGACGTTATATTTCTCAAATAGTTATACGGTACCAAAGTAAAGATTTTTCAGTTTAATTCTTACCTTTTTCTATTCAGTTGACAAAGGCACTCGACATGAACGGTATGAGGAAACATATCAAAGGCTTCGATCGGACTGATTTCATATTCTTCTTTTAACAATTCCAGATCTCTAGCCAAAGTTGCCGGATTGCAGGATACATAGATAAGTTTGGGTACCTTGCAGGATATGATCGAATCGATGAGCTGTCTGCTGATACCCTTACGGGGCGGGTCAACGATGACGACATCCTTATCTTTGAGATAATCATCCATATCTTTTCCGGCATCGGCTAAAACAAATTCCGCATTGTCCATGCCATTGAAGATCGCGTTGTCTCGGGCATTGGCGATAGCCGAAGGCACGATCTCAACACCCGTCACCTTTTTACAGAAACGGGAAAGATACAAAGATATCGTTCCGATACCGCAATAAAGATCGAGTACTTCGCTCTCTTCATTTAATTCGGATAATTCTCTGACTCTTTTATAGAGCTTTTCCATCATCTCGTGATTGACCTGATAGAAAGATTTCAGTGACAGTTTAACCATGATCCCGTCATAGAAATCATAGATATAATCTCTTCCATACAGCAGTTTTTCTTTCGTGCCTAGTATGACATTTGATTCACTCGTATTCAGATTCAGGATGATTGATTTGATCGAAGGAAAGTATTTAGTTAAGAAACCACACTCCTCTCTTAGATCGATAGCGAGACTGCGGACGACGAAGGCGACCATCACTTCCCCTGATCCTTTTCCATGTTTGATTATTATGTGTCGGATCTGATCTTCGTATGGTTTTCCTATCAATAGATGTTTAAGATCGGAAATGATCTTATTGGCGATATCCGATTCGATCAGACAGTCATCAAATTCCACGATATCGTTGGAATACTTGCGATAGAAACCCATCTTATGATCTCTGAACGGGATCTGGACCTTATTGCGGTAATACTTTGTATTAACGCTGGGAACGATATCTTTGATCTCGTATTCCTTTAAGGTGTTTTTAAGCACCTGTTTTTTTAATTCAAGCTGATAATTATATTCGATATGACGGTAATCGCAGCCACCGCATTTATAGGCGATCGGACAATCCGACTCTCTTCTGAAAGGTGAAGCTTCGATGAGCTTATCGATGATGCCATAGGCGTAATTCTTCTTTTCGGCGATTATCTTGACATCGGCCGTTTCCCCTTTGATCAGACCCTTGACGAAAACCACCAGTTCACCTGCTCTGGCGATACCCTGTCCTTCCACGGACATATCAACGCATTTGCACCTTACGATCTGATTCTTCATATATAAAAAACTTCATGTCTCCATGAAGTTTATTCACCGCCTTCGCCTTCTTCACTTTCCGTTTCCTGCGTCAGTCCTTCCAGTTCGGCCGCTAAAGAGGCATCTTTGGGATGAGCCAGATCATCGATGCTGTAGGTCTCCTCCGCGGAATTCTTATGAAGGAGCTTGTATTGTCTTGAAGATTCGCTTCCTATCTCGGAAGCTTCCGCTGTCGTATAGACATTGATCTGCAGATCATACATCTTCTTGGAATCCGTGGCCGTAAAATATGTCGTGATCGGCGTAACGGAGTTGACCGCATTGTAAGCCGTAGTTACGATCGAATCGACCTGTTCCTCGGAAAGATTGTCGCTGGTATCGATAAAGATCCTTAACTGGCCCTGGGCCAATACGATCTCAAGATCTTCGACTTGCGAAATGACGGAAAGCTTCTGTCTGATGGCTTCTACGTTTTCATCCGTGATAGCCGGCTCAAGATCACCGTCAAAACGGGAGCCTTCACGTGGCGTCCCCGTCTGCAAGGCCGAAATGCCTAAGATCCCGGCAAAGATACATACCGGAATAGCTATGATTATCAAGCCCACGATCAGCACGATCGCCGATCTGGACAGTCTTTTTTTCTCTTTCTTGTCACTCATAAAAATCTCCGCCTATTATTCTAACATACTTATAACAGCTTCTCAAACTCCGACTCATCAAGGGTAGTAACGCCTAAAGTCCTGGCCTTGTCAAGTTTGGAACCGGCCTCAGCGCCATAGACGACATAGTCGGTCTTCTTGGACACCGAACCGGCCACATGAGCACCTCTGTCTTCCAGCATGGCCGTTGCCTGCGACCTCGAATAATTCTCCAAGGTGCCGGTCAAAACGACAGTCTTTCCTTCAAAGATCGAACCGGATGCTACCGATGTATCGATGTATTCCATGTTTACACCCAGTATTTTAAGCTGATTAATCATTTCGACGTTGCTGTCTTCCTTGAAGAAGTCGTGGATATATTCGGCTGTTACCGGGCCAACATCTCTGATCTCACTTAGTTCTTCAAATGAGGCATTCATTAAAGAATCCATATTTTTGAAATGTGCTGCCAGAACTTTGGCCGCTTTTTCGCCGACCTGCCTGATACCTAAACCGTTGATCAGTCTTTCCAATGAATTGGCCTTTGAATTTTCGATCGCTTCGATCAGATTGTCGTAAGACTTGGCACCGAACTTCTCCATCTGCAGGATGTCTTCTCGGCGGTTATGCAGTTTATAAATATCTTCAAAACTGGAAAGCAGGCCTTCATTCAGGAAAGCTTCAACTCTTTTTTCACCCAGACCATCGATATTCATGGCATTGCGTTCCGTGAAATGAGCGATCGAATAGACAAGTCTGGCCTTGCATTCACTGTTGACGCAATAATGAGCCGCTTCATCTTCAAAGCGATAGAGCTTGCCACCGCAGACCGGACATCTGTCAGGGAACACGAATCTGACCTGGCTGCCGTCGCGTTCTTCTTTGATAGAACGGACGACTTCCGGAATGATATCCCCTGCTTTACGCACGACGACGCTGTCGCCAATGCGAATATCTTTATCCGCAATATTGTCTTCGTTGTGTAAAGTCGCAAAACCGACTGTCGTACCTGCAACCTTGACCGGTGTCAGTCTGGCATTAGGTGTACATTTGCCTGTTCGGCCGACCGTGATGAAAATGTCTTCGACTTTTGTCTTGACTTCTTCCGCCGGGAACTTGTAGGCGATGGCCCACTTGGGGATCCTGGAAGTAAAGCCTATCCTTCTTTGCAAGTCATAGGAATTGACTTTGATGACCATGCCATCGATCTCGTAAGGCAGATCGTGTCTGATGGCAGCCGTCTCTTCGATGAAACCTATCACCTCTTCGATATCACTAAAAAGTCTGGTATTCTCATTGACGATGAAACCTAGTCTCCTGGCATATTCCAAAGAACCGTAATGGGTATCGGAATTGACATCATCCGGCACATGATACCAGAAACCATCCAGACCCCTGGAAGCGCAGATCCTGGAATCCAGCTGTCTGATCGAACCGGCTGCCGCATTGCGGGGATTGGCGAATTCCTCTTCCCCGTTTTCCCTTCTTTCTCTGTTTACGCGGTTGAAAGAAGACTTGGGCATATATACTTCACCACGGATATCGTAACGCTGATTATAAGGTATCGCCATGGGGATGGATTGTATCGTTTTGACATTGGAAGTCACATCTTCCCCGACCAGACCATCACCTCTGGTAACGGCTTGTACAAATAGGCCGTTTTCATAGATCAAAGACATCGCCAGACCATCGATCTTGTATTCGGCGCAATATTCCACCTGGCCATAGACATCGGTGATCTTTCTTGACCAGTCTCTTAATTCATCATAGGAAAAGACATCGCCTAGTGATAACATCGGCCTTTCATGAGTAATCTTCTTGAATTCGCTGAGTATCTCATAGCCGACTCTTTGAGTCACGGAATTGGGATCATACATCTCGGGATGTTTTTCTTCCAGTTCCTGCAGCTCCCTAAACAGCATGTCGTATTCGCTGTCAGGAACAGAAGGTCTATCCAGCGTGTAGTATTCGTAACTGTATCTTTTTAATAGCGTCCTTAACTCAAGGATCCTCTCTTTTTCGTTCATAAGTAAATTATATTACATTTAAATTTAGTAATATTTATCTTTTTTCCTTTAGATGCGTTATAATTTTTATGTTGTGTCGTAAAAATACACAGATTATTACAGGAGGTCACCATGACTGTTAAAAATGATAACTTCACTGCCCCGATAACCGAAAGGATACCCTGGGCCAAGGTATCGGAAAGCAGCGATATTCCTTTAAAACTCGACTATTTCGACGGTTCGATGTTTGAAGCCATCGAAAATGTCGCTAAGAAGTATCCCAATGCGATCGCCTTTGATTTCATGGGTCGTTCGACCACTTATCGCAAAATGGTCGAAAACATCGAAAAATGTGCCAAGGCTTTGCGTACGATCGGTGTCAGAGAAAATGATTGCGTCACGATCGCCATGCCCAACTGCCCGCAGGCTATCTACATGTTCTATGCGGTCAACCTGGTCGGCGGTATCGCCAATATGATCCACCCGCTCTCGGCGGAAAAAGAGATCGAGCACTACATCAATGCCTCAAACTCCGTTACGGCCGTCACGCTGGATCAGTTCTATCACAAATTCGAAAACATCAGGGCCAATACCTCTGTCGTCAACATCATCATCGCTTCGATCAGAGACGAATTATCCCGTCCGATCAAAGCCGGTTACATGCTGACAGAAGGTCGCAAGATCGAAAAGATCCCCAAGGATGCGCCGGTCATCAGATGGGAGCAGTTCATGAAGATATCCAACAGCTGCTTCTACAACTACCGCAAGCCGCGAAAGGGCTCCGATCCGGCGGTCATGCTGTATTCAGGCGGAACGACCGGTACGACTAAAGGTATCGTTCTTTCCAACTCGAATTTCAACAACCTCGGTCAGCAGATCGTGGCGACCAACCCGATGTACAGGCCGGGCGACAAGATGCTGGCGGCTATGCCTTTGTTCCATGGCTTCGGTCTGGGTGTTTGCGTCCATTCCATCCTGTCACAGGCCGGACGTGTCATCCTGCTTCCGCGTTTTACGCCGAAGTCTTATGCCAAGGCCATCCTCAAGAACAAGTGCAACTTCATTGCCGGTGTTCCGACCTTATTTGAAGCTCTGTTAAGGATCCCGCAGATGGAAGGCAAAGACCTCTCCTATCTCAAGGGCTGCTTCTCGGGCGGTGACTCCCTTTCGATCGAACTGAAAAAGAAACTCGACAAGTTCCTCTATGATCACAATGCGACCATTCAGGTCAGAGAAGGATATGGTACCACCGAAACCGTTACGGCATGCTGCCTTACGCCGCCGACCATGTACAAGGAAGGTTCCATCGGTATTCCGTTCCCTGATACCTACATGAAGATCGTTGAACCCGATACGGACAATGAAGTTCCTTACTACACCGAAGGCGAGATATTGATCTCCGGTCCCACCAACATGCAATACTACTGGGAGAATCCGGAAGAGACGGCCATGACTTTACGCAAGTCCGAGACCGATGGTCTGACCTGGGTCCATACCGGTGATTTAGGCTATATGGATGATGAAGGTTTCATCTATTTCAAAGGCCGTTCCAAGAGGATGATCATCTCTTCGGGCTACAATATCTATCCGGCGCAGTTAGAAAACATCATCGACGCGCATGATGACGTTCTGATGTCCTGCGTCATCGGTGTACCCGATCCTTACAAGATGCAGAAAGTCAAAGCTTTCGTCGCTCTTAAGCCGGGCATTGAAGCCAGCGAAGAAGAAAAGAAGAAACTTCTCGATCATTGTCGTCTGCATCTGGCCAAGTACGAGATGCCATACGATATCGAATTCAGAGAATCGATGCCTAAGACCCTGGTCGGCAAGGTCGCCTACAGAGTCCTGGAAGAAGAGGAACTGATGAAGATCAAACAGGAAGAAAATGAAAAAGGATCAGACTAATCTGATCCTTTCATTTGCAGATAATAACGCAAGGCCGCCGCATCCCTTCGCTGCACGATCAGGTCGACCTTGTTTTTGTTTACATTTTCCAGACGATATAAGGCTTCTTCTGGATCCAGCCACAGGATCTCCTTGATCAGGATCTGTTCCTCCATCGTCCTTTCCATTTCATGGACCGAAGAAGTATCGATGAGTACATGGACGAAAGCCGATAAAGTGATCCGGCCAATGAGATTGTAGGCATCCAGGATAGAACCGATCATTTCAAAGCTTTTGATCTCATAGCCCATCTCTTCCCTGATCTCCCTTTGAATGGCATCGACCAGGCTCTCGTTTTCTTCGACCCCGCCGCCGCAGGTCTCCAGATGATCCCGCACGCCGAAATAATCTTCTCCCACGATATGTAAGAAGGCAAACTTGCCTTCTTCATTTTCCGCCAAAGCCCTGACGGTCTGTCTAATGTGATCGTAGCCGTTATAGGGATATAGATCGTCCTTGATGCGGGCGATGATCGGATAGTCCGTGACGATCTTTACTTTATCCAAATCGATATCCATTCTCTCTCCTTAAGAAAAACAGGCTGAGCCTGTTTATTCCAGTCCGATCAGATAAGAGTATACCGGCTGACCGCCGTCGATCATTTCGCATTCAAGGTTTGAATGCTCACTTACATACTCTTCGATCTCATTTACTTCATCAGGATCGCTGCCTTCACCATAGATGATGGTCAGCAGTTCCTTCTCATCGTTTTCAAATAGGTGATCCAGCAGTTTAAAGACGATCTGTTTGCGGTCCTTGCCGGAAGCGATGATGCCATGATCCGCAATGGCGATATAATCGCCTTCCTTGACCGCAACGCCTTCATAGGTCGTATCTTTGATCGCGTAAGTCACACTGGAAGCATCGACGTTGGCGATGACATCCTGCAGATCATTGATAATGTCTTCTACTTCCCCTTCCTTGTTGAACATGCCGACAGCGGAAAGACCGGCCTGAATGGACTTGGTCTCCATGACGTAGATATTGCGATCGGCCATGACCGATTGGGTCTGTTTGGCAGCCAGGATGATGTTGGAGTTGTTCGGGAAGATGAAGACATTGTCACAGTTGTCGAGCTCTTTGACGACTTTGACGAAGTCTTCCGTCGAAGGATTCATCGTCTGTCCACCCGAAACGACGACATCGGCACCCAGGTCATAGAAAAGCCTGGTGACTCCTTCACCGGCGGCTACGGAAATGATACCGTATTTCTGAGGCTGTTTAGCCTTCTTTTCTTCGACTTTCTTACCGGGCTGCGTCTCGGCATTGGCAATAATCGTGGAATGCTGCTCCTGCATATTCTCGATCTTGAGCTTGATGAATTCGCCATAGCGCTGGCCAATATTCAAAGCATCGCCGGGTTTCAGGGTGTGGACATGGACCTTGACGAGATCTTCATCTTTGACCACGACCAGTGACTCGCCACCCATATCCGTCAGTTTTTTCTTTAAGATCTTTTCATCGAAAGTGTCGACGATATTTTCATCGAGTCTGACGATGAATTCCGTGCAATAACCGAATTCCTCATTCTCCAGCATCAAAGCCGGATTGATAGCGGCTTCTTCCTTCTTTTCCGCAAAGTCGTAAGGCTTGCCATCGATGTAGGCTTTAAAACCTTCCAGGATTCTAAGCAATCCCGTACCGCCTGAGTCGACGACACCGACTTCCTTTAAGATCGGCAGATAGTCAGGTGTATGTTCCAGCGATTTGGCTGAATAGTCGCATAATTTCGCAAAATAGGTATCCAGATCGAAAGGTTCCGTTTCATAGTCGTGATTGGCATACCAGGAGGCTTCCCTGATGACGGTCAGGATCGTACCTTCGACCGGTTTCATAATGGCCTTATAGGCGACTCTGGCGCCGTTTTCAAAAGCTTCGGCGACATCCTTGGTGTCGATCTCGTTTTTACCGTCGATCTGCTGGTAGAAGCCGCGGAAGATCTGGGAGGTGATGACACCAGAGTTTCCTCTGGCACCCATCAGTAAGCCGCGGGAAAAAGCTTTGGCCACTTCCGAGATGGAATCCGATGAACACTTCATCGCTTCGGCATAACCGTTATTGAAGGTCATCGACATGTTGGTACCGGTATCGCCATCCGGTACCGGGAAGACGTTGAGGGTATTGATTTCAGCGGCATGATTTTCCAGATTGGCACAGCCCGATCTGATCATCCCTTTGAAATCTTCAACTGCGATCTTATTCATTGACCTGTATCCCCTCCACGTGGACATTGACACAAGCGACATCCATATTGAGTGTCTTCTCCAAAGCGTACTTGACTCTTTCCTGCAGCTGTGCGACTACTTCGGAAATTTTGATGCCGTAAGAGATGACGACATAAACATCTATCTTGATACCCTGCTTATCATTTTTGACGACGATGCCCTTGGCATAGTTGTCTTTCTTAAGCAAGGCGGAATAACCATCTGCCAAGTAATTTTTGGAGATCATACCCACGACGCCGTAGCATTCGTTGACCGTGGTACCGGCTAAAGAAGCGATGGCACTATCCGAGATCCTGATCTGTCCTAAACCTGTTTTTCTGTTGATAGGCATTTTAATATTCCTCCGAATTAACTCTTAAATTATAGCAAATACTTCTTTTTTGTTAAATATGAATAATCCTCCCTACTTAGTAATAAAACAGGGCTTTTTTATGGTAAAATAAATAGCGTCAAAAAATAGACAAAAGGAGAAAATATGAGCAAAAAATACGTCTATATGTTTGCGGAAGGCAACGCAAACATGCGTGAACTCCTTGGCGGTAAAGGTGCCAACCTGGCCGAGATGGCCAGCCTTGGTCTGCCGGTACCTTATGGTTTTACCATCACCACCGAAGCCTGCAATGCTTACTACGATGATGGCAAGAAGATCAACAAGGACATCATGTCACAAATCAAAGTTGCTTTGACAAAACTTGAGAAACAGGCCGGACGTAAACTTGGCGATTCCAAGAATCCGCTGTTAGTCTCCGTCAGATCCGGTGCCCGTGCAAGTATGCCGGGTATGATGGACACCATCCTCAACCTCGGTATCAACGACGAAGTCGCAGAGACCATCGCCAACAAGACCAACAACGAAAGATTCGCTTACGACTCTTACCGTCGTTTCATCCAAATGTTCTCGGATGTCGTCATGGAACTGTCCAAGAAGAGATTCGAATAGATCATCGATGAGATCAAAGAAAAGAAAGGTGTCAAGCTCGATACGGAACTCGATGCCGAAGATATGAAGGAACTGGTCAAGAGGTTCAAAGCTTTCTATAAGAAAGAACTGAAGGAAGACTTCCCGCAGGATACCAGCATTCAGCTGGAAAGAGCGATCGAAGCCGTCTTCAGATCCTGGAACAACCCGCGTGCCATCTTCTACCGCAAGGAAAACGATATTCCTTCTTCATGGGGCACAGCCGTCAACGTACAGATGATGGTCTTCGGCAACATGGGTAACGATTGCGGTACCGGTGTCGCCTTCACCAGAAACCCGGCTACGGGCGAAAAGAAATTATTCGGTGAATTCCTGATGAATGCGCAAGGTGAAGACGTCGTCGCCGGTGTCAGAACGCCGCAGACAATCGACCAGCTCAAGAAGGTCATGCCTGGTGCTTACAAGGATTTCGTTAAGATCTGCGATACGCTGGAGAAACACTACCACGATATGCAGGATATGGAATTCACGATCCAGGAAGAAAAACTGTTCATGCTGCAGACCCGTAACGGCAAGCGTACCGCTACCGCCGCTTTGAAGGTCGCCTGCGACATGGTCAAAGAAGGTCTGGTCACCATCGATCAGGCTCTGTGCATGGTCGAACCCAAACAGCTCGATGCCCTGTTGCATCCGCAGTTTGACGCCGAAGCTTTAAAGAAGGCAAAACCAATCGCTTCCGCCCTTCCGGCTTCGCCGGGTGCTGCCTGCGGTCAGATCGTCTTCTCCGCTGAAGATGCAGTCAGAGAACACAAGAACGGCAAGAAAGTCGTCCTGGTCAGACTCGAAACTTCTCCGGAAGATATCGAAGGTATGGCGGCTGCTGAAGGTGTCCTCACCGTTCGTGGCGGTATGACTTCCCATGCGGCAGTCGTTGCCAGAGGCATGGGTGAATGCTGCGTCTCAGGTTGCGGCGATATCAAGATCGACTACGCCAAGAAACAGTTCACGCTCAACGACAAAGTATATAAGGAATTCGATTGGCTCTCATTAGATGGTTCGACCGGAAACATCTATGGCGAAGCCATCAAGACGGTTCCGGCTTCCATTTCTGGCGACTTCAAGAAGTTCATGAAGTGGGCTGATGAAAAAAGAAGATTACAGATCAGGACCAATGCCGATACACCTAAGGATGCCGCTCAGGCAGTCGCTTTCGGTGCCGAAGGTATCGGTTTAGTCAGAACCGAACATATGTTCTTCCAGGAAGACAAGATCAAAGCGATCAGAGAGATGATCGTATCTACGACTCCTGAACAGAGAAAGACTGCTTTGGAAAAAGTCCTTCCGCTGCAGCAGAAAGATTTCGAAGGCATCTACGAAGCTATGCAGGGCTTCCCTGTAACTATCCGTTACCTGGATCCGCCTCTACACGAATTCGTTCCGACCGGTGAAAAGGAACAGAAGGAACTCGCTAAAGAGATGGGCATGACCCTGAAGAACTTCAAAGCTGTTTGCGATTCTCTGCATGAAGTCAACCCGATGATGGGCCACAGAGGCTGCCGTCTGGCTGTCACCTATCCGGAGATCGCCGAGATGCAGACCAAGGCTGTCATCAGAGCTGCCATCAAGACCAACAAGAAACATCCGAAGTGGCATGTCGTTCCGGAGATCATGATCCCGTTAGTAGGCGATGTCGCCGAGCTCAAGTATGTCAAGGACATCGTCGTCAAGACGGCTGATGCCGAGATCAAGAAAGCCAAAGCCGACCTCCAGTACCATGTCGGTACGATGATCGAGATCCCGCGTGCCGCTTTACTGGCCGATGAGATCGCTACGGAAGCTGAATTCTTCTCCGTCGGTACCAATGACCTGACGCAGATGACGTTTGGCTTCTCTAGAGATGATGCCGGCAAGTTCTTAGGCTCCTACTACGATGCCAAGATCTACGAACAGGATCCGTTCGCCAGACTTGACCAGCACGGTGTCGGTAAACTGATCGAAACCGCTGTCAAACTCGGCAAGAGTACCCGTCCGGATATCAAACTCGGTATCTGCGGCGAGCACGGCGGTGATCCGGCTTCCATCGAATTCTGCGATAAGGTAGGTCTGACTTATGTCTCCTGCTCACCTTACAGAGTTCCGATCGCCAGACTGGCTGCTGCTCAGGCCGCTATCAAGCATGGCTATGTAAAGCCTGAAGCCAAGAAAGCTGCTAAGAAGGCTCCAGCCAAGAAAGCTGCCAAAAAAGCTCCGGCTAAAAAGAAATAGTCTAAAGCTCAAGCCCTCCCAAACGGAGGGCTTTTTTATCGCAATCAAAAAGCAGGTATCAGCTTTATTTGATTAGCCAATTACCTGCTTTTTTTAATGATTAGGAATTATAGATACTATCGAGTTTTTCTTTCAGATACCTCTTTGTCTCTTGATCGCAAAAGGCCGCCTCAAGAGAATCATAGGTGCTCTTTCTTAGCGTTTCTTCCGAAATCCCCAGCATCTTGAGTTGCATATGTTCGTTGACCAGATTGGACTTGGCGAAGATCATATTGTCGGTATTGACCGTGACTTTAAGTCCCCTTTCCAGCATGTATCTTATCGGATGAGCCGAATAGTTGCCGGTCGTCTTGATGTTGGAAGATACGCAAACTTCTAGGGGCATATCCGCAGCCAGTAAAGCTTCAATATAGCTTTCATCCTGGATGCAGTCGATGCCATGACCTATCCGATTGGGTTTCATGGCCAGAGCTTCCAGGATGTGGGAGCCGATGCCCATCTCGCCGGCATGGATCGTATAAGGGATACCTTCCTTGCGGGCGATTTCAAATAGTGGCGCATATTCACTGAATTCACAATTGTTTTCAAAACCGGCCAGATCAAGACCGACCAGGCCTTTTCCGAAATACAGTTTTGATGCTTCAATAGTTTCCAGGTTTTCTTTCTGATTGAATGATGCAGAATCACCCTTGTGCATCAGACAATTGATGATCCCGATCCTGATCGGCATGTCTTCCATGGCTTTGGCTGCCCCATCGATGACGGCTTTCAAAGCTTCAGCCTGCGTCAAACCGTTTTTGCAATGCTGCTGGGAAGCAAATCTGATCTCGGCATAGATGACATCGAGATCGTTTAATCTCTTACCCAGATCATAAGTCGCTTCAAAGAGGTCTTCCCTGTCCTGCAAAACATCGCAAACCAGTTCGAATTTCTTGATGCTTTCGGCTGAATGGTGGATATTCTTGCCATAGAGGATCTTATAGAATTCTTCAAAAGAGGTATTAGGGTCGATGACATTTTTGGCGATCGCCTTATCATAGGCCCATCTGATATTCAATGATCCATCCAGATGCAGATGGAGTTCGATCTTGGCGCTTTTCATAACTATTTGATCTTATAGATGGCGCTGTACTTGTTCTTGAGATAGTCGATATAGTACTGCGGATTGAAATTTTCGCCAGTTGATCGCATTAGGACTTCTTCAAAATCATAGAGATTGCCATAGCACTGAACATTCTTTTTGAGATAATCGGTGATCTTCTTGAACTGGCCTTTTTCCAGGATCGCATCAACATCGATATCCTCTTGCATCTTATGCATGAGTTGAGCACCGATAGCGGAACCTAAGGCATAAGTCGGGAAGTAACCGAAAGAAGCGTTGGACCAGTGGATGTCCTGCAGGATGCCTTCAGAAACATTATCCGCATGGATGCCCAGATACTTCTGATATTTCTCATCCCAGAGCTCATCGAGTTTGGAAAGATCGGCTTTGCCCGCAAAGATGTCCTTTTCCAGTTCATATCTGATCATGATATGGATCGGATAAGTAAGTTCATCGGCCGCTGTTCTGATCAGGGTACATTTGGAGACATTTACTGCGGCAATAAACTGATCTAGACTTACGTTTTCAAGATTCTCGGGGAAGTATTCCTGCAGCTTGCCGTAGAGCAGTTTAAAGAAAGATCTTCTGCGGCCGATGTAGTTCTCCAGGAAACGGCTTTGCGATTCATGCATACCCGAAGAAGCGTGAGACAAAAACATGTAATCATCGAATTTCGGATCGACCTGATGGCCATAGAAGCCATGTCCCGCTTCATGGATGACGGAATAAATGGCAGCAGCGATATTGTGATCGTAATAATGAGTTGTGATACGGATATCGTTGCGGCACAGGCCATTAGTAAACGGGTGTTCAGTTTCTCCCAGATAACCCCAGTCGGAGCTGAAATTGATGTAATCCAGGATATCCTTGGAGAATTTAGCCTGTAATTCGACAGGATAATATTTGTATAAGAAAGAATCATCGATCAGATCCTGCTTCCTGTTGATCTTTTTGATCAGCGGCAGCAGTTCCTTCTTGACTAAAGAGAAGAAATGATCATATTTCTTTCTGTCCATCCCTTCCTGGAAATCATCAAGGAAGATATCATAGGCATTTTTCTTGGGATCGCGTTTTTGCGCCTGTTTCTTTCTTAATTCGATCAGTTTAACTAATCCCGGTTCAAAAGTGCCATAATCATTATTCTTTTTGGCTTTCAGCCAGGCATCATTGGCCATCATTTCCGTCATGGAGAATTCCATCATCTCTTCTTTAGTGAATTTGAGAGTATTCTCCAAAGACTTCTTGGCTAAAGAGATCTCCCGGTTCATAACTTCGCCTAGATCCAGTTCAGCCAGATACAGGACGGTCTCGATATACTTCGGATCGGTCTGCAGCTGATAGACTTCGCCCTGCACGATCGGCAACATTTCATTGCGATAGGCATTGCCGTCTTTTGGCGCAATGGTTCTGCGGTCGAACAGCGTCGTCGACAATACCAACCGATAGGCTTTGATCTTTTTGATGTGCTGCTTGTAGAAACTGATTGCTTCTTTCTTGTTCATGTTTTTCCCTTTCTATCAAAATATGGTGCATAAAAGCACCATATTCTTTATTCATCTTTTTTAAGTATCTCTTCGATCCGATCGGCTTTATCCAGCGTATCATCCACGATAAAAGTCAGATCGGGGATCTTGCGCAGCTTGACTCTTTTGGCCAGCGCAGATTTGATATGACCCTTGGATCTTCGCAAGGCCTGGATGCCGTCTCTTTTCATGTAGTTTTTGCCTAAGAAAGAGACATATACTTTGGCCGTATTAAGATCAGGTGCCACATCGACTTCCGTGACGGTTGGAAAGCCAAGCTTGGGATCGTTGATCTCCTGCAAGATGATCGTCGAGATCTCTCTTAACAGGATGGAATCGATCTTGTCGGTCCTGGCCATCAGTTCTTTTTGACCTCCTGGTCGACGTAGCCTTCGATGATGTCTAGTTCCTTGATATCATTGAAGTTTTCGATCGTCATACCGCATTCATAGCCTTCGGTCACTTCCTTAACATCGTTCTCGAATCTTCTTAAGGAACCAAGCTTGCCGGTATAGATGACGATACCGTCTCTGATCAAACGGATACCACAATCTCTGGTGATCTTGCCTTCCGTGATCATACAGCCGGCGATCGTACCGATCTTGGAGACCTTGTAGGTCTTTCTGACTTCGGCCTGACCGATGACGACTTCTTCGTAGACCGGTGCCAGCATACCCTTCATGGCCGCTTCCATTTCTTCGACAGCCTTGTAGATGATGTTATGCAATCTTATCTCAACACCCTCATCCTGCGCTTTCTTTCGGACATTGGCATCAGGACGCACGTTAAAGCCATAGATCACCGCATGAGAAACGGAAGCCAGGATGACATCCGATTCGTTGATCGTTCCGGCTGCCCTTCTGATGACGTTGACCTTGACACCGTCGACATCGATCTTGCTTAAGGAGGAAGCGACAGCTTCGGCTGTACCGGTAACATCGGATTTGACGATGACCGGGATCTCTTTGACGTTGCCTGCTTCGATCTGCGATTTCAGATCATCCAAGGTCATGGCAACAGTGGCGTTACGATCCTTTTCCAGTTTGGCTCTGGCTCTGGCCTGTGCCACCGCTCTGGCGTCTTTATCGTCATCAAAGACCTTGAAATTATCACCGGCTACCGGCACATCGTTGAGACCGATGATCTCGACCGGTGTTCCAGGTAAGGCAGCGGTTATTTCTTTGCCCATATCGTCGGTCATCTTACGGACTTTGCCATAGCAGGTACCGACAACAACGGAATCCGACTGATGTAAAGTGCCGTTTTGGACTAACAACGTAGAGACCGGGCCTCTACCCTTATCGAGCTTGGCTTCGATGACCGTACCGGTCGCCAGCTTCTTGGGATTGGCCTTGATATCTCTTACTTCCGCAACGACCAGGATGGTCTCCAGGATATCCTGAACACCGGCACCGGTCTTAGCGGAACATTCCACATAAATGGTATCGCCGCCCCACTCTTCCGGCATCAGATCCATTTCCGACATGGCATTCTTGACCTTATCGGGATTGGCACCCGGTTTATCCATCTTGTTGATGGCGACGATGATCGGCACGCCTGCCGCTTTGGCATGGTCGACCGCTTCGATCGTCTGAGGCATGACACCATCATCAGCTGCGACGACGATGATCGCGATATCCGTGACACTGGCACCTCTGGCTCGCATAGCCGTGAAAGCTTCATGGCCCGGGGTATCCAGGAACGTGACCAGTTTGCCGTTTACTTTGACCTGATAGGCACCGATATGCTGAGTGATGCCACCAAATTCGCCTTCAACGACTCTTGAGTTACGGATGTAGTCCAGTAAAGTTGTCTTGCCATGGTCGACATGGCCCATGATCGTGACGATCGGTGCTCTTTCCGTGAGGTCGTTAGGATCATCGACTTCCGTATCAAGTAGAGTTTCATCTTCCTGCGGTTCTTCCTTGGTCGCATCGACCCCGAATTCCATACAGATCAGTTCGACGTTTTCATCATCTAGTGCCGAGTTGATGGTTACCATCTTTCCCAGCATGAAGAGGATCTTGATGATCTCACCCGAATTCTTCTTCAGCTTAGCGGCAAGGTCTCCGACAGTGATCCCTTCCTGATAAGTGATAGCTTCGACCTTTTCTTCATTCCTTCTCTCGAAAGTCTGATTGGTCCTCGGTTTCTTATTCAGATGTTTTTTGTATGTCTGTTTTGCCATATCGACCCTCCTTCTCTTTAATTCTTTTCAAAATTGCTTGTGTAAAACCTTCATCAGTGATACCGATCACTTTGACGTTGTTTTTGCCTAAAGCCATTGATAACTGGCTCGAGTCAAAATCATCGACGTGAGCGATACCATAGTAATGACATTTCTTTTCAAACCTTTCCCGGCTTTTCTCCGAGATATCGGAAGCGATAAACAATAGTTTGACCTTTCCGATGCGGTTTATTACTTCTTCGCCCAGTACGAGCTTTTTTGCTCGGTAAGCCAGGCCCAAGGTGCTTAAGGCATCAGCCATTGATCACCTTATAGATTTCGTCATAGACCTCTTCCGGGATCTCGACTTCCAAAGCTCTGGACAAAGATTTTTTCGACCGGGCGATATTCAAGGCTTCATTGCTTTTGGAAAGATAAGCTCCCTTTCCATTGAGCTTACCGCTCAGGTCGACTTTGACTTCCCCTTCAGGAGTTCTGACAATACGCAAAAGCTCCTTTTTCGGAAAAGACTCATTGGTAGCCACACATCTGCGCATTGGTATCTTCTTCATTAATTCTCCTCGTAGTAATCCTCGTATTCATCGAAATCGATGTCATCGTCATTGATCCAGGAATTCTCTTCTTCCATGGCCTCGTAAGCTTCGATCTCTTCGAGTTCTTCTTCGGAATAGACCGGTTTGAACTTCTCGTCGTATTCCTTCTTCTCCAGATCTTCGGCTCTCACACGGCGATCCTCATCGTCTTTCTTCTTCCTTCTCTTGGGTTCAGGCTTGCTTTCTTCCTTACGGGAAGCATCGGCAAACTCTTCGAACTTCGACTTGTATTCGGTCTTCGGAACAAGCGGCTTTCTTGGCTGCTTCTTAGGTTTAGGCTCCGGAACAGGTTCTTCCTTGACCTCTTCCTTAACTTCTTCCTTGACCTCCTCTTTGACCTCTTCGATCGGTTCTTCAGCCGTGACTTCCTCGACTTTTTCAGCCAGGTTCTCTCTAGGAATAGCTACGACTTCTTCGAATTTGCCTTCATCCATTTCTTCCAGCGTCGTTTCATCGAAGCCGGTATCCTGAGCAGCCAGTTCTTCTTCGAACTCGGCCTTTCTTCTGGCAGCCTCTTCCTGCAGTTCAAGGAACTTCTTCTGTTCTCTTTCCTTGATGATCCTGACCTGATCGGCCTTGAAGTCCATGACTTCCTTATCGACATCGATGCCCAGTTCCGCAATCTCGCTTTCGGTCTTGATATCGATCTTGCGGTTAGTCAGTTTGACAGCCAGTTTGGCGTTCTTGCCGCGTTTGCCGATGGCAACAGAAAGCTTTTCATCGTCAACGACAACGACTAACGGACGCTTGTTGTATTTTTCGGCTTCTTCGATGGCCTCTGGCGTGAGACTTGGATCAGTCAGTTCATTGGCATAGAAGCAGGCTCTGACTTCCGCCGGAGCTAAAGCGTTCTTGACCAGTTCGCCGATATCGTCATTCCATTCGAAGACATCGACCTTTTCGCCCTTGATCTCGCCGATGACGGCTTGCACACGCGTACCTCTGGGACCGATGCAGGCGCCAATCGCATCGACATCGTCGTTGCGGGAATAGACGGCCATCTTGGTCCTTTCGCCGGCATCTCTGGCGATCGCCTTGATCTCGACTAAACCCTGAGCGATCTCCGGAACTTCCTTTTCAAACAGACGCTTGACAAACATCGCATCGCCACGGCTAAGTACGACCTGCGAACCCTTGGAATTCTTGGAGACTTCCTTGATGATGCATCTGATCGACTGACCTTCGCGATATGTTTCACCCGGGATCTGTTCCGATTTCAGCAGAATACCGATGGTATTCTTGATATCGACAAGGATGAATTTCTCTTCGATGGTCTTGATTATGCCGGAGATAAGGTCGAATTCTTTGTCTTTGTACTCATCGTAGACTCTCTGTTTTTCGTATTCCTTGATCCGCTGCTTCAGCATCTGCTTGGCGACGTTGATGGAAGTACGGCCGATCTCGTTGAAATCGACTTCCTCTTCGATGATGTCCCCAACCTTGACCTCGGGATTGAGCTTGATGGCTTCCGAATAAAGGATATCCAGGGTCTCATCAAAAGTCTCCGTATCATCATCGACGACGATCAGCTGATGGTAGACGTGCATCTCGTTTTTCTCGATGACGACTCTGACCATGGCTTCCGGTGCATCGATATGCTTCTGGTAGGTCTTGGCGATGGCTTCCTTGAGCGTTTCCAGGATGAACTCGGGATCGACTTTCCGATCTTCTTCGAAAAGTCTCATTCCATCGATAAAGTTCTTGTTTTTAAGACTAATGCCACTCATATTCTTAACTCCTTATCAAAATTTAACGGCATAACGCACTTTTTTAGCTTCAGTGTAGGCGATGGATACATCTTTCTCTCTGGTCTTGTCTTTGACTTTGAGGATCATATTTCCATCGTTATAGGAACTTAAAGTTCCATAGTATTCATTTTCCTTGGTCTTGACATAGATATATTCGCCGATCGCGGCAATCAGTTCATCTTCATTTCTGATTGGCCTTTCTGCACCCACCGTCGAGACATCAAGGAAGTAGTTGTCAGGTAGTTCATCCTCGTACTTGTCCAAAAGTTGCGAGATCTCATTGGAAACAGCTTCCAGCTGATCCATATCCATTTTTTCATCCAGTGTGACAGCCAGCGTGAGATCCTTCTTGTGATATTCGACATCAAACAGTTTCAGATCCTTTTCTTTAAGCAGCTGGCCAATGACAGCGGCGATCTTTTCCTTATCCATAACCCTCCAAACAATAAGTAAGGAGCGATGACTCGCTCCTGAATACATAGCATATGATACCTTATTTCCCAGCGTTTTTCAACCGAAAACGTCCATTTTAAGCCTTATAGGCCCCTTTTTTCGCTAAAGACAGGGCTTTAAGGACCAGGTTTACGACCTGCTGGCCTTCTTCCATGCACCAGAACTCGTGGACACCATGGAAATTCTGTCCACCGGTACCGATGTTCGGGCACAGCAAGCCGTTCATCGTCAAAGTTGCACCATCGGTTCCGCCTCTGATCGCCACTTCGGTATAATCAAGACCGGTTTGTTTCATCGCATCTTTGATCAGATCGATCGGCCCTTCATGACCGATGAACTTTTCCTTCATATTGCGATAGGAATCTTTGAGTACTACGGATACGGCTTCATAACCGTATTTCTCATTCAAAGCATCCCTGATCAGCTCAAAATCATGTTTCTGTTTTTCCAGTAAAGACAGATCGTGGTTGCGGATGATGTATTGCATCCTGGCTTTAGCTACCTCACCTGTCAGACCCATCAGCAGATTGAAACCTTCATAGCCTTGAGTCTTCTCGGCTCTGGCATCGTTATCCAGCATTCCATGGAATTCATGAGCTACCTGCAAGGCATTGACCATCTTGTCTTTGGCCGAACCCGGGTGAACGGAAATGCCGGTGATATTGACGATCGCGCTGGCGGCATTGAAACACTCGTATTCGAAGTTCTGTGGCTTATCGCCATCCAGAGTATAGGCGAAATCGACATCAAAGAGTTCATAGTTGAAACCTTCCATGCCTCTGCCGATCTCTTCATCCGGCGAGAAGCATACCCAGATCGGTCCATGTTTAATTTCCGGATTATTGATCAACGTTTCCAGTACTTCCATGATGGCAGCCACTCCGGCCTTATCGTCGGCACCTAATAACGTCGTGCCATCGGTGACGACCAGGGTCTTGCCTACATAGTCCTTTAAGATCGGGAAGCGTTCAACGGTAGTATAGAGCTCATCATTTAACTTAATATCATTGCCATCATAGTTTTCGATGATCCGGGCTTTGACATCCTTGCCGGGTGCCTGCTCGGAAGTATCCATATGGGCGATCAGCCCGATCTTAAGATATTCTTCATCCCCAGGCAGGTAGCCATAGACGAAACAATGATCATCCACCATCACCTTTTCTAAACCCAGTTCATTAAGCTGGTCTTTAAGATGATACGCCAGATCCCATTGACCGGGCGTGCTGGGAGAAGTAGCGGATTCTTCCCTGCTTTGGGTATCGTATTTGACATAATCCAGCAGTTTATCTATCAGCATGTCATCCTCCTCCTTTTTAGAATAGCGACATCTGATTGGAATCATCCAGGCCCTGTAAAACGCCCAGATCATCCAGCCTCTTTAATAAAGTCGTAGAAAGCTGTGTCCTTTCGGTGATATCTTCCTTGGAAAGGAAAGGTCTTTCTTCACGGGCAGCGACGATCGATTCGGCAACGTTGTCACCCAGGCCATCCAAAACTTTGAACGGCGGAATGATCTGATGATTATTGTCGGGATCGACTCTGAATTCGGTAGCCAAGGAGCGGTATAGATCGATATTGGTCATCTTATAGCCTCTTGACACCATCTCGTAACACACTTCCAGGGTATCGAAGATATCCTTTTCCTTCTTGTTGGCCTCCCGGGAATTGATCCTGGTCATGAGTTCCTGCATCCTGGCATAAATGGCATCCGCATCCTTGATCATTGTCGACAATTCATAGGCATCGCAACGCAAAGAGAAATAGGATACGTAGTAGTATTCCGGATGATAAACCTTGAACCAGGCCACCCTGACCGCCATGATGCAATAGGCCACGGCATGGGCCTTCGGGAACATGTATTTGATCTTCTTGCAGGAATCGATGTACCATTTCGGCACGTCGTGTTTTAACATCGTCTCTTCTTCTTCCGGGGTCAGACCTTTGCCCTTACGGACATGTTCCATGATATTGAAAGAATCCAGAGGCTCAAGCTTATAACCTAACAAGGTCGACATGATATCGTCACGACAGCCGATGACATCGGCCAGGCGGATACCCGATCTGATCAGTTCCTGGGCGTTACCGCGCCAGACGTCCGTACCATGGGAAAGTCCGGAGATCTGCACCAGTTCCGAGAAGACATGGGGTCTGGTCTCTTCAATCGTATTGCGGGTATTCAAGGTGCCAAATTCCGGCAAACCCGCCGCCCCGGTCTCTTCCTTATAGTTGGGATTGATGATATTTAAAGCCTTGGTCGAATAGAACAGCGACAGGACTTTTTCATCGTTCATCGGGATCGTCTTGACATCGATCCCCGAGATATTTTCAAACAGGCGCATGGCCGTCGGATCGACGTGACCCAAAATATCGAACTTCAAAAGATTATCCGAGAAGTCGTGATATTCAAAATGGGTCGAACGCCAGGCGGCATCCTTGTCGTTGGCCGGATACTGGATCGGCGTGACATCTTCGATCTCCATGTCGTCAGGCAAAACGACGATGCCTCCGGCATGCTGGCCGGTGGTACGCTTGACACCTTCGCAACCCGAAGCCAGACGCTGTCTTTGGGCTCTGGACATATTGGTGATGTTTTTTTCTTCGCAATAACCCGAAACATAACCGAAAGCCGTCTTTTCCGCGACCGTTGAGATCGTTCCGGCCCTAAAGACATTTTCATCGCCAAAGATCTCTCTGGTAAACAGATGGGCCTTGGGCTGGTAATCGCCGGAGAAGTTCAAATCGATATCCGGGATCTTGTCGCCATTGAAACCTAAGAAGGTCTCAAACGGGATATTCTGGCCATCTCCTATCATGCGGCTGCCGCAGTTCGGACAGTCTTTATCCGGCAAGTCGTAGCCGGAAGCTACATTATCCATCCAGATCAGTTTATGGCATTTCGGACAGATGTAGTGCGGCGGCAGCGGATTGACTTCCGTTATATCGGATAAGGTCGCCACCAATGATGATCCCACCGATCCTCTGGAACCGACGATGTAGCCGTCGTCATTGGAACGTTTGACCATCAAATGACAGACGAAATAAATGACGCCATAGCCATTTCCGATGATGGAATCAAGTTCGACTTTTATACGTTTCTCAATAAATTCGGGCAGTACTTCACCATAGAGTTTATGAGCATTGTAATAGACGAATTCACTCAGATACTCATCAGCCGAGATCACATCGTTTCTTTGCGTAAACGGTTCTTCGATGATGCGGCATTTCTTGGCGACCGCGATGGCATCGGTGATCTTGGGTGGTCTTAATTCCGAAGAGAATGGCTGGATGTTGTCACACATATCGGCGATCAGATTGGTGTTTTTGATGACCATATCATGGATGAGCTTTTCATCATTTAACCACGCAAAAGCCTCCAGCATCTCCCTGGTATTCAAGAAACGCTGGTCAGGCGTGATCTGTTTGGCCCGTTTTTCCTTATCGAAGATATACAGCGGATGATGAGCACCGCCGATCGCCTGGGCGGAGATGTAGACATCTCTAAGGATCTTTTCATCCTTTCTGACATAGTGGACATCGCCTGTAGCTACGACGATCTTATTCTGTCTTAAGGCTTCATCGATGATGTCTTTCAGATAGGATTTGAGCCTTTCCTTGTCGAAAAGCTGTCTGTCTTCATACAGGAATCGATAGTTCTCCAAAGGCTGTATCTCGATGTAGTCGTAGAAGGAAATGACTTTCGCCAGTTCTTCCTTGGATCTGGTAGAAGCGATCTCGAAGACTTCACCATTCAAACACGCCGAGCCGATCAATAGATTCTTGCGATATTCATTGATCGTCTCCTTAAAAATGCGCGGTTCGGCGATGAATTCCGAATTGGCATCTTTGGTGTTGGCCTTGCCGAAAACGGCCAGGGTTCTGGTGTTGGAGATGGAGACCAGTTTAAACAGGTCTTTAAGGCCATCCTTGTTTTTGCATAGAACGGTCGTATGGAAGGCTCTGTTTTTGATGAAAGCCTCATCATCCTGGAAATCCTTAAGTTCATTCAAAGTAAAGACGTTTTTCCTGGCCAGGTCCTTCAACATGAAGTTGAAAACCTGGGAAAGCACGTCGGCATCGTAGTTGGCTCTGTGGGCCACTTCCTCATCATAGGGAATATTGTAGGCTCGACACATGTTGCCTAAGCGGTAGGCCCGACGGTTCTTTAAAAGTGAACGGGAAAGATCCAATGTATCGATGACCGGATTGGTCAGTTTCGGCTCCCCTATCCTTTCCAGTTCGGAATTAAGGAAACCGAAGTCGAATGCCGCATTATGGGCGACTAAAACCCGATCTTTGATGAAAGTAAGGATCTCATCCTTACACTCCGCAAAAGTCCTGGCATAGCGCAGATCTTCCTCGGAAATGTGGGTCAGATTCTTGATATTGCGGGAGACGTCGATCAAAGGCTTGATGAAAAAGTCTTTTTCTTCCACGACCGTGCCTCTTCGCATGACGACGGCACCGAATTCAATGATGTAGTCGTATCTGGTCGAAAGACCCGTCGTCTCCAGGTCGAAGACGACATATTCGGCATCGGCCAGTTTCTGGTCATCGGCGTTGTAGACGATATTTAAAGTCGGTGAGACCATATTCATCTCACAGCCATATAAAACTTTAAAATCAGGTTTTTCATCCTTGGCGGCTTTCATAATGCCCTTATAAGCCATCTGAGCCTCATGGAAACCCTGCAGACAAAGGTGATCCGTAATGGCTAAAGCCCTATGGCCCATCTCGTATGCCGCTTGCACAACTTCGCTTGGCGAAGAGACGCCATCCATTTCAGACAGTTTGGTGTGCATATGTAATTCGACCCTTTTTTCGGGCTCATCATCGTGAAGACCATCGTCCTTTTCGATGAATTCGACCTGATCGGGTTCAAACAGATAGTCGTTGGCAAAATTGTCGAAACGGTAGTTGCCATAGAAGTTGGCGTACTTTCCTTCTTTGTTTTCTTTTAAGGCCGCCTTGTTGAAACGCTTGCCTTCCACAAACTTGACCACCACGGCATTGGTATCGTCCTTTACATAGACCGTCTGTATCAGCATCCCGGTCTTGGTTGGCTTTTCATCGATCTTGAACATCTCACCGGTAAACTTGACGTTGTACATCGTATCGACCAGATCGTCGATCTTGAGTTCGGTGTAATTCTTGGGCTTGCGGACGAATTGCCTATCCTGGGGCTTGTTTTCTTCCCTTACAGGCTGAGCTTTAAAGACCGGCATCGCTTCTCTTTCTTCGACCACGATCTCTTCGTTATTGTTTTCCTTGAATTTCATATTGATTTGACGGCGATAGCCCAGGTCGTAAAAATAAAGTTTTAATTCATCTAACTTGTCGAAGTCTTTTTCGTATTCGTTTTTATCATCATAAGACAAGTCGAAACCCTCATTTGCGATCACGGGAACACAATTATTAAAACCGTCTTCCATTTTGCGAAAGCCGTCCAGATAAAGATTGATGTCCCTGATCGGCAGTTCCTGGTCTTTGGCTTTGATGTAGAGCTTGACCTTGTCAAAGCCCAGTTGTTTGAAATAATCCAGACAATCGTTATAAATCGAAAAAGGCAGCACGCTTGCGCTTTCCGCCTTGATGATGACCAGTCCCGTCAGCTTGCGATAAAGGACATCAACCACCTTAAAGTCGGACAGACAGGCTGCCTTTTCAGGACTGTATTCGTATTTTTCAATGATATCTTTCGTATTGAAACTCATAATAATGCCAGTTTTTGTAAAGCGTCTTTGGCCGCATTCTTCTGGGCCTGTTTCTTGGTTGAACCTGTGCCATAGCCGTAGATCAGATCATCGATCTTGACGGCCACCTTGAATTCCGGAGCATTGTTGGGACCGTGTACTGATACCGTCTCATAGACGATCGATTTGCGCGAATCAGCCTGGACGTATTCCTGTAAACGGGTCTTGTAGTCGAAGGTCTTCTCATCGACTTCCTGAATATGGACTATCATCAGCTGATCCAGCAGCTTATAGACTGCTTCAAAGCCCTGATCGAGATAAACGGCACCGATGAAGGCTTCAAACATGTCAGAAATGACCGAATCGCGGTCTCTGCCGCCGGTCTTTTCCTCGCCGATGCCCAGTTTGAGGAATTGATTGAGACCATTTTCTCTGACGATCTGGGCCAGCGCCTTTTCCGAAACCAGATTGGATCTTCTGGTCGACATCAGGCCTTCAGGCAGTTCCGGTTTTATCTTATAAAGCCTTTCAGCCGAATAGACCTGTAAAACCGCATCGCCCATGAATTCCAGCCGCTCATTGTTGCCGTAGGCTACTTTATGTTCATTGACATAGGAGGAATGGATAAAGGCCTGTTCGATCAGGTCTTTGTCTTCGTATGCTA
>JAFRIG010000005.1 GCA_017432895.1 Erysipelotrichaceae bacterium | reverse complement strand
TGACAGATTCAGGATCGAATGCCCTATGGCATTTAAGAAGCAAGGAGATATCCTGATACCTCAGAAAGATCTGAAAAGGAGACAGGATTCAGATCAGATCATACTGTAGCTAGAAAATGTGACAGGGAATTTAGGATTAATTTTTATATTAACTTATAATGATGAAAAAGCGAGGCATCTTATGGAAGAAAGACTCTACGATATGATTTTTAAACGCAAGTCCTTTCATCTTTTCCGCAATGTTGGAAATGAAAGCTTTAGCAAAGAGGAACTGGAAGAGATCGGACAGGTTTGGTCTAAACTGGATCCGCTTTGTCCCGAAATAAGGACGGCGATCAGGATCCTGCCTGGCCAGGACACTAACTGCAAAAGAGGGGAAGAGTATTGTATCCTTATGTACAGCGAGCTAAAAGACAATTATCTGGCCAATATCGGCTATCTTGGCGAGCAGTTGGATCTCTATCTGGTGTCAAAAGATATCGGAACGCTGTGGTTTGGCATCGGCAAGAGCGATGAGAAAGTATACGATGGCCTGGATTTTGTGATCATGATCGCGATCCGCAAGATCGATGCTGCCTCGAAATTCCGCAAAGACATGTTCAAAAGCAAGCGTAAGGAACTGGATGAAATATGGAAGGGTGAAACCATCGAAGGGGTCAGCGAGATCATCCGTTTTGCCCCCAGTGCCTGTAACAGCCAGCCCTGGCTCATCGAAAACAAAGGTGAGGAACTTAGTGTTTACCGCTATCGCAAAGCGGGCAAAAGAGGTATCATGCCGGCAAACATGGTGGCCTTCTACAATCGCATCGATATGGGGATCATCTTGTGTTTCCTGGAACTGTGTTTAAGTAAGAAAGGTATCGAATTTGAAAGAAAAATGTATGTCGATGAAGGAAACGATGAAGAGCTTAATCTCAATGCGGTATATGTGCTGAAATAGAAAAAATCGTAATTAACATGTTTAAGAGACTGCTTAGGGCAGTCTTTTAAACAAATCTTAATCTTTTGTCTATTAATTATTTAGTATCAGCGGTCTTACAATGTTGTTGGAGGAAGTATTATGGCCAGGATCTTAATATGCGATGACGAAAAAGATATCGTCAACGCCTTGAAAATATATCTGTCTGATAGTGACTATGAGATCTTTGAAGCATACAACGGCAAAGAAGCTTTAAAGATCGTGGAAGAAAACGACATCGATTTAATTCTGCTGGATGTGATGATGCCGGTAATGGATGGCATAACGGCAATGGCCAGGATCAGGGAAGATCACAACATGCCCATCATCCTGCTGACAGCCAAGAGCGAAGATACCGATAAGGTCTTGGGTCTCAATGTGGGTGCCGACGACTACATCACCAAGCCTTTTAATCCCTTGGAAGTCTCGGCCCGCATCAATTCGCAACTTAGAAGATATCTTAAGCTTGGCAGCAACGTCGTAAAAAGCGAAACGATCGCTATCGGTTCCATCGAACTCGATGACAAGGCCAAACAGGTCTATGTGGATGGGGAAGAAGTATCTCTGACCCCGAAAGAGTACGAGATCCTGAAGTTTCTGATGATGGATCCGGGCAAGGTCTTTTCACCCAAACAGATCTATTCCGAGGTCTGGAAGGAGAAACCTTACGGTTGCGACAATACGGTGGCGGTCCACATCAGACATCTGCGGGAAAAGATCGAGATCGATCCGGCCCAGCCGCGTTATATCAAGGTGATCTTCGGCCAGGGCTATAAATTCGAAGGGGGACAGAAATGATGAAAAGCTTCTTTAAAACGATCTTGGGCAAGGCCATCCTTTTTGTCCTGTGTGTCTTAGCTCTGGCTTTACTGGCGGGATCGGGTATTGGAGCAGCGGCGATGGCGGAAGAAGACTTCTATACCCGTTCAAAGGAAGAGATCTATTTCGACGTCATCGGCTCAAGGCTGATAAGCGACCTTTATACGGGACTGGATGATCTTTCTTTGGAAAAGGACCTGTATGAACAGGGGCCGGTGACCTACGGGGTCTATGATCACGAAGGAAATCTGATCGCATCCTGTGAGACCTATAAGGAAAACAAGGATGCCTATATCTTCCGTTCTTTGAAAGATGAAGAAGGAAGGATCGTCGAGATCTTCTATGACTACAATAAGGCTCATGCGGATAATATTACTCAATCCGAATATCTGATAAAGGCGTATCTGAATAAAGATTATGGCAAAGACAGCTTTTACAGTTTTACGGCGGCTGCTTTGGATAAACTGTATCCTTTACGTTACGGTGTTTACTGGATCATCGGCTTATCTGCAATCGTTTCAATTGTTTCTTTCATTGCCTTAATGTGCGTATCGGGAAGATCGGACAAAGATGAGGATATCCATCCTGGTCTATTGAATAAAGTTCCTTTCGATGTCTTATTGGTGCTGACGAGTTTATTGATGATCGGGTGCATGGCTTTGATCATGGAAGATCCTTTCCACAGCGATGTTTTGTCACTGATCGCAGTGATACTCTGGCTTTTGGCGCTGATCATCATCCTGGTGGGTCTAAGTATGTCAGCGGCCTGTCGCATCAAACAGAAAAATCTGGTCAAAGGTTCATTGTGCTATAAGCTCTGGGTAATAATATGGAGTTTCATAAAATACTGTTTCGGACTGTTAAGGGATTTAGGCCGCGGGATCATATCTTTTATCGGACAGCTGCCTTTGATCTTCAAGGCGGTCATCGCTATCTTAGCTATAAGCTTGTTTGAGATGATAGTGCTGTTTGATTCTTACAATATGTATATCTCTTTCTGGTTCATAAAGACTTTGATCTTGGTACCCTTTGTATTGTATATCGCCTTGAATATCAGGCGTCTTCAAAAAGGAGCTGAAGCTCTCTCTAGTGGCGATCTGGCTTATCAGATCGATACCAGAGGGATGTTATTGGATTTCAGGAAGCAGGCTGAAGACCTCAATCAGATCGGCAAGGGCATGGCTATAGCTGTGGAGGATCGTTTAAAAAGCGAACGCATGAAGACGGAATTAATAACCAACGTCTCCCATGACATCAAGACGCCTTTGACCTCGATCATCAACTATACCGATCTTATCAGCAAAGAAAAAGGAAACAACAGGAAAGTCAAGGAGTATTGTGAAGTATTACTGAGACAAGCCGAGAGGTTAAAACGATTATTGGAAGACCTGGTCGAAGCTTCCAAGGCTTCCAGCGGCAATTTAGAGGTGGATCTGCGGCCTTTCGATGTTTCGATCTTTCTCAACCAGGCCAGTGGCGAATATGAGGAGAAACTAGGGGAGGCGAAACTGGAACTGATCAGCGAATATCCGCCAAAGGAAGTCATGATCAAAGCGGATGGCCGAAGGATGTGGCGGGTCTTCGACAATCTGATGAACAATATCTGCAAGTATGCCCAAAGCGATACCCGAGTCTATCTTTCTTTAGATGAAAAGGATGACAGGGCTATTATCACTTTGAAAAACACTTCCAGAGACAAGCTTAATATGTCCCCGGATGAGCTGATGGAACGTTTTACCAGGGGTGATGAGTCCCGCCATAGCGAAGGAAACGGCCTGGGGCTGGCCATCGCCAGGAGTTTAACGGAACTACAGAACGGGCAGATGGATCTAAGCATCGATGGCGATCTTTTTAAAGTCACGCTCAGCTTTCCATTGTTATAAAAGATGATTTAATTGATACCAGGTAAACATCAGGCGGGTCAGACCTGCCTTTTGTCGAATTTGGCTAAAAGATGAAAGAACTTTGATGAGGAAGACTATGAAAAAAGAAAAAATTTGAGATAATAGATTTGTCATGAACGGTTTTTTCATGATCAATGACTTTTATTGAATTGTGAGGGGAGTAACAAAATGTCTGAATCCAAGAAAACAGAAGAAAAGAAGACAAAGAGCAAAACAGTAAAAACCAAAAAATCTGACAGTAGTGCTAAGGCTGCCGAGAAAAAGACGATCAAGAAAGTTGTCAAGAAGGCTAAAGCCGAAGACGTGATCGCCGAGGTCGTCGTGCCGGCCGATGTGGCAGCTGCCCAGGCAAAACCTTTGAAGAAGGAACCTGAAGTTAAGATCGAAGAAGCCGTTAAGGAGATAGTTGAAGATCTCGGACCGCGCAGAAGTGTCGCTTTCATCGGTTCCGAGTGCTATCCGTTTGTCAAAACGGGCGGTCTGGCCGATGTCATGTATGCTTTGCCTAAAGAACTGGTGAAGCAGAACTGCGATGTCAAGGTCATCATTCCGCGTTACAAGTGCATTCCCTGGAAGTTCCAGGAGAAGATGGTCTACCGCGGCGAGTACTATATGGACCTGTTTGCGGATGGCAAGCAGTTCTATGTCGGCATCATGGAATATGAATGGGATGGTGTCGTCTATGATTTCATCGACAACGAGGAATTGTTCACCAGTGGCAATCCTTATACCAACATGGTCGATGATATTCCTAAATTCTGTTATTTCTCCAAGGCTGCCTTAAGTGCCTTGTTATATCTGGACTGGATCCCGGATGTGATCCATTGCCACGACTGGCAGGCGGCTTTGACGCCGATCTATCTGCGCACGCTGTTCGCCAACACCAAGCTGGCCTCATCCAAGACGATCATGACGGTCCACAATCTGCGTTTCCAGGGCATCTACAGCCTGGATGCGATCAAGTACTGGTCCGGTTTACCTGATTACGTCTTCAACAAGGACGTTCTGGTCCAGAACTACAACGATGCCAACATGCTCAAGGGCGGTCTGGCTTATGCCGATATGATCTCGACGGTCTCCAATACTTATGCCGGTGAGATCCAGTCGGAGTTCTATGGTGAAGGTCTGGATGCCCATTTGCGTTATCATTCCGGCAAGCTCAGAGGTATCGTCAACGGTATCGATTGTGAGATCTGGAATCCGGAGACGGATGAAAGGATCTTCAAGAACTACAATACCGAAGATGCCATCGCCAACAAGAAGGCCAATAAGGTCGAATTACAGAAGGAACTGGGTTTGACGGTCGATGAAAACAAGTTCGTCATCGGTCTGATCTCCCGTCTGACCAATCAGAAGGGTCTGGATCTGGTCAATGCGATCGTTCCGCAGATGGTGGATGGCTTCACACAGCTGGTCGTCTTAGGAACCGGTGATCCGGGCTATGAGGATTCCTTCCGTTACTACGAAAACGCCTATAAAGGCGAAGTGTGCTCTTGCATCCAGTACGATGAAGACAGGGCTCACAGGATCTACGCCAGTGCGGATGCCTTGCTGGTACCGTCATTATTTGAACCGTGCGGACTGACCCAGCTGATCGCCATGCGCTATGGCACGGCTCCGATCGTCAGAGAGACGGGTGGTTTAAAGGATACCGTTGAACCTTACAACATGTATGAGGACAGCGGCAACGGCTTCACCTTCGATGGCTATGATGCCGGCTTGCTGCTGGATGCGATCAACAGAGCCAAGACGCTTTATTTCGAACACCGCGAGAGCTACGATGCCATGGTCATCAGAGACATGGAAAAGGATGTTTCCTGGAAACTCTCGGCTGCCCAATACCGGCAGTTGTATCTGCAGCTTAAACCGTAAAAACCACAAACAGAAGACTCGCTCTTCTGTTTTTTTACAAATAATTTACAATTGTAAATTGACGATACGCTATAGTTAAAAGTGATGATATATTGTGTCGAAGACGACGTTTCGATCAGGGAACTGATCATCTATACCTTGAAAATGTCGGGATTTGAAGCCGTCGGTTTGAAAGATGGCTCTGAACTTTTTAAACAGCTGGAGAAGGAAATGCCGGAACTGATCATCCTGGATATCATGCTGCCGGGGGAGGATGGCCTGGCTATCTTAAAGAAGTTAAAAGCTGATGCGCTATTAAGCCACATCCCCGTCATCATGGCGACCGCCAAGACCAGCGAATTCGATCGCGTGACGGGTCTGGATATGGGAGCCGATGATTATCTTTCCAAGCCTTTCGGTATGATGGAGATGGTCTCCAGGGTCAAGGCGGTCTTAAGAAGAGGCAAGCTCTCGGCCGCTAACGAGATGATCGGTTTTGCGCAAGTCGAGATCTATCGGCTGAAAAGAGAAGTCTACGTTGAAGGTCAGCTGATCGATCTGACGCTCAAGGAGTATGAACTTCTCTTGTCTCTGGTTGAAAACAAAGAGATCGTCATGTCCCGCCAGCAGCTGCTGGAAAAGATCTGGGGTTCCGATTATCTGGGTGAATCCCGGACTATCGATGTCCATGTGGGCACTTTACGAAGCAAGCTTGGCAAGTATGGCAAATACATCGTGACCGTCCATGGGGTAGGGTATTGCCTCAGGGAAAAGATCGATGGCTAATAAGATCTTCAAAAGCATTCTGGCTGTTGCTCTGATCGTGCTGGTCGCCACGGTAGTCTTTACGGTGGACGAGCTCTATCAGAGTTTTTATCGTTCCCAGATCGATGTCCTGGAGGCGGAGACCGGCGTCATCGCCTACGGTATCGACAAGGAAGGTCTGTCCTTTCTGGATGATCTGGATGAGACGGACTACCGCATCACCATCATCAATCCTCAGGGTACCGTCATCTACGACAACAGCGGCAACGATATCGCTGCCATGGACAATCACCTGGACCGCCAGGAGGTCAGCGATGCCCTTGAATCGGATTTCGGTTTTTCCAACCGGGAATCTTCAACCCTTTTTGAAAGATTCATCTATACGGCCATGCGTCTAAAAAGCGGAGACATCGTCCGACTTTCCAGCACCTATCCATCCATCTATCAGGTGATCAAGAATCTTATCGAACCGCTTTCGATCGTCATTTTAGGCATTTTTATGATCTCTTTTCCTTTTGCCTATCATCTGACCAAGCGTATCGTCGAACCTTTGAATCAGATCGATGTGGACGATCCCGATGACGTCAACTGCTATAAGGAGATCAAACCGGTCTTAAAGAAGCTCACCGATCAGCGCAAGCTTATTAATAAAGACAGGGAGATACTCTTGCAGAAGAAGCAGGAATTCGAGACCATCACCCAGAATATGAACGAGGGCATGGTCTTGATGAATACCGAAGGGGTCGTCATCGATATCAATAAGGCGGCAGCCGATCTTCTGAATATCGACCAGGATATGCTGGGTGGATATATTTCTGATTGCACCTATTTCGACAGGTTTTCCGATCTGATCGAAGATGCGCAAAACCGTCATCGCTCTGAAAAACGGGTACGGATCAAAGATAAAAATTATGATCTGGAAATAAGTCCGGTCTTAGTGGAAGACATGATCTCGGGTTATGTCATACTGATATTCGATGAATCATACAAGGAAGCCAATGAAAACATGCGCAAGGAATTCGCTTCCAATGTTTCCCATGAACTGAAGACGCCTTTGCAGACGATCAGCGGCTATGCCGAACTGTTAAAAGACGGTTTAGTCAAAAAAGAAGATCGCCAGAGTTTCTATGATAAGATCTACAGCGAAGCTCAGCGCATGATAGGCCTGGTCGTGGATGTCATCAAGGTCTCCCACCTCGATGATGAAGAAAGTTCCATCCGCAAGGAGAATGTCGATTTGGGTCAGCTGGTGGATCAGGTCGTGGAACAGATCGCGATGGAGGCCGATAAGGGTATCAGTGTTGAAGCCCATACCTGTGAAGCTTACGTCTATGGCAACATTGAGCTGCTGGAATCCATTATCTACAATCTGTGTGAGAATGCCATCGCCTACAACAAGGAAAACGGAAGGGTCGATGTTACAGTGTCAAGCGACGACAAACATGTTTATCTGGAGGTCAGCGATACGGGCATCGGGATCGATGAAGCCTATCATGAAAGGATCTTCGAACGCTTCTATCGGATCGATAAAGCCCGTTCCAAACAGGTGGGCGGTACAGGTCTGGGTCTTTCGATCGTCAAGCACTCCTGTATCCTAAACAATGCGACCATCGATCTGAAGTCCAAACCGGGCGAGGGTTCGACTTTTACCGTTACATTCAATAAAGCATAATTTACGATATTTTTACTTCATCTTGAAACGCCTGTAACATCAGTGTTTTAAGTTAATATCGAAAGATATAAACTTATGCAAGCGCAACTGATCTTTACGAATCTGCTGCAACTGATGGCCGGAATAGGCGTTTTTCTTATGGCGTGTGAGACCATGTCCAAAAACCTGGAAGCCATCTGTTCGGATAAACTTAAAAAACTGTTTTCCCGTGTTTCGAATAATAAACTGGTCGGGGTGATGATCGGAGCTTTGGCGACGGTAGCCATTCAGTCATCGGGTGCGACGACGGTCATGACGATCGGTTTTGTCAATGCGGGTATCATCAGCCTTAAACAGGCGGCGACCATCATCTTTGGCGGTGAGATCGGAACGACGATCACCGGTCAGATCGTTGCGCTTGGAATGTTTGGTTCCCATAACATCGATGCCAATATCCTTTTTTCGGCCTTGGCCGGGGTCGGCGTTTTCATCAATATGTTTGCCCGCAAGGATAAAGGCAAGCTCTTAGGCTATGTTTTAGCCGGTCTGGGGATGCTTTTTGTGGGATTAAACATGATGTCGACTTCGATGAAGGGCTTTGCGCAAACGGAAGGTCTCAAGCTGTTTCTGGCCAATATCGATTCGATCTTCGCTTTGATCATCGCCGGTGGGGTACTGACGGCGATCATCCAGTCTTCTTCGGCCATCACTTCGATCGCGATCACGATGGCGGTCAGCGGGCTGATCGATATCAGACAGGGCATCTATCTGACTTTGGGAGCCAATGTCGGCACCTGCCTCACCGGGATGCTGGCGGCGTGGAAGAGTGGCGGCACCAACGCCAGAAGGACTTCCATGATCCAGCTGATCTTCAATATCGGCGGAGTCGTGCTGGTCTGTCTCATCGATGTTCTGATCATGTCTTTATCTGCCGGAAGAGTCTCTATCGGAAAGATCTTTGAAAGCCTGTTCCCGGGTCTGCCCCATACTCAGCTGGCGATGTTTCATACGATCTTCAATATCGCTTCGGTCATCATCGTCTTGCCGATCACGGATATGCTGGTGACCTTGGCTACAAGAATGGTGAAAGATGAACAAGAAGAAAAGGCAAGCGAACACTTCTACTATGTCGATGAGAACATGGTGGCGACACCGGCGATCGCCGTGGAACAGATCCGCAAGGAGATCATCAATATGGCTAAGATCGCCATGGAAAACTTCAATCTGGCCATTGAGATGATCAGATCGCTTGATTTCTCCAAAAATGAGGAATTTGAACATAACGAAAAACAGCTGAATTTCCTGAATCAGAAGCTGGTCGATATCATCGTCAAACTGACCCGCACCAATGGCATAAACAAGAAAGACCATCGTTATCTGACTTCCACTTATCGGGCGATCTCGGATCTGGAGAGGATCGGGGATTATGCGGAAAACATCGTGGAATACGCCCGCAATCTGCAGGAAGCAAACGAAACATTCTCGGAAGATGCCTTAAACGAAGTGGATAAGCTTTCAGGACTGATCAACTCCCTTTACGAGTCGACGATGAAGACCTATCAGGGCGACAAAAAAGAATTCAAGGAAGCTCAGAAGCTGGAAGAAAAGATCGACAGGCTGACTATGAACATGGCCCGCAACCATATCCGCCGGCTGAACGAGGGAACCTGTTCACCCAGCGTGGGAGCCCAATATCTCAAACTATCCAGTGACGCCGAAAGGATCGGCGATCATCTGATCAATATCAATGACAAAGATTATGTCATCTCACATTAAGGAGGAAGACAATGTACAGACTTTTGTGGAAACTCATGAACAGGCTCGACATCAAAAGACGCCACAGACAGAATCTGTTTCTGATCAGCTGCTGTGCGATCTACGCCATTTTGGGAGCTGTGCTCTGGTTCACGGTCGGCGATGACATCTTAGGCAAAAGTATCAAATGGATGACCTGTTTTATCGGTTTTCCTTCGGTCATTCTGGGCTTTCTTTGCGGGGTCCTTGCCTTGTTCAAACTCGATCAGTAAAAGTTCAAAATCAACGAAACAGACAGGTTCAAACCTGTCTTTTTCTTGGCGTCTGTGCTTTAATGTTAGGGGGATAAAAAAGATGAAAGTGCTTATTAATGATTCAGTTTCCGTGGAATTTCCTGATGAATATGCGATCTTAAGCAAAGAAGAGCTCAAACGGCTCTATCTCGATGATAATCCCGATCGCTGGGCCATCAGGAATGAAGATGATCATGTCACGATCGCCATCTTTTATCATCGCTTTAATGCTTTGTTAGGAGCTTTCGCAGGCAATAAGGAGATCTGTCAAGCCAACGAGAAAAAGCTGGCCAAAGGACTTAAGGATCATGATTATGTTTTTAAAGGCTTCTTTGAAAAGATGATTTGTGAACATCAGGCATACGGTTTCGACTATGAATATCAGGTCAATAGCATTTCACAGATCGCCAAAACCATCGTCATGAAACATGGCAATATCTGTTATACGTTATATTATTATGTCAGACCCGGCTATGAGGAAAAGGGTCAAAAAGTTTTTGAGGATTTTCTGAATTCGGTTTCTTTTAATTAGTATATGGAAGATAAGCAGATCAAAAGGACCAATATAAACAGGGAGGATGACTACTCGTTAAGAAGCATCCTGCTTTTTGCGTGGCCGATCATGCTGGCGAACATCTTACAGATAACGTTCAATTTCGCCGATACGCTGGTCGTCGGCAATTTCGTCAGTGAAAGGGGTCTGGCGGCAGTAGGTACGACTTCACCGATCACGATCTTTTTTATCTGGGGTTTAAACGGTCTGTCCTTAGGTGCCAATGTCCTGATCTCCAGAATGATCGGAGCCAGAGAAGACAAGAAACTTCCTTCCGCCGTCTTTTCGGCCATGACCATCGGCCTGGTCTTCGGAATTGGCGTGGCTATCTTTGGCATCGTTACAGCTCCCTGGCTGTTGAGGATGCTTAGTGTACCGGAAGATATCTTCGCTCAGGCTTTGCTTTATATGCGGATCTATTTCCTTGCCTCGATCGGTATCGGCGTATTCGATTTTGGTGCTTCGATCTTAAGAGCTGATGGCAATTCCAAGGACCCGACTTTATATCTGGGCATCTCCGGAGTTTTGAATGTTCTTTTGAATCTGCTTTTTGTGGCCTTATTCTCGTGGGGCGTTGCCGGAGCGGCATTGGCTTCCGTTATCAGCCAGGTCGTTGCCGCTACTTTGATCCTGATGAAGCTAATGAAAGAAGAAGGGATGATCGGGTTAAAAAGAGATCTTTCGCTTTTTGATTTGAATTTAGCCATTACGATGCTTAAGTACGGCATACCTTCGGCTTTGCAGAATCAGCTGTTCTCCTTTTCCAATATGATGATACAGTCTTCCATCAATTCCTTCGGTTCGCTGTTCGTGGCGGCCAATACGGCAGCCAATGCGATCGAAGAATACGTCTATGTTTTCGTGGACGCTTTTCCGCTGGCGGCTTTGACCTATACTTCCCGGATGTATGGGGCCAAGCGCTATAAGGATATCTTTAAAATGACGCTGGAAGTCTTTGTGATCTGCGGTCTGGGAGCTTTTGTGATCGGCTTTTTTATCCTGCTTAACGGAAACTTTTTCCTTGGCTTGCTCAGCAGTGATCAGGAACTTGTTTCTCTGGGACTCTATCGTCTTAAGTATGTGACCTTTTTCCTGTTTCTCAATGGCCTTCTGGATGTCATCGTCAACAGTATCAGAGGTATGGGCATCGTGACACTGCCGACGATCGTGACATTGTTTGGTGTCTGCGGTTTTCGTATCTTATACATCTACACTTATTTCTCAAGTCATCATGATCCCAAGACCCTTTATCTGTGTTTTCCCTTCAGCTGGCTTTTGACTATGATGATACAGCTGCCGATCTGGTATATGCGCTATAAACAGATAAATACGCTGAAGGGAAACTGAATTAAGAAAATTTCCTGTTGTGAAACGGAAAGAGTTTGTTATATAATAATAAAGCATCCGGACACTTAGCTCAGTTGGGAGAGCACCTCCTTGACGTGGAGGGGGTCAGGGGTTCGAGTCCCTTAGTGTCCACCAGTATATCTATGGAAAGCAGTTTAAATGACTGCTTTTGTTTTTGGTTAATATCAAATATCAAATGTCATAATTGATTGATATAATGTAGTCAGAATTGTGATCATTGGATGTGCTTTATTATATATAAATCAATCCTAGCTACTTCAAGAGGCGCTATGAAAATATTAAGAACACACATTATCGTATTGCTATTATTGTTTCTGTTATCTGGATGTAACCAGGAACCTTTCGGAAATGAAGGTCATTCCAGTTTTTCTATTAACTCTCCATATGCCTCTTTAGATTATTTAGGAATGGATAAAGATGAAGTAACATCAGTTTTTCAAAAAGCCGGATTTAGCAATATTACGTTTTCTTCGATTGATGACATTAATTCAAAAAGCGAAATACCGGATGGAACGGTTGAGTCGGTAACAATTGATGGCTTAAGTGATTTTGGTCCGGACGACCCTTTTAATAAGGACTCCGAAATAATTATTTCATTTCATAATATCCCAAAAATCTCATTGCCTCTGACAAAAGCAGAAGTCAAATCTGAGTATTATATGAATGTTGGGAAAACTTTTCATGATGTCGGTTTTGTGAATATTATTACTGATGAATTGCATGATTTATCTCTGGAAGAAGAGTATAGAACATCCATAATGGCGGATGGTGTAGAAATCAGCAATGAAGCAATGTTGCCTTTTGATAGTGACATTTCAATTATCGGGCACTATCCTGTTTCTACATACGCAACAACCATTGAGATAGACTTTGAGTCAAACTGGATTTTCAGTAAATATGACGTCAGCGTGGCGATTGGCGATCGGGTTCTGGGAACTATGAAACATGGTGAAGATACGATTTATAATATTAATCTTCAATCTGACCTTTATGATTTGACTTTTTCAAAAGCAGATAACAGCGATATATATGGAATTGTGAGTTTAGAAATTAACAGTGTAACAACAGCTAAATACCATATTTCATGCAATAGCCAAAATGTTAAGGTTGAAGAATTAGAATACAAATCATCCCTGGAAACAGGAAGTTTACTGATGCCGGTAAATTCAGATTATTTTTTAAGGAAAAATTATCAAGAGGCAGAGAATTATCTCAAGAGTATTGGCTTTTCTAATGTAGTTTCAGAAGCAACTACTGAGAACTTATGGGGAAACGATGAGATTTGTGATGTAGTAGGTATAAAGATAAATGACAGGACAAGTTTTAAGTATGATGATGTGTTCAAAAAAAGCGATAGCGTACTGATTCGGTATCATGTTGCAGATTTTGTTTTTAACGATACGGAACTGGATGTAACCGAAAGAGATGTTTTTAACATTGATTACACCATCGCTTCCGATGACGCTGTTGAATCTATAGATTTCATTATTAGCGATCCTGAAATAATCAAACGAAATGATGATGGCAGTTTTACTGCTTTGTCACAAGGGCAGGCCATTGTTACAGCGTGTAATGGCGAATACGAGTATTCGACATGCAACATTAATGTTGAAAAACTGATAATACCTATCGAAAAGCTAGATTTTGTTAAAGAAGAAATAGAAGTATCTGTTGGAAGCACCTTTGATTTAGGTTTTAAATTTGTACCAGAAGATGCGAATTATATTGATATGACAGTTGATAGGTCAAATGATTTCATCGAGATGGGTGAAGATTATAGCTGCTATTCAAATCTTCCTGGAGATACCGAATTCACGTTTTATCAAGATGATCGCATATTAGGGCATTGTGTTGTTCATGCCACAGCAATAGAAATAGAAGATGTAGTATTTGATGGAACAGTTAACGAATTATATCTAGGTGATACATTATCTCTTAAGTTTAAACTTTCTCCTGATAACGCAACAAATAAAAGTATTAAAGTTACATCATCTGACGATAGAATTGTTGAAGTTAACTTTGATGAACGAGGCCAATCTGTAATAGAAGTAGTTGCTAAGAAGGCCGGCGATGCAACAATATCATTGCAAACACCCGACGGTAATAAATACACATATGATTTGACTGTAAGTGAGATTATTCCTTCCGAGATAACAATAAACAATAAATTATCTGATAAAAGAATTGAAGTCGGCGATGAGATTGATTTAGATGTTCTTTGGGAACCCAAAGATGTATCAGTCAAAGAATTAAGCTGGGAGTCCAGTAATAATAAAGTCATTAAAATAGATTCAGAAGGCATAATAAAAGCTGTTGGAGTAGGAACTGCAACTATAACAGCAAAACATAGATCGGGTGTTACTGGATCTATTGATATCGATGTTGAACCAACGTTAGTAACCAAAATACAGGCTACCTGGAATTTGGAGAATGGAACAAAGCTGTATATTGGGAGCAAGTTTACCATTTTAGCAACAATTTATCCGGAAAATGCGACCGACCAATCTTTGATCTTTTCATCAGATAACGAATCCGTTGCAAAAGTATCAGATAGAGGGGTTGTTACCGCAACCGGAGTTGGATCAGCCAAGATCAAGGTATCTTCTCCGGATGGCCCAAGTTCATTTGTAAGCGTCAATGTTCTTCCTTCTCCACAGAAATTTAGAATTACTTGGTCTGCATCTTTGGTCAGCAACAACCATGTTGGAAGTAGCTGGTCAAAAGGACTCTATATAGATGGTGATAAATTCAATAGCGGAAATACTATTACATTGGATCCTGACTCATCTTTTAATATGGTGCTAAGGATTGAGGAATCAGATACTAATCCGGATGTAGGCACATACCATGAAAAAATAGCATATTCAGATGATTTATGTAAAAATGGGTATAGCGTTTCAGATACTATAATTGTTTATGAAAATAGCGGCAGATATTCGGGATATACAGCTGAGTGGAAGATAAGTATTAATATCACTCCTGTAAAGTAAAACCAAATAAACAGATGAACCACATCCGTGGAAAATCCGTGGAAAACGATATAAAAACAGATGCATTTATATACATTGATGTACATCAAAACACATCTGTTAGTTTGATTAAATCTCAGATTATGCCTTGTTTATGCGAATATGCACCCGTTTTAATATGGGTACCAGTATGACGCTTGTGTTAGTGTCCACCATCGTCTACTCAAAGTCACTGAATTTCAGTGATTTTTTATATATGCTATTTATTTGTTTAGTATAACTTGTACTGGTTGGATTCTTGCTCCACAGACAACAGATCGTACATTGACATTCATTGAAATACATCTGTTAGTCTGATTCAATCTCAGATTATGCTTAATTTATGCGAATGCACATCCGGTTTAATTCAGATACCAGAATGGCATCTGTGTTAGTGTCAACCGTTGATATTTCAGCCTTAATTAGGTTAAAATATAAGTGCAAAAAGAGTTATCTTTTATAGGCAACCGATCCTGGCCTTGAGCCGGGTACGCCGATTTAGGGCAATCCGTTGCCTTTTTTTCTCCCTTAGTTTAATGAGATTTTCATATGCAGACGAAACAGAAAATGATGATTGTTTCATCGTCTGCGTGTTGATGGTTGAATCAGAAATAGAGTTAGAACAGTCTTTCAGATCTTTCAGAAAGAAAGCAAACATAATTACTATTATCTGATTGAAGATAAGGTAGTGAACCTCCCATAAGCTAAAGACTTATGGGCTTCGTAAGAAGTCTGCTATTATTGTCAACCCCGAAGGGAAGCCTTATTCTTACAGACTTATCCACTTAGCCGCTACCGTATTGAGTTTACACTCTTTACGCTACTTGATGAATGTGAGTTCTTATTTCATCTTTTTGAGGAAGTCTAACCTACACTTAATGTTTTACCTGATTGGTGTTTAGCAACCAGAACCACATACATTAACTTTTCAAAGAACTACTTATATTTTGCCATGTGTAGCGGTTCATCCAAAGAAGCTAAAGACTTCTTGGTTTTCCCGCAGAAATTATATAAATTGAATAGATAAAAAAGAAAGCAGTTCGTGAAAAAGTTTTAGTAGACAAAATAATATTCAGCTGCTTCGAAATACCAATAACTGAATGTTTACGTGCTGAGATTACACCGTAATCGTAAACATATTCCCGGGTTTTTCAATCTAGATAACTGTTGAAAAAGTTGGTGTCCACCAGAATACCTGTGAAAGTGCCTGAAATAGGCACTTTTTTCTGGAAAAGAATATCTGTTATATGTCTTTTCCGTTTTTTCTTATTGAATACAGGCAATTAAGAAGATACAGCGTTTGATGATATACTATTCTTATAGAAGTTAGGAGGTATCATTCGATGAAATGTCCCAGCTGTAACGGGGTCTTGTATTTCGATATCAAGAAACAGAAGCTGAAATGTCAGCACTGTGAAAGCGAATACGAAGTAAAAGACTACGATCTGAAGAATGATGCACAAGAGACCATCATCGAAGGCGCCAGGATGTATACCTGCAAGAACTGCGGAGCTCAGCTTATTTCAGCCAACGATGAGGCAGTTTCCTATTGCAGCTATTGCGGTTCGGAGGCGGTCCTGGAATCACAGATCAGCGGTGTCAAAAGACCTAAGTATATCGTTCCTTTCAAGATAGACAAGGAACAATGCAAGAGCATCTATCAAAGCAAGCTCAAAAACAAGTTCTTCGTACCCAAGGAATTCAGAGATCCGGAATTTATTGAAAAGTTCCGTCCTTTCTATATTCCGTATTGGATGTATACGGTCAAGTTCAGAGAGGATCCTTTCGATGTCAAAGGTACCCGTCGCTATTCGAAGGGCGACTATGACTATTACGAGGAATACGATATCACGGCCAGGATCAGAGATAACGGTCTCTATGGCATTCCTTTCGATGCATCCCGCAACTTCGACGATACGATAGCCGAACACATCTCGCCTTTCACCAAGAAGGGGATGGTCAAATACCGCCAGGGCTATTTGGCAGGCATGTATGCCGATGCGCCGAATGTCGAAGCGGATCTATATAAGGAAGAGGTCATGGACAAGGCGACGGAGATCGCCGTCAAGGATCTCAAACACGATCTTAAAGTCGATGATCTTGATCTGCCACGCAAAAAAGCCAAACTGCAGGAATTCCTGCAGACCAGCTATGAAAGCGAAGATACGATCTATCTGCCGGTGTGGTTTCTGACCTGGCGCAAGAATGACAGGGTGGCTTATGCCGTAGTCAACGGCCAGTCCGGCAAGATGCATATCGACCTGCCGGCTGATCTCAATGTCTTTTCGCTTTATACGGCGGCAGGAGCGGGTCTGCTTTTTATCCTGCTGACTCTCTTCGTGTCGGTGACTTCGCGTTTCGTCATCTGGTTTGCGGCCGTACTGGTCTATCTGGTCGGCAGACGCTATCGCAGCGAACTGAAACAGATCCGTGATCGGGAGAACCATGTTTTCGACAAGGGTTATCTTTTAAACGACGCCAAGGAACTGCTGATGTCGGAAAAGAAGCGTTCCCGTATCAGAAGATCTTTCCGGCGTGATACCGGAGTCTTCAGAACCATTTTTACGGGTATCATTCTTTCCATTTTCCTGGTGTCCTTCTTTATCATGGGCGAGGTTTACGACCTGCTGGTATCGCAAACCGGAGCTATGGTCATCACTTTCATCGTTATGGTGCTGGAGGCCATCCTTTTCATCAAGCAGCTGGCAGCGGCCATGTATTTACGCAATAAGCGTTCCGTGTTTATCTGTCTGTTGGGTTTAGGAAGTGTGATCTACGCTTTTGCGGTCGCTGCGGCGCAGCCGGTCCAGGACTGGTGGTATTATCTGGGAGCTCTGATCTGTCTGTTTGCGGCCAGCTCCATGTCCATCGATCTTATCATGCGCTACAACGAGACTTCGACCAGGCCTTTGCCTTCGTTCTATACGCGAAAGGGAGGTGACGATCGTGCGTAGATCATTCAGATTATTATCACTACTTTTATTGCTTAATATGCTGATATTCTCTTCTGCTGTATGCGTTCATGCAGAGGGCTATCAGATAGTCATTGATGATCAAGAGGATCTTTTGAGTGCGCAAGAAGAAAATGCCCTGAAGATCAAGATGGCGGAAGTCAGCAAATATGGCAATGTCGCCTTTGTGACGGTTAGTCAGTATGGCGATACCAGTACATATGCCAAAAATCTTTACCGTTCATATTTCGGCAAGGAAAGCGGCTTTCTGTTTCTGATCGACATGGGTAGACGCAACATCTGGATCTATTGCGATGGTGCCATCTATCGTACCATCGATAAGGCCTATGCCTATACGATCACCGACAATATCTACTCCTACGCTTCAAGAGGGGATTATTATGGCTGTGCTTCCAGTGCTTTTGAACAGGCGGCAACGCTGCTAGAAGGCGGCAAGATCGCCCAGCCGATGAAGTACATCTCCAACTTCCTGATCGCCTGCGTCGTGGCACTTCTTGTCAACTTCATGTTTCTGACTTTGCAAAGAAGTGCGGATAACACGATCCCCAAAGCCGTCGTACCGGCAATGACCGGTTCGGTCGCCTTTGCGGTCGTCAACAAGATCAAGACCAAGCAAAGGGTGACTCACCATGTCGAAGTTTCATCAAGTGGCGGAGGAGGAGGCGGATACTCCGGTGGCGGCGGAGGCGGCGGAGGAGGCGGTGGCGGCTCTTCCGGTGGCGGTGGCGGCCACAGTTTCTGATGCATCTGCTATAATAAAGAAAAAGGAGAAAACAAGATCATGGAAATGAAATTCTATCGCTGCAAACGCTGCGGCAAAATGGTAGCTATGGTAAAAAACAGTGCCTGTCCGACGATGTGCTGCGGAGAGGCTATGGAAGAGATCGTTCCCGGTACTTCCGATGGCACTGCTGAGAAGCATGTTCCGGTCTATGAAGTAAAGGACAACAAGGTTTGTGTCACGGTGGGTTCCGTGGAGCATCCGATGAGTGAAGAACACTATATCGAATGGATCGCTTTGCAGACGAGAAACGGCAATCAGCGCAAGGCTCTAAAACCCGGCGATGCGCCAAAGGCTGAATTCGCCTTGCTGGAAGGGGACGAAGTCCTTGCGGTCTACGCCTATTGCAACCTGCATTCACTTTTCAAAGGCTGATCAGTATTTAAAAAAGATCAAATTATTAAGCCTCGCTAGTGCGGGGCTTTATAATAAACGAGTAAGCTGCCAGTGGCAGGTTGCGAGTTAATGGGCATTTCCCCGCCCCTTGGGGCGTATTGCCTCCGAAGTGATATGATAATATCACAAGGAGGGCGATGGTCATGGATCAGGAAGAAAGCATATAT
>JAFRIG010000039.1 GCA_017432895.1 Erysipelotrichaceae bacterium | reverse complement strand
GCTTCGACCATGACTCTGATCAGAGGCTCCGTTCCGGAAGGCCTCACCAGGATCCTGCCGTTATTGGAAAGTTCTTCAGCGATATCGGCGATCTTCTTATTGATCACTTCATCATCTAAGACTACTTTCTTGTCCTTGACCGGCTCATTGACCAGTAACTGAGGATAGATCGTGACTTCCTTGACCGCTTCTTTAAGTGAAACACCATAATAAGTCAGAGCTTCAAAAACCAGTAAAGCCGTCTTTAAGCCATCTCCGAAGGTGCAGTCATTTGCATAGATGATGTGACCTGACTGTTCACCACCGACCACAAAACCGTTCTTGACGATCGAATCAGTGACATTCTTGTCACCGACCGGTGTGATATCGGAAGCGACACCGATCTTTTCTAATGATTTATATAAACCGATATTGGACATGACCGTCGTGACCAGCGTGTCCTTATTCAGCATGCCTTTATCCTTAAGATACTTGGAAAGCAGATACATGATCTTATCGCCATCAACTACTTCCCCATCTTCATCAACAAACAGAACTCGATCGGCATCGCCATCAAAAGCCATACCCATATCAAAGTCACCATTTTTGACTGTTTCCTGCAGCATTCCCAGATGCGTAGAACCGCAGTTGTTGTTGATGTTGGTGCCATCAGGTGAATCATTGATATAAGTGAAATTGCCATGGAGCTTATCCAAGACGCCTTTAGCCGTATAACAGTTGGAACCGTTGCACAGGTCAACACAGACCTTCATGCCCCTCAGATCAAGCGGATAGCGCTCTAAAAGCCAGTTCTGATAATCAGCGATCGCCTCATGGTAATCGATGACTTCACCACCTTGTTTTTCCTCAATACCTTCAGGATTATCGATATAATCTTCGATCAGACCTTCAATATCGTCCTTGATCTTGAAACCGTCATTAGCGAAGATCTTGATACCGTTATCGGTATAAGGGTTGTGCGAAGCCGAGATCATGACACCGCATGAGAAACCTTTTGTCATCGTGATATAAGCCAGACACGGTGTTGAACAGTAACCAAGCAGATAGACCTTGGCTCCTGATTCGATCATGCCCTTCTTCAGATCTTCTTCAAAATCTTTTGAAGAAAGACGTGTGTCCATACCGATGACGATCTTAGCGTCAGGATAATAATCACCGACGAATTTTCCTACCTTATAGACTGTTTCATCCAACAAGGTCACACCCGCTTTACCGCGGATACCATCTGTTCCGAAATATCTCCCCATTACTGATTTGCCTCCACTGTTGTAACATGAACGGTAGAACGTTCAAGCTCGGCCGAAACATACGGATTATCCTTGATCTCGACAAACAGCGGCAGATCATAGGTACCAGATTCTTCCGGCATTTCGAAATAAACTTCTATATCATTTTCATCAACGTTATTGATGTTGTTTAAAGAACCAGCCAGCTGGACATTGACATTCATGAAATCAATATCGGAAACAGCCAGGTTATTGTAGTTGTTGTGTGCATTGAGAGAAACGTTTTCCATCGTTCTGGTATCGATCGTTGAAAGCGCGACACGGACATTGACGACACTGACATCACTGGCACTGACGCCTGGTGGCAAGGTTACCGGCAGGATTATATCACGGTCAACATTTTCGGAAACCGTCGACATATCAAAGTTGACGTATACTTCGGAGATACCATTCAGAACGGAATCAGGCGCATAGATCCTGGTCGTCTGATGGTCAACGATCTCTGCCGTATCGATCGCCAGGCCCTGAGGGATCTGACCGATAGGATTCAGCTTGATCGGTACTTCGATACTCGGTGAAGATACGGATACGGAAGCCGTGATCGAACTAGGTACGATCTCGGCATTAACCGCCTGGCCATTGCGGTCATAAGCAACTAATGGTGCATCGATCTCAAAATCCGAAGTCTGGCCACTGACATCGATCAGTGCTTTAACCAAGGCGATCGAATTCAGAGTATCTTGCGAAGCTCTGATATTGATCTTGGTTCCCTGATTGAATTCAGGTTCGCCAAGGATATACCTTGAATCCATCTGATTCTGATTGATGAAATCATAGGTCAGATCAAACTGCATCGTCGTCTTCTTCTTCAAAGTGATCGTTACTTCACTAGGAGAAACGGTCGTCGTAACGTTATCGCCATAACCGACGGCATTCATCTTGATGGTATGAGTGCCTTCGGTATAACCTTCCAGATCGACCTGACAATAACCCTTCTTGCTGGAAGCATTATTGACGTTGGCTGCTTCACCGGTCAAAACGATCTCACAGGCATTAGGTAAACCCGATAATTCAAAGGTCTCGGAATTGTAACGCGCATTGATCGGAATATTGCTCAGGATCTTGGAAGATGAAAGCACATTGCTCGAGCCATCATAGGTCGCCACAAAGTAAGCCATACAGGCCAGAACCAGTGCAAAAATACCGGAATATTTAGTCGAAAAGAAGATCCGATCAATCAGAGAAGAGACCCAACGCAGAAGTTTGAAGATATTCTCTTCAAAAGTTTCATACTGCTGCTTGCTGGAAGTCTTGGAAGCGATCTTCTTTGCTGTCTCAAGCTTCTTTTCAGGATTATTTGTCTGAGTCATACCAAACCTCCTGATCCAGATTGTTTTCGATCAGAAACGCTTCTTCATGATTGACCTTCCTCTTATTTGTCTTGGAGGAAGCAGCCTTGCGGCTGTGTTTCATACGGTTATTAAAAGGAACTTTCATATCAGGTTCTTTTTCGATCGCTATTTCTTTTTCCTTATTATTTCTATCTTCTTCTTTCTTGCGGAAGAAACTTAAAGGTCTTCTCCTGTTAGCGGAATCGTCCTGGATCTGAATGATCATATCATTGTCATCTTCGACGATCAGAGAATTTCTTCGACGCGAATTCTTTTCGATAGTCGTAGTGTCATTGAGGATGACGCGGCGCAGATAATCTTTCAGCTGCTTTTCATCAACGGAGAAGATACGGCCGTTTTCTGCTATGGAGATCGCACTGGTCTCTTCCGAAACAACGATAGTGAGAGCATCCGATACTTCAGCAATACCTAAAGCGGCACGGTGTCTGGCCCCGTAACGTGAAGAAAGATTGACATTGGTCGGCGGGAAGTAGGCACTGGCACAGGCAACTCTATCACCTTGGATGATGACGGCACCATCATGCAATGGCGTAGTCGTCATAAAGATCGAACAAAGAAGTTCTTTGGTCACTTCCGCATTGACCATGATACCGGTCTTGATATAGTCCTGCAGAGATTGCGACTGTTCGATAGAGATCAGAGCACCGACTCTTTCCTGAGACAGCGTGATCGTGGCTTCATAGAGCTGCTCGACCAGTCTTTCCTTTTCATTAGCCAATAATGAATTTATACGCGAGAAGGCATTGGTCTTACCGATCTTTTCCAGTAAGCCTCTAATTTCCGGCTGGAAAATGATGATACATGCCAATAAACCCCAGTTGATAAAGATATCGGTAAAATAGGTCAGAGTAGACAAGCCCAGCAGTTTAGCCAGACCGTTTACTACAACGACAGCGATGATACCCTTGAAGATCTGTACGGTCCTTGAATTATTTCTGATCGCTTTGATCGCATAATAAAAAAGGAACCACATTATGGATATATCGATTACAACTCTGAATACCGACCAGATATTCTGTATAGTCAGATTGATATTATAATCAGTCACGAATTCCTCCTTTATACAACTTAAAATTATATCACAAGCCATCAGTCAAAAGAAAAGTTCCGCGAAGCAGAACTTAATCTTTTACTGGCGTGCTCAACAGGACTTGAACCCGCAACCTTTTGAATCGGAATCAAATGCTCTATCCACTTGAGCTATGAGCACATCAATCAGTCGAACCAAAGCCGCCATGGCGGAAAGAAAAAACTTCTTCTTCTTCAGCCAGATAGTAGCGTTTGAAAATTCCCTGGACGAATCGATCGCCTTTTCTGATGTAGAGATCATGATTACCTCTATTTACGATACCGATGATGATATGTCCCTCATTATCAGCGTTATAGTAATCCGAATCGATGATACCGGTAGTATTGGCTAAAGCCATCTGATATTTGAAACCTAAAGAAGAACGCGGATAGATCTCCAGAACATATCCTTCATCGATCTTACATCTGATACCGCTTGGTACCCTTTTAAACTCTCCGGGACGAAGAACGATATCAAAAGGAGAATAGAAATCATAGCCTGCTGAGCCAGGAGTGGCCCTGACAGGTAAAGGAATGCTGTAGAGTTCGGCTTTCTGATCAGGAAACAGCGTTGCCGCATCATTTTCAAACTGTTCTAAACTGATTCTTTCAAATCTGGCTATTTTCATAAAATAATCTTATCAAACATCTTGCGAAAAACAAATAAGTATGATATATTGAAAAAGCGCTATTTCAACAGACAAAGCGTGTGCTGAAGAAGTACTCAAGTGGTTGAAGAGGTGGCCCTGCTAAGGCCATAGGTCGGCTTGTCTGGCGCGAGGGTTCAAATCCCTCCTTCTTCGCCAAAACATATGCAGATGTAGTTCAATGGTAGAACGCCACCTTGCCAAGGTGGACACGAGGGTTCAATTCCCTTCATCTGCTCCATGGTGCGTTAGCGAAGTTGGTTATCGTGCCTCCCTGTCACGGAGGAGATCACGGGTTCGAGT
>JAFRIG010000038.1 GCA_017432895.1 Erysipelotrichaceae bacterium | reverse complement strand
TCAAAAGATTTGAACAAATTATCAAAAATGAAATAAAACATATTTTCCACCCAACAATTTATCAAAACGAAAAACGAAGAGAAAGTCCGTATTTAAAGGCTATCTCTTCGTTTTAATATCGTTGAACTGTTCAAGTCGGGATTATAACATACTTATTCGATCAGATGCAGACCGCTTTGATCGAGTTCATAGACTTTATCCGCCACTTCTTCAATAAAGCGGCGGTCGTGGGAAACGGAAATGATGCAGCCCTTAAAAGCCTGCAGGATGGACCTGATCCTGGGACTAGACAAAGGCGAAAGATTTCTGGTCGCCTCATCCAGTATTAGAACATCGCAACCATCCAATATCAGTTTGACCAACAGGATCTTGCATTTCTGACCCTGGGATAATTCGGATATTTTGTGGGTCATCTCTTCACTGGTGAAACGCAGAGCCCCGAGATAGGAACCTACCTTGCCCTTGTCTTCGATGTTTCGGCCATCCCATAAAAATTCCACCGGCGTCAATGATTCATCAAGAACCTCGCTGTAATCCTGGGGCATGTAGCCGGCTTTGATGTCTGTTCTTTCCAGCAGTTGTCTGGCGAGAATCTTGATCAAAGTGGACTTGCCATTGCCGTTATCGCCGATGATACAGATCTTATCTTTGCCTCTGACCTGCAGTTCAATGTTTTCCGCCAATATCTTTTCGCCGTTTTGTAAACAGTCGAGTTTAAGATCCAGGATGATCTTGTTGGGATCCAGAGATACTTCTTCAAAGAAGATATCGATCGCCTCTTCCGGTTCGTAAAACTTCGTCAGTTTTTCTTTTTTATTTTCCAGATTTTTACCCTGAGCCTTGACCGCGTGCATCTTCTTTTTCAGAAGCTGGCCGCCATGGGGATCGCCACGGGAAATGGTATTCTGGCGATATTCGACTTTCTGATAGACCTTCCGCCACTTTTCCAGCTGCTTGTTGAGCTGAGCCTTTTCCTTGGCGGCGATCATGTTGTTGCGTTCAATAAAAGCGTTTCGGTTTTCAATGTATTCCCGATAAGTCGTGCCGGCATAAGTGATGTGGGCTTCGCTTTTTCTTTTTAACTGCTCCAGATGCAAGATGCCGTTGGCGCATCTTTCCAACAGGGCTTCATCATGGGAAACAAAGATCAGGGGACAGTTCTGGCTGCAGATGAACTCTTCCAGCCAGATCAGAGTCTTGAGATCCAGATCGTTGGTCGGCTCATCCAGCAGTAAAACATCCGGATCTTCCATCAATATCTTCAACAGGCCGATCTTGACCTTCTCGCCACCGGAAAGGGTCTTAACTTTACGCTGCGATATCAGGTCGGGATCGATGCCGATCCGTGCCATGATGGTATACAACTGATTGTAGTCGATCTCCGGTGCGATGAAATCGCTGATCGAAAGTTCAAGCTCTTCTTCAGGAATACTTTGGGGCAGATAGGCGATCTTGCCATCGGCTTCGATGGAACCGTTATATGAGGCATATGATTCGATATCTTTATTGGCCAGGATCTTGAGGATCGTCGACTTGCCGTTGCCTTCTTCGCCGATCAAAGCGATCCGATCGCCTTCATTCAAAACGAAAGAAAAATCTTCCAAGAGTTTCCTTCCTTTTTGATCGGTTATGGTTAAATTGTTTATTTTAAGCACTAAAAATGATCTCCCTTCTCGCTTTAGGAAACAGTAAAAACCTATTCAAGCGATAAATAAGTTTTCAGGAAATCATTTCTTCATGCTCTCACCCTTTCTTGTTTCTTATTCCACTTTAACACCATTGAGGGAAAAAGACATCACTTCCGTGATCTTTACTTTGACGATGTCGCCGATCTTTACGTCCTCACCGGTGAAATTGACGAGTTTATTTTCCGGCGTATAACCGGAATAGACCTTCGCATTGCGCTTGCTCAAGCCGTCGACCAGTACCTCTACGATCTGATCCTTGAAGCGCTGATTGTTCAAATTCGCATAGTAGGCGACTCTTTCGTTGAGTCTCTGCAGTCTTTCTTCTTTGGTTTTGCTATCGATGCTGTCTTCCATCAAAGCGGCCGGAGTGCCTTCCCTTTTGGAGAAGATGAAGGTGAAGGCGTTGTCGTACTTGCAGTGTTCGACAGCGCTTAAGGTATCTTCAAAAGCCTCATCCGACTCGTTGGGGAAACCCACGATGATATCGGTCGTAAAGGAAAAACCGGGCAGTTTTTCTTTCAATTTATCGAAAAGCGCCAGATATTCTTCCCTGGTATAGCGCCTGTTCATCTTTTTTAAGATCGCCGAATTGCCCGACTGAATTGGCAGATGGATGTATGGCATGATATTGGAGTTGTTTCTGATCGCTTCGATCATCGAATCATCGAAATCCCAGGGATGGGAAGTCATGAAGCGGATGCGCGGAATATTAGTTTTGGCGACATCGTTCAACAGATCGCCAAAGGTATAATCCATGTGCAGATCCTTGCCATAAGCGTTGACGTTCTGGCCCAGCAGACAGACTTCCTTGTAGCCGTCCTTGACCAGCTGTTCAACTTCGTAAATAATGTCTTCCTTGTTCCTGGAACGTTCCTTGCCCCTGGTATATGGCACGATGCAGTACGAACAGAACTTGTCGCAGCCATACATGATATTGACCCAGGCCTTGTGGCTCATGAATCTGGTCACCGGAACATCTTCGATGATCTCACCCATCTTGGAATAGACTTCGATCTTGCGGGTCTTGGTTTCAAGTACCTCATAAAGCAGCTTAGGAAGCGAAGTGATGTTGTGCGTACCGAAGATGATATCGACCTGGCGGTATTTCTCCATGATGATCCGCACACTTTTTTCCTCTTGCGCCATGCAACCGCCCAAAGCGATGATCAGCTCAGGTTTTTCTTTTTTGAGCCTTTTCAAAGCCCCGATCTCACCTAAAACCTTTTCTTCGGCTCCCTGACGGACCGCACAGGTGTTGACGATGATGACATCAGCCTTCTTCTCATCATCGCACATCTCATAACCCATCTCATGCAAAAGACCGGCCATCGTCTCGGAATCGCGCTGATTGGCCTGACAGCCATGGGTGATGATATAGAAGTATTTGCCCTCGCCCAGCCCTTTGTATCTATCTTCCAGGACAAAAGAAACACTTTCGGAAACGTCTTTGTTTCTTCTTCTCGCTTCATTCAAAGATGGCAGGATATATTCTTTTTTCATACCCTCTTATTGTAAATAAAAGGTATAAAAAAACCAAGTTTTAAACTTGGCTTTTAAAATTATTGACTTAATGCTTCAACAGGACATGCGCCTACGCAGGCACCGCAATCAATGCAGGTATCTTCGTTGCATACTGACTTGCCTTCTTCATCCAGTTCCAGAGAACCAGTCGGGCAGACACCTGTGCAAGCACCACAGCCGATACATAAATCACGATCGATCTTTACTGGCATAAACAACCTCCTTTTTATCTCCTAGAGAAATTATAGCATGCTTATATCCGAGTTAGTAAAGGCTAACCGTATCTCAGTCTTCCCTGATCGCTAAGGACAGGAAATCCAGCTGATCCTGGTCAACATTTGATGGCGCATCCGACATCAGGCAGTACGCACTGGCCGTCTTGGGGAAGGCCACAACATCCTTGATATTGTCGGTACCTGACAGGATCATGACCAGCCGTTCGAGACCGATGCCCACCCCGCAATGCGGCGGAGCACCGTAATCGAAGGCTTCGATGAAGAAACCGAACTTTTCTTTGATCTGCTGCTTGGTCAATCCCAAAGCATCAAAGACTTTCGCCTGCATATCGGAATCATGGATCCTGACCGAACCGGAAAGCAGCTCATAGCCGTTAAGCACCAGGTCATAGGCCCTGGAATAGCAGTTGGCCTGATCATCCATCAGTTTGTCGACATCTTCATCTCTTGGTGCCGTGAAAGGATGGTGGGCACTGACGTAACGCCCCTCTTCTTCCGAGTATTCGTACATCGGGAATTCCGTGATCCAGGCGAAGCAGTACTTGTTTTTATCGATCAGACCCAGCTCTTCGCCCAGTTTCTTCCTTAAGGCACCTAAAGCCGTTTCCGCGATGTTTTTATCATCCGCGATTATCAGGACTACATCATTGTTTTTCAGCTCCAGGAAGCTTCTTAAAGCCTCTTTTTCTTCAGCCGGCAAAGCGTTGTTGAGCGAACCGGAGAATTCATCATTACTGTATTTGAGATAAGCCAGAGCCTTAGCCTTGTATATCTTGACAAATTCGGTCAATTCATCAAACTTCTTGCGGGAGAGTTTATCGGCCGCTTCATGGAATACCAAAGCTTTGATGGCTTTTCCTTCCGCAACACAGTTTCTGAAGATGGCAAAAGAACTGTCTTTGAACAGATCATTGAGATTTCTCATATGATTGCCGAAACGGATATCGGGCTTGTCTGAACCGTATAAGTCCATGGCCTCGACATATTTTATGCGCGGGAACTCCAGATCATCGACGCCCTTGGTCTCCTTGAAGATAGCTCTCATCACCTTTTCGACTTCATTGAAGATGTCCTCTTCCGAGGCAAAAGACATCTCCATATCGATCTGGGTGAATTCCGGCTGTCTGTCGGACCTGAGGTCTTCATCACGGAAACATCTGGCGATCTGGAAGTAGCGGTCCATGCCGCCAATCATCAGCAGCTGCTTGTATTGCTGAGGAGATTGAGGCAAGGCATAGAAATGACCTTTATAGAGTCTTGAAGGGACCAGATAGTCTCTGGCACCTTCCGGGGTCGATTTGGAAAGGATCGGTGTCTCCACTTCGACGAAGTCGTCTTCATGAAGTACCCTTCTGACGATCGTCGTCACCTTATCTCTAAGAAGGAGCTTGTCCTTGATCGGATTGCGGCGGATATCCAGATAACGGTATTTGAGTCTTAGTTCCTCCAAAGCATCCGTCTCATCGGCGATGATCATCGGCGTTGTCTTGGCACTTGAAAGTACCTTGCAGGAAGAAGCCAGAACTTCGATCTCACCGGTCGCAAGTTTAGGGTTGGCGACTTCCTTTAGCTGAACGGTGCCTTCCACCTGGATGACGTATTCGTTGCGGATATCTTTGATCGCTTCCGCATGATTCTCATCGAAAGTGATCTGCGTGATGCCATAGCGGTCTCTTAAATCGATGAATACGATCGAACCCAGATTGCGTCGCTTGGCCACCCAGCCGGCCAGTTTTACGGTTTTACCGGCATCTTCTTTTCTTAATTGTCCACAGGTATGATCTCTATACATAATAATCCTCCATCAGCTGGTCTAATCTTTCACACAGCATTTCTTTCTCTATCGTTTCCTGCGCCTTGGTCAAAGTATCTTTGATAGTCACCTGATTTTCCTTGATCTCATCTTCCCCGATGATCAGCACGAAACGGGCATTCTTGCGCTCCGATGACTTGAACTGAGCCTTCAAAGAACGGCCATAGTAGTCCATCTCGACGCTGAACGAATTGTTTCTAAGCTCTTCCGCCACCTTAAAGGCGTAGTCCTTGTCTTCATTGAGATTGATGACGTAACAATCTAAGGACTTGTCAAGTTCAAAAACTTCCTCCGCTTCACATAAGATCATCAGTCTCTCGACGCCGATCGCAAAACCGATACCGGAGATCGAAGGACCTCCCATCTCCTTGACCAGTTCATCGTAACGGCCGCCACCGAAGATCGTGGCTTGCGAACCGGAAGCTTCATTGGTACTGACCACTTCAAAGACCGTATCGGTATAGTAGTCCAGTCCTCTGACCAGTCTATCGTCGATCTCATAAGGGATCTCAAGGACATCGAGATAGTGTTTGACGTCTTCGAAGTATTTGGCTGAACTTTCCGTAAGCACCATCTTTGGCGCATTTCTGACGAAGTCCTTGTTCCGATCGATCTTGCAGTCGAGTATCCGCAAGGGATTCTTGTGCAGACGGTTTTGGCAATCGAAGCACAATTGATCTTCATAGGGTTCAAAGTACGCTTCGAGACTCTTCTTGTAATTAAGACGCGATTCATTGTCACCCAAAGTGTTGATCAGTACCTTGACGCCATTTAAGCCGATGGTCTTGATGAAGAAGTAGCCTAAGGCGATGACTTCCGCATCGATCAAAGGATCCTTGTCACCGATACATTCGATGCCCATCTGTGTGAACTGGCGCTGACGGCCTTTCTGCGGCCTTTCATGTCTGAACATCTCTTCGATGTAACCAAGCTTGATGGGCAATTCACTGTTACCGTAGAGCTTGTTTTCGATCAAAGATCTAACCACCCCGGCCGTACCCTCCGGACGCAGCGTCAAAGAATCCTTGCCGTTGGGTGAGAATGTGTACATCTCTTTGGTGACCATGTCGGATGTGTCGTTTTCTTTCTGGAAGACGCCGGTAAATTCAAAGACCGGTGTCTTGATCTCCCCGTAGCCGTAGAGATTGAGAAACTGTCTGAACAAATCCGCAAGCATGTTGAACTTCATCATGTCTTCCGGCAGAAGATCGTAGGTTCCTTTTACAGTCTGATATGGCATAAGTACCCTCCTGAATAAAATAAAACGTCCTGTCTAAGGACGTTGTTAACGCGGTGCCACCTTAGTTCATATCCATGGATATGCCCTTTGCGCTTTAACGCAGCGGTTACGGCCTACTTTCATAGGCATCAAGGAAGTGTCCCTCTCTGTTAAGAATGAAGCCTTGCACCGGACGCTTCTCGCTATAAAACTATTCAGAGATTAATTTTCCTTATTGACACTAGAATCATAGCATTATTTGATGGCTCTTTCAACCGAAATAACGCTGTCGACTTTTCTTAAATTGGCCATGATATTCTGCAGGTGTTCGATGTCACTGACCATGAAAGACATCGAAGTCGTCGCCGTCAGATCCTCTCTATTGGCTTGGGAATTGACGGCCGTCAGATTGGCCTTGTATTGGGCAACGACCGTGACCAGATCGGTCAGAAGATAGGAACGGTCTTTGGAGAAGATCTTGACCGAAGTCTCGTATCTGACATCCGGCTTATCGGGATCCCAGCTGACATCGATGATCCGCTTCTCGTTGGCGATATTGGGGCAATCGGCTCTATGGACCTTGATACCCTGGCCCTTGGAAACAAATCCGACGATGTTGTCCCCATACACCGGTGCGCAGCATGGTGAAATGGCGATCTTCATCGAAGTCACGCCCTGTACCACGATACCGGTCTTGGAGATGAAGTGATTCTTTTCGGAATTCTTCTTGGTGATCTTATTGAGATAATCAAGGTCGAGTTCCTTTTTGCCCAGTTTGGTGAGCTTTTCCACGACCGCGATCGGCGACATCGATTTGCAGCCGATGGCATAAAGCAAGTCGCTGGCATTGGACTGCTGGAAGGAAGAAGCCACGTTGTCGAGTTTCTTGGTATCAAAAAACTCTTCGACATCCAGATCATGTTTCCTGAGTTCATCCTTCAGCATGTTTTCACCGGCTTTGATGAACTCTTCCTTGTCTTCCAGTTCCTTCTTGGCGAAATAGGCCTTGATCTTGTTGCGGGCGTGATTGGTCTTGACGATCTTGAGCCAGTCTTCCGAAGGCGTGGAATTCTTGTTGGTACGTAATTCAACTACGTCGCCCGTCTTCAAAGGCGTATTTAAAGGTACCAGAACGCCGTTCACCAAGGCACCAACGGTCTGATTGCCTACTTCGGTATGGATGCGGTAGGCAAAATCGATCGGTGTTGCCCCGGCCGCCAAATCGATGATACGACCACGGGGTGTCATGCAGTAAATATTGGCATTGAAGATATCATGGGTGATATCGTTCATGTAATCCTTGGCATCGGCATCGGCATTTTCTTCAAAAGCCTTCAGCCAGTTGAGTTCTTCGACCAGTTTCTTCTGTGAACGGGTCTTGCCTTCCTTGTAGGACCAGTGGGCGGCAATACCTCTTTCGGCGATATCGTCCATCGCTTCCGTCCTGATCTGCACCTCGTAGATACGGCCATCGGGTCCTACGATCGTGGTATGCAAAGACTGATACATGTTCATCTTGGGCATGGCGATGTAATCTTTTAAACGCCCCGGTATGGGTCGATAGACCGCATGGATATAGCCCAGTATCTCGTAACAGTTGAGTTCGGTCTCCGTGACGATCCTGATGGCCAAAAGGTCCAGAATCTCATCGAAACGCTTGTTTTTGGTGACCATCTTCTTATTGATGGAATAAAGATGCTTGGATCGACCGAAGATCCTGAATGGGATATTGTGCATCTTTAAAACGATCGAAATATCTTCGATCATCAGTTCGATCTGCTGGTCCCTTTCCGATTTCTTGGATTCGACCAGTTTGGCGATCTCATGGTATTTTTCACTGTCCAGATACAGAAAAGAGAGGTCTTCCAGTTCGTTTTTGATCTCGGCGATACCTAAACGATGGGCGATCGGCGCATAGACATCAAGCGTCTCCTTGGCGATACGCTTTTGTTTCTCAGGCGGCAGATATTGTAAAGTCCGCATATTGTGCAGTCTATCCACCAGTTTCACCAGAATGACACGCACGTCTTTGGCCATGGCGATCAGGATCTTGCGGTGATTGACGGCCTGATATTCCTTTTCATCCGTAAACTTCAGATTCGATATCTTGGTTACCGCCTCGACCATCTCGTAGATCTCTTCACCGAATTCTTCGACAAATTCCTCTTTGCCTACCCCGCAGTCTTCGATGACATCATGCAAAAGACCTGCACAGATCGTGTAGGGATCGGCCTTCAGCTTGGCCAGTTCATATGCCACATTCAGACAATGGACGAAATAAGGTTCGCCCGAAGAACGTTTCTGGTCCTTGTGCCTGTCGTAGGCATACTGGTAAGCCTTGTCGATGAGAGAGAGCGATTCGGGGCTGTTGATATAGGAAGCCACCTCATCGTCGAACTCTTTTCTGGAGGAGATCAGTTCTTTCATTTTTATCGTAAAAATCGAAGCCAGGCTTCGATCGTTTTTAATATTTCATCAGGGTGTAGACGTCGTAGTTGCTCAGCTTTTCTCTGCCGCCCAGGCTTTCAAGTTCGATCAAAAAGGCACAGCCGACGACTTCGCCGCCGAGTTCTTCGATCATTTTCGCTGTGGCTTCCACGGTACCGCCGGTCGCCAGCAGATCGTCGATGATCAGTACTTTCTGGCCGGGTTTGATCGCATCGGCATGGATATGGAGCTCATTTGAGCCATATTCAAGGTCATACTTGTAGGAGATCGTCTTGCGCGGAAGCTTGTTGGGCTTTCTCACCGGCACGAAACCGATCTTCAGCTCATGAGCTACCGGACAGCCGAAAATGAAACCTCTGGATTCCGGTCCGGCAACGACTTGCGCACCGATCTTCTTGGCATATTCGATCAGATCATTGCAGGCTTCATGGAAAGCTTCCCCATCAGCCATCAAAGGCGTGATGTCTCTGAATAAGATCCCTTCACTGGGAAAATCGGGAATCGTAGCAACGTAATCTCTTAAGTTCATCTCTTCGTCTCCTTAAACACAAATCAATTATAGTAAAACTAAAGCAAATCTTCAATTATGAAGGAGATCCTGTCACGATGGTAATCATCCTTCCTGAGCTGGCCGATCATGGTGGTGAATTTTCTGTTTAAAAAGCTGCTGTTGAAGCTGATCGCCTCGAGCTTATCGCTTATCACATATTTGGGATATAAGCCTTTGATCGCAAAGCTGTTTTTGATCTTCACGTCTTTCAATGCGAATAAAGGCTGGCCAAAGCCCGTTCCAAACGGTTCCAGTTTCTTCATTTCCTTGAGAAGTTCAAGATCGATATCCTCTTCATCGATGACCAGCACATCCTTGACCCCTTCTTCATAAACACAGGGTTCATTTGCCAAATATTCTTTGAATGCCTCAAGATCTTCTTCTTTGATGCTTAGACCCACCGCCTGCGCATGGCCACCGAATGAGGCATAGAGCTCATTTCTTTTGGCCAGATGACTGTACAGGTCAAAACCCTTGGGTCCCCTGCCCGAGCCCTTATACAAACCATCGCTTAGCGCAAAGACGATGACGGGTTTGCCATAGATCCCCAATAATCGATTGGCGATCAGACCGCAAAGTCCTTCCTTGAAAGCTTCGCTGGCTACGACGATGATGTCCTGACTTTCATCCGCCAGCCTTTCCGCCATGGAAGACATCTCATTAGTCAGCTGCTTGCGCACCGTATTGATCTCTTCGATCTTATTGAGATAAGCCATGCATGATGGTGAATCATCCAGCAGATAACGCACCACATAATTTACGTTTAGCATGTCATCGAGTCTGGATACGGCATTGAGTTTGGGTATGACATCATAGGATAGAGCCGTGAAATCGACTTCCTTTTTCTTTAAAAGATAGCTGATCGGATAGATGGTCTTTTCGTTAAGGATACTGATCGCCTTCTTCATCAGCCAGCGGTTATAGCCCAAAACCCTGACCATATCAGCCAAAGTGGCCATGCCGCCATAGACTAAGGTCAATTCATCATAGCGGAAGCTGTTTGAAAGCAAGGCGCAAAGTCCGGCGGCACACATGTCTTCATATTCTTTTTCAAACAGGCAGGGATGAAGGATGCCATCGACTGAAGGCATTTCCACAAATTCATGGTGGTCGATGATGAGGGTCTTTAAGCCTAATGACGAAGCATATTCCAGCTGTTTGACGGCGGCAATGCCATTATCGACACATAAAAGGACATCAAAACCGTTATCGTAAGCAGTCTTGACTATCTTATCGTTTAGGCCATAGCCTTCCCTGATTCTTGAAGGAATATAGTAATTGGCTTTGATACCCAGGTCATCGAAAAGCCTCTTCATGATGGCAGTCGCACAGATGCCGTCACAGTCATAGTCCCCGACAATAAAAAATCTTTTATCGGCATATGATAAAAGTTTATCTTTAAAATCACGCAATATTTTTAAATCGTAGTCGGGATTAAAGGCGGAAACATCCAGATCGGCAATACTTAAACCGTTTAATTGGCAGATCCTAACGCTAAGCTTCTCTTCGCCTTCATGGAAGCAATATTTCATAAGGAATTGATCCCGATGATCAGACCGAGAATGGCCAGTAATACTTCAACCGCATAAAACGATAAGACGACTCTGGTCTCCTTGTGACCCTTGATGACGAAAGCGTAATGGATCGGTGTATAGGAGAAGACCCGCTTATGGAAGAGCCTGACGGAAGTCTGCTGCAAGACGACGCAGAACATCTCCGCCACAAAGACTCCGCCGATGAAGAACAAAGCCACATTGAGATCGCAGATGATGCCTAAGGATGCAAACAGAGCTCCCAAAGCCAATGATCCGCTATCACCCATAAAGATCTTCGCCGGATGGAAATTGAAGCGCAGATAGCCTAAAAGACCCGCCAGCACACAGATCAGGAAAACGGCGATATTGTCAAAGCCTTTGGCCAAAGTCAGATAGACAAACGGCAGCAGGGCGATAAAAGAAACACCGGCACAAAGCCCATCCATGCCATCGGTAAAGTTTACCGCATTGGCTTCCGCCATATAAAGCAAGATCATAAACGGCAGAAACAGATACCATTTCAATGGGATTACGACATGCGCAAACGGCAAAGTGACCTGTAACGGGATCAGATCAGAATAGACCAAAAACAGAAAAGCCGTATAACAGAATTCCATTATAAGCCTGGTCTTGGGCGAAAGTCCCTCATTGGAATGGGAACGGATGACCAGGGCATCGTCGATGAAACCGACGGAACAGTACAGGATGTATGAGAGGATCACGAACTGTAAATGCCTGTCCAGCAGTCCTTTGAAATTGACGATGGCGTAGACGATGATCGGTATCACCACGAAAAGCAGTCCGCCCATGATCGGCGTCTTCTCTTTGTTTTTGAATTCTTCCAGGGCATATTCGGATGTGATCTGGTTGATATTCTTCCGCTTCAGATAGCGGATAAAATGAGGCATCGCGATATTCATCCCGACAAAAGTCAGGATCGCTGCGATCAAAGAAAGCATCGTCATATTCATACCTGCTTATTATACACCATTCCCGTCTTATTCAGCTTCCGAGTTTTCGATCGGTTCTTCTGTAGCGGTTTCTTCAACATAGTTGATATCCCTGAACCTGATCGTCAGCTCACTTGAAGCATCGATGCCCGAACCCGGTGCGATCGACTGTTCATAGGCTACGCCATAGCCATCCATCTTGATCGACAGCTTGGACAGATTCCAGTAATTGATGACATCCTTTCTGGTCCAGCCCGTAAAATCAGGTACGGTGATACTGTTGCCATCGGTAAGCAGGAAGACCTTCTGATAGGTGTAGACATCATCAAGATACTTTGGATACTGGTCGATGATCTTTCCTCCATCTGAGATCACGATCGTCTCACTGTCCATGGCTGCCAAGATCTCTTTGGCCTCGTTCACATCGCTTGAAAGCAGATTGGGCATCTGATATTTTTCGATATATTTGGCATTATTTTCCCCATCTTCCGGAAGGATGATGTTTTCTAGTAGAGCTATCCTGTCTATCAGATCGGGTATCGGTTTGATGTCGTAGTTGAAATAGACTGTTTCCGGCGAAACATAGGCAAAATAGACCATATATTCGGGATCTTCATATGGGAAACCCAACATACAGGAGATGATGTTCTGATCTTCCGCATAACCGCCATCCAAAGGGATCTCGGAAGTACCGGTCTTGCCCATGACTTCCACGGTTTTAGCCGCATAGTGACGGCAGGTACCGTCGGGTTCGGAAACGACTCTTCTTAACAGATCCTGCATCTGTTTGGCCGTATCCTTACTGATCGGAGTCGAGACGACCTGTCTATTGCCCTGATAAACGACGGTATTGCTGTTGGGATCAACGATCTTTTCGATGAAATAAGGCTTGATCATCTCGCCGTTGCCAAAGATCGCGGTATAGGCCTGTAAAAGCTGCAGCATCGTTGTCGAAGAACCCTGGCCATAGGTAGCCGTGATATCATCGACCGGCGATAAGCCGTAGTTGGTATAACCCGAAACTTCATCGATGCCGTCGGTATTGACCCGCTGATAAAGATGATAGCGGTTGAGATATTCTTCGTAATTGCTGATGCCGACATATTGGGAAAGCAGCGTCGCCGTAGCCACGTTGCTGGAATAAATGAGCCCGTAATCAAGCGGGATATTGCCCCAGTCCAGACGCGAGACGTTGTAGATGCAACCCAACTGATCCCCGGCATAGGTTCTGCCAGTGGTGGCGGTGTAACAATAAGGTGAGGAATCAAAAGCTCTGTCGCCATCATAGACACCCAGATCCATAGCAGCCGAATAGATGATGGCCTTCATGACGGAACCGGGCTCGTAGGCCAGTTGCGAACCGTAGTTGACTTGCACATCATCCGGTCCCAGATCGTTGGGATCATAAGACGGAGTCTGACCCCAGGCCAGGATCTTGCCGGTCTTGATTTCCACGACCGCTCCCCAGGCTCTCGAGGCATTCTTGGCTTCCATCGTCGTATTCAAAGCGGTATTCAAAGCTTCCTGAATGGCCACATCCAATGTCAGATAGACGTCGTAGCCGTTGATGGCGTTCTGCGTCTCTTCATACATCCCCGGCAGGATGTAACCGTATTTGTCACGCTGATAGGAATGATAGCCGTCCGTGCCGGAAAGCTCGTCATTAAGATAAGATTCGATACCCAGTTTTCCGATCAGCTTGCCGGTATTGTCCGACTGGGCAAAACCCACTAACTGCGGCGCAAAAGTCTCCCCATAAGGATAGTAGCGTTTATATGAATTGCGGAAATCGATGCCATGAAGTCCCTCGATGGCCTCGATCTGATTCTTCTGTTCTTCACTCAGATTTCTGCCGGCTGCCCCTAACTCCACCTGATAGAGATCTCTGTTGACCGTGAGGATCTCGTAGATATCGCTTTCTTCCATGCCTAAGATCGGTGCCAAAGCCCGGGCGGTGAAAAGCGGATCATCGACATAGGCCACTTCATTGGAACTTGAAAGACGATCCGTATCGAGGTAGCAGATGATATCGTAGGTCTTGACATCCTGGGCAACGATGGCTCCGGCGTTGTCGTAGATGTTCCCTCTTGAGGCAAAGATCTTTTCTTCAACATTGGAAACGGACTGGACATAATTATCCAGCGAAGTATTGGAACGGATATGCAGTTTGATGATCGTAACTAAAAAAACGTTGACGATGACGACCAGCGCCACCCCCAACATTAAAAAATAGAGAAAACGAAGCGTATTATTACTTCGTTTCATTTTTTATTCTCCGTTTTCCGCGTTGACCGAGATGATATTGGCACTGAGCTGATCGAGGTCGGCGGCCGAAGCGGCGGCATAGATCCTGTCCTTGGACTCAAGGTTGGAGATCTCGAAGCTCAAAGTCTGATTCTGCGACTTGAGGACACTCAATTCCTCATTCATCGTCTGTATCTTCATCGTCAGTTTGGCATTCATCGTATTGACTAAAAGGGAGCTGGCTAACCAGGCAAACAAAGCGAATGTGAAAAGGATGATCGCAAAACCATTCAAACTTAATCTTCTTCTTTTCTTCTTAACAATCTTTGCCATAAACCTTCTTTATCCCTCTGATGATCGCACTCTTGGCACGGCGGTTGTTGCTGATTTCTTCTTCATCGGCCTTATCGCCATGATTGAGCAGCACATACGGTGCCTTTTCGACTTCTTCCGGTCTTAAAGCGATCCGCAAGTCGTCATGTACACTGCTGAGTTCCCTGAAACGGTACTTGACCAGTCTGTCTTCCAGCGAATGGAAAGTAATTATTACCACCCTTCCGTCTACGTTAAGGATCTCATCGAAACTTTCCAGAAAATGCTTCAGAGAATCAAGTTCGTGATTGACCTCGATCCTGATAGCCTGGAAACTCTGCTTGGCCGGATGTCCTTTCCGGGAAAGGACCTTGGCCGGCAAAGCGGATTTGATTACTTCGACCAGTTCGAAAGTCGAATTGATCGGTCTGTTTTCCACGATCTTTTTAGCGATGCGGCGGGCATTTTTCTCTTCGCCATACTGCCATAAGATCCTGGCAAGTTCTTCTTCCTCATAATCGTTGACGACGTTGTAAGCGCTTAAACTTGCATCCGTATCCATCCGCATATCCAGCGGACCGTCATAGCGGTAAGAAAAACCTCTTTGTGCTTCATCGAACTGCGGTGACGAGACCCCCAGATCAAGGAGTATCCCATCGACGTGTTCGACATATTTATTCATATTCATGAAGTTGTCATGGATATAAACGACGTTTTGATGATCCTTCAGATTCTCTTTCGATTCTTCGATCGCTTCCTCATCCAGATCGAAACAGTAAAGTTTGCCTTGATCGAGTCTTTCCAGGATCAGCCCGGCATGGCCCCCTCTGCCTAATGTCCCATCGATATAGATTCCATCGGGCTTGACATTAAGCAACTCGATCGCCCTAGCGGGCATCACCGAGATATGCCTAGTCATTGTTGAGCAGCTCGCTTAGATTTTCCGCAACTTCTTCAAAGCTTTCGGAAGCCGTATCGTAATAAGCTTCCCAGGCCGCCTTATCCCAGATCTCGATGTGATCGTTGGCACCGATCACGACGCATTCCTTGGTGATATTGACGGGCTTGGCCAGAAACGCCGGGATCTGGATACGTCCCTGGTTGTCGAGCGTACATTCGGTTGCGGTACTTGTCAGCATCCTGATGTATTGTCTGGCCGCCTTCTTGGTGGTCGGCAGTTTGTTTACTTCCTCGAACAGCTTGTCCCACTGCTTCAGAGAATAAATGGTCAGACAGCCGTCCAGACCTCTGGTCAGAATAAAAGCGTCATTGAGTTCATCTCTGAACCTGCTGGGGATGATGATCCTGCCTTTGGCATCAAGATTGTGCTGGTACTCACCTATGAACATGTCCCACTTTTACCCACAATTAACCACTTTCTACCACTATTATTTCATTTTGAGCTTTGAAAGTAAAGAAAAAAGTGCAGGTTTTCCTGCACTTTTTGCATATTTGGATATAAATGAGATCTTTGAAGATTAAAAAAAGAAGATTATTCTTCTTTCTTTAAATAAACTATTTTGCGCCGCAGTTAGGGCATGCACGATGAGCCAATTTGTATTCACCGCATGACGGGCACTTGACCAATGTCGGCGGCGTTAATTTATAATGGGTTCTTCTCTTTGCTTTACGTGTCTTAGAATTTCTTCTCTGCTGAACAGCCATTGCTAATCTTCCTCCTCGAATCTGTATTCTTTAAGCTTCTGTAACCTCGGATCGATCTCGTCTTTTTTGGACGCTTTGTAGTCTTCTTCGGATACAAAAGACCAACCATCCCCTCTAGAATACTCTATTTTTTCTTTTTTTACAACTTTTATCGGAACTTCCGGTGAAACGATATAATGGACCAGCTGTTCCGCTTCCATATTCTCGTTTATGAAGAAGCCGTCCTCGTCCTGTTTGTGCACCACCTTCTCATCTTCATTTAGTTCAAAAGGAACTTCCACATCCTCCAAAGAGATCGCACAGGGACAGATCATCTTCCCCTTCAAGGCATATTCGATATGCAGAATATCCGACGCATCGTAGTAGAAGATTATCTCACCCGTAACATCTTCAAGACGCCTTAAATAGATATCACCTTCCACATCATATCTTTCGATGTCGATCGGATATATTCTTCGGCTGGACATCGACATCAGATCTTTGAGATATATTTTCATACCGCTATTATATAATATTCTTGTGAAAACAACAGGTATCATCGTCGAATACAATCCCTTCCACAACGGCCATAAACATCATATCGATGAAGCTTTAAGGATCACGCAACCCGATGTGCTTGTGGCCTGCATGTCAGGAAACTATAATCAGCGTGGTGATCTTTCGATCATCGACAAATTTAAAAAGACTAAGGTCGCTTTAGACAACGGAGTCGACCTGGTCGTCGAACTGCCCTACATCAAAACGGTCCAGAACGCCTACGTCTTTGGAAGCAGTGCGGTAAAAATACTCGATAAACTCGGTGTGAACGAACTGGTCTTTGGTTCCGAGACCAACAATTTATCCGAACTTAAGAAATATGCGCAACTGGAAATCGACGTCACCCGACTCAAACAGCTCATGCATGACGGCCATTCCTATCCGAAGTCCTATGGTCTTTTAAGTGCGGCACTTTACCCCAACGACATGCTGGCGGTGACTTATCTCAAAGCACTTAAAGACACCAACATCACGCCGATCGCCATCCAAAGAAGCAATGATTATCACTCTGAAGACCTGGATATCATAGCTTCCGCGACCGCCATCCGCAAAGCCCTGCAGGAAAACAAAGACGTTTCCATGGCCACGCCGATCGAAATTCAAGATCCGATCTTCAACCGCGATCTTTATCCCTATCTGCGAAGGCTGTTGTTCACGATGAGTGCCGATGAACTTAAAGATATATTCCTGGTTTCCGAAGGAATAGAAAATCTGCTTAAAGAAAATGCGATCAGATACCTTGACTTTGAAGATTTTATGCAGGCTTCGATCTCCCGACGCTACACCAGATCCAGGATCCAAAGGATACTGTTACACATCGCCTGCCATATCACCAAAGACGAAGCCCAAAGTCTTGATGTAGATCCCTGCTATATCAGAGTGCTTGGATTCAATGAAAAAGGTCAGAAACTGCTTAAGGAACTAAAAGACGAGGTCAACATCGTGACCCAGTTCAAAAAGATACCCGAGCCCTACAAACAGCTCGAATGGAAAGTCAATCTGCTTTATGCCTCGCTGCTTAAAGATCCGCAGGCTTATATCAGAAAGGAATTAAAAGGTCCCATCATCAAAAAATGAACCGTGAAGGTTCATTTTTTACATCAGTACGTTGTGATAGACTTCCTGGACATCTTCGACTTCATCGAGATTATCCAGCAGACGCTGCCACATCTCCTTATCGTGTTCGTCGGTCAAAGTGACGTATTCCTGCGGAAGCATCTTGATCGCGCAGACCGAATATTCGCAATCCGGGATCAGTTCATCGATGGCTTCCTGTGCCTTATGCAGATCGCTTGGTGCGACATAGACCGTCATCTCGCCATCTTCAACTTCCAGATCGTTGACATCGACATCCGCATTGATCAGCGTATCCAGCATCGTATCCTCGTCTTCATATTTGAAGGAAAGGACTCCCAGGTTATCGTAGTTGAAGGAAACGGAACCTTTGACACCCATCTTGCAGCGGGACTTGTTGAAGCACTGGTTCATGGCCGCCACCGTTCTGTTGGAATTGTCGGTCAGGCAGTCGATGATGATCGTAGCATTGGCCGGACCGAAGCCTTCGTAACGAAGCGAATCGTAAGATTCAGCGGAACCGCCCTTGGCTTTCTCGATCGCTCTTTTGATGACGTCAGCCGGGACCTGGTTGGCCTTGGCTTCCTTGATTTTGGATCTTAAGGTAAGGTTCATATCGGGGTCGGGAACGCCTGACTTGGCAGCGATATAAATTTCCTTGCCATATCTTGAATAAACTTTCGATTTCATTGCAGCTGTTTTAGCCATTGCTGCAGCTCTAACTTCATGCGCTCTTCCCATATTTTCACCTCTCTAAAAATATTACTATTCTATTTTAATACTAAATGATTCTATTTGACAAAAATAAGAGACCACATCGTGGCCTCTTGACAGTTATTGTTTCAGACGTTTAGTTCAAAACGGCTTTGACCAGTTCGCTGACCTCGGATTCCGTATGGCACTTGAGAGCCTTGCCGGCCAGTTCTTCCATCTCAGCCTTTGACAGGTTGGTGATGATCTTTCTGGTCGGAAGGATCTTGGAAGCAGACATCGAGAACTCATCCAGGCCCAGACCCAGCAGGACCGGAGCAGCCATCGGATCGCCACCCATCTCACCGCACATACCGCACCATCTGCCTTGCGAATGAGCACCGTCGATCGTCATCTTGATCAGGCGCAGAATCGCCGGGTTGAGCGGCTGATAGAGGTAAGCGACTTTCTCCGACATTCTGTCGGCAGCCATCGAGTACTGGATCAGGTCGTTGGTACCGATCGAGAAGAAGTCGGCGTACTTCGCGAATTCGTCGGCCAACACTGCCGAAGCCGGGATCTCGACCATCATACCGATCTCGATCTCATCGGATACTTCAACGCCTTCCGCTTTGAGTTCTTCCTTGGTCTCAAGGACAAACTCTTTGGCATTTCTGAATTCGTCGACCGTAGCGATCATCGGGAACATGATAGCCAGTTTGCCATAGACGGAAGCTCTAAGCAGAGCTCTGACCTGCGTCTTGAAGATATCTTTCCTGTCCAGGCAGAGTCTGATGGCTCTGTAGCCCAGGAACGGGTTCATTTCCGGATCGAATTCGAAGTAAGGCAGTTTCTTGTCACCACCGATATCCAGTGTTCTGACCACGACTCTCTTGCCTTCGGCTCTTTCCAGAACGACCTTGTAGGCATTGAACTGATCATCTTCACTCGGGAAGTCTTCCGTTGATTCCATGTAAAGGAATTCGGTACGATACAAACCTACGCCTTCGGCACCGTTGGCGATCACATTGTCCATATCCTTGGGTGAACCGATATTGGCGACCAGTTCGACCTGATGGCCATCAACTGAGATGGTCGGTTTGTCGAGCAATACCTGTAAAGCAGCTTTTTCTTCCAGGAATCTGATGCGCTTCTCTTCGTATTCTTTCAGTTGTTCCTCGCTCGGATCAATGATGACATCACCTTCCTTGGCATCCAGAATGATCCTGTCGCCGTGTTTGCAGGAAGACATGATGCCGGTGCAGCCGACAACGGCCGGCAGGCCTAAAGCGACCGCCATGATCGCCGCATGCGAGGTCTTGCCGCCGATCTCCGTCACAAAGCCCAGAGCATATTGCTTGTTGAGCTGTGCGGTATCTGACGGGGTCATTTCTTCGGCAACGATGACAACTTCCTCGTCGATCGCTGTCAGATCAGGAATAGTCAGGCCCAGGATATTGCACAATAATCTGAACGAAACATCCTTGATATCGGCTGCTCTTTCCTTGAAATAAGCATCATCCATCGATTCAAACATCCCGATCATCATATCGGAGACCGTCTTGGTAGCCTGATCGGCAGCTGAGCCGTCATTGATCATGGAGACGATCTGATCTTTGAATTCGGGGTCCTGTGCCATCATCAGATGGGCGTCGAAAATCGCCAGTTCTTCCGGAGCCAGAGTTGCGCTGGCCCTTTCTTTGATCTGCTCAATATCGCTTATCGTCTTGGCCAGAGCATCTTCAAAAGTTTTCAGTTCCGCTTCAGTTCCTTTGGAGCCCTCGCTGATGACGATAGTAGGCTGTTCAAGCTTATAGACCTTGCCGATGGCAATTCCGCTTGAAGTAGCTATTCCTTTTAAATTCATGTTTTGCCCTCTCTTTTATTACAATAATTATACTTCTTTAAAGGTTATCCAAACAACCAAGATAATGCGCATAAGCTCTGTCCCGATAGCGATAATAGGTGCTGGGAGAGAACAGCCCGATATACCAGTCCCCGCTTTTTCCCAGCAGGACTTCGTTTATGATTATCTGACGTTCGTTATCTTCCAGAAAATTGATCCTTGCTTCCATTCTGCTGACGACTTTGTAGTCGTATTGCAGATTTCGGGGATCATAGTATCGCACATGATCTCTCTGTTCCTTTAGTTTCATCTTGCCTTTGAGATAGCGCTTGGTCAGAAGATCTATCTCCTTTTTGTTTTTTTCTCTGTCGAATCCTTTTTGCATAGCTCCAGTTTATGATCGAATCATTCACCGACTTCGATCAGTCCATAACCTCCATCATTTCTCTTGTACACTACCGCGAGCTTTTCGCTGTCCGCATCCTTGTAGATGAAGAACGAATGCGAAAGCATCTCCATGCGCATGATCGCCTCATCGAGGATCATCTCATCCGCATAGACAGTTTTGGTCCTTACCGGTGTTTCCTGTTCATCGTCGAGATCGGCTTCGTAGAAGTTCTCAGCCAGCGAATCCTTGTGTCTTCTGGAGAGTCTGCCCTTCTGTCTTCTGATCTGATCTTCCAGTTTGTCGATCGCGAGATCTACCGCCGTCGAAAAATCTTCATGGACGATCTCCGACCTCATCAGACCGATCTTGGTCGGAACATTGACTTCCACTTTCAGACCTTCTTCGCCATAGACCTTGACTGTAACTTTGGCGCTCTGCGCCTCATCGATGACGACATACTTGTTGAGATCGGAAAGACGATTCTCGATCTTCTCCCGCATCGTGTCATTGATCGTTACATTCTCACCGTAAATCGCAAATTTCATAAGTCTTCCTCCT
>JAFRIG010000037.1 GCA_017432895.1 Erysipelotrichaceae bacterium | reverse complement strand
TTAATGTTTTACCTGACTGGTGTTTAGCAATCAGAACCACATACATTAACTTTTCAAAGAACTACTTATATTTTGCCATGTGTAGCGGTTCATCCAAAGAAGCTAAAGACTTCTTGGTTTTCCCGCAGAAATTATATAAAAGAAGTGCTCCTAAGCGAGCACTTCTTTATAAACTCTTAAGACGTTTTTGTAGAAGATCTTTTCGATCTCTTCTTCCGTAAAGTATGGTTTCAGCGCTTCATACAGCAGCTGCATGCCCGAACAGTCGACGATCTCCAGCTTGTTGTCGATGCCGTCGAAATCGGAACCCAGGCCGACACAATCGATACCGCCGACTTTGGCGATATGCCTGATGTGATCGACCATACCCTGGATAGAAGTGAATTCCTCGTTGTGGTCTTCAATGAAGGCTGAGCAGTAGTTGATACCGGTCACGCCTCCTCTTTCAGCCAGCTTTCTGATCATGTCATCATCCAGGTTGCGGGCTACGCCGCAGACACTTCTGGCCCCGGAATGGGAAGCGACAAAAGGCTTTTTCGTATACTTCAGTACATCATAGAAACCCGCATCCGAAAGGTGGGAAACATCGACGATCATGCCCAGCTCCTCCATCCTTCGCACATACTCGATACCAAAATCCGTCAGACCGTCTTTCGTATTGACCTGATACAGATCGCTTTCGTGCGATTCAAGATCCGGAGTGAAGTTGGGATAGCCGATGCCGTTTTCAAAGTTCCAGGTCAGGCCTATCATCCTGACACCCAGATCATAGAAGCGGTTGATATTGTCCAGTTCTCCATCCACGACACTGCCATCTTCCAGTGTCAGCATCGCATTCATATAACCGACGCGATCGTTTTCTTCGATATCCGCATATTTAAAGACCGGTCTGATCTTATCGGCGTTGGCCTTTAACTGTTCATAATAGTAATCGATGGCCTTGTAGGCAAAAGAAGAATCCTGCCGCTTGATGAAAGTGAAGATCGCGAAGTTCTGTAAGAGACACTCGCCCTTCTTCATCTTCTCCAGGTCGATATGTAATTCGTTTTTTAGTAAAGACCCCTCACTCCTGTAAAGGCTGGTGATGGTGTCGCAATGCATGTCTACATATTTCATAACTGTGAGATATCAGGGATCGATTGCGCGGCACCCTTGCCCTGAACGGTGATGCCGGAAGCACGGGCCGCCAGATCCAAAGCTTTGGCGATATCCCCATCTTTAAGATAGGAAGCCAGGAAGAAACCCGTGAAGGTATCGCCGGCTGCCGTCGTATCGACGACTTCCGCCTTATAGATATCCTGATGGATCAGGATGTCCTTTTGAAGATAGTAGGAACCCTTTTCCCCGACCGTCAAAACAATCTTCTTGTCATAATACTTTTCTTGCAAGGCTTTGATGATCTCGTCGACATCCTGGCTCTCACATTTAGCCAGACCGGCCGCTTCGATCTCATTGACGATGAAGATGTCGACCTTGTCCAAAGGATAAGTGAAGACTTTATCATCCATCGGTGCCGTATTGAAGGCGATGGTCAGTCCCTTTTCATGAGCCTTATCCAGAAGATAGGCCATATTGGAGATCTCGTTTTGGACCAGCAGGACATCTTCCTTGTCGAAGTGTTCCAGGACCTCATCGATCTGTCTTTCATCGATCGACTGGTTGGCGCCGCCGTGTAAGATGATACGATTCTGGCCTTCACAGACCTCAATGATCGCATGGCCCGTAGCCTCTTCATCATCCTTTTTCAGATAGGTCGTATCGACGCCATAGCGCTTCAGATAATCGATGAAATCCTGACCGTCACTTCCGACCTTGCCGGCATGGTATACTTCCAAGCCTGCCTTGGCCAAAGCGATGGACTGATTTAATCCCTTGCCGCCGAAATTGCGGATATATGACAGAGAGGATTGAGTCTCTTTCGGCATCGTGAAATGAGCCATCTCATAGACATGGTCGTAGTTCAGCGAACCGAAGTTAAGGACTTTCATCCCTATTCTTCCTCGACCGCTTCCAAAGCGATCTTTATCATGTCAAGCAGTTTCTCCTGTCTTTCCTCAGCCGTTGTTTCCACATGAGTGATGATGTTGTCCGAGACTGTCAAAATGCAGGCTGCCTTCTTGCCCAGATTCTTGGCCGTCGCAAATAAACCAAAGGACTCCATTTCCGCACAAAGCAGATCATTGTCCATCGCCGTCTTCAAAGCTCCCGGCAGCATCTTCTCATCATAGTAGAAGACATCACTTGACCAGATCAGGCCTTCTCTGACTTCAATGCCCAGCTTCGTAGCTGCTTCCTTGAGCCTTCTGTTGAGTTCGGGATCGGGATACTGGAAGACGGACTCATCGCCGCACATGCATTTGGCGAAAGAAGAATCGGAATAGGAACCGGTAGCCAGGATCGTATCAAAGACGTTGATGTCCTCTTTGTAAGTACCGGTCGAACCGATCCTGACGATGTTTTCGACGCCATAGAAAGCGTAGAGCTCATGGGCATAAAGGCTGATCGAAGGAATGCCCATACCCGAACCCATCACGGACACTTTCTTGCCCTTGTAGGTTCCCGTATAGCCAAACATGTTCCTGACGACATTGAATAGTGTCGGGTCTTCCAGGAAAGTATCGGCGATGAATTTTGCCCGCAAAGGATCTCCCGGCATCAAAACCGTCTTGGCGATATCGCCCATTTTTGCCGAATTATGTGGTGTTGCCATTATTATTTCCTCCTGTAATTAGTGATTCTGTTATTCAAATTATATCATATGAAAGGACTCCTACAGGAGTCCCTTATGCTTATCGATGAGATACTGGTAACGGTCGATGACCGTATCGATCAGATCATCCCAGGAGACCGGGATCGTATCCTTGGCTTGTAAGCCGATATAGGCCGTTCTTTGTCGATCGGCAAAGGCCTTCTTCATGACCTCAAAAATACTTGCGGAATCATCTTCACAATAGAAACCGTTGACCATGTCGTCGATTCCTTCCGCGGCCGAAGAACCGCGGGTGACGATCGAAGGCGTCCCGGCATTGGCCGCCTCACGCACCACCATCGGTCCGTTGTCGTAGATCGACGGAAAGACAAAGACGTCCGCCAGCATGTATAAACCATTGAGCAGATCTTCCTTTAAGACATGACCCACCATATAGGTATCCTCTTCGATGCCCAGTTCCTTGACTTTGGCTCTGATCTCTTCTTCATGAGGACCCTGACCGGCGATGATCAGATTGAAGCTGATGCCTTCCTTCTTCAGCATCGAAGCCGCTTCCAGGATCTTGAGGATGTTCTTTTTCCAGTTGAGCTGTCCGACATAGAGCAGACAGGGATCATCGTCGATCCCGAAATGTTCCTTGGCCAGCTGCTTCCACGCGGGATCGAGCTCCCTGATCATCATGCCATTAGGCATGACCTTGACCTGGCCGGTATAGCCGTAGTCGTTCAAAGTCTTGGCTGAGCTTTCCGAAACGGCCCAGACTTCATCGCACATCTCATAGAAACGCACGATCAGATCACTGCCTAATCCTGCGATATGCCTGGAACCGGTTATCTGCAGAAAATCGTCGTAATACTTGGAATGGAAGGTCCCGACGATCGGGATGTTATGGGCCTTGGCATACTTGACGCCTTCATTGCCCGCAATAAACGGCGTATGAACATGGACGATATCGAAGTCCGTCATCTTCAAACGCGCATTGTAGTGGATATCGATACCCGGCAGACCCGCATCATACTGACTCATCAGCAACAGGGAACGGGAATAGTAATCGATTATTTCGAAAGGAAAACGGCCTCGATATCCGAATTCATCCATCGGTACGATCGCCGTACATTCATGTCCCTTTTTCGCTATCGTTTCGCAATAATTGTAAACTACACGTCCTACCCCATCGACGATGGGCAAAAACGAATCGGAAAATTCACCTATCTTCATAGATCTATCCAATACCTTTCTAAATACTTGTCTTCCGGCGGATAAAGGATCTTCCCTTCAAAAACACCGCCATTGTTTATTATAACCTTTTTGGAAGCTTCATTACCTTCCAAACAGGTGATCAGTACTCTGCTTAAACTGAAATCTTTTTTGCATACTTCCAGCATGTCCCTCAACATCATCGTCGCGATGCCTTCTTTTCGTCTTGAAGGTCTGACCGAATAGCCGATATGGCCGCCATACTGGCTCAGATACTTATGGGACTCCGCCAAAGGACGCAGATTTATCATCCCCACTACATCCTTGTCATCCAGATAGAGATACTGAAAACCTAAAGAATAGCCCGGTGGCATCGTGCCAAAGCTTTCAAAAAGCCGGCAATTGAGATCCCACTTTTCGATATCATCATAAAGATCCAGCTGCTGACAGCCGTCAAATTCGCCATCACCATCCAGTATCTCCTGGCGGAATTCGGCGATAGAATTATAAAATTCCGGTTTAACCCTGCTAAGGATAAACTTCTTCATACTTATATTATATACCTTGCGAAAAGCAATATTTTTAGATAAAATAAAGAATGCGCATAGGGGAGTAGTATAGCGGTAGTATACCGGTCTCCAAAACCGTTGGTGTGGGTTCAACCCCTACCTCCCCTGCCATTAAAAAAGTAAACACTGTCTCTTCAGGCAGTGTTTTTCTTTCTTACGACAAGCAGCCACAAAGCGGCTTTAATGACATATATAAGCAAAGCCCATAGCGGGATCTGCTTTTCCAGACTCTGAGCGATCAGCTCCAGCCCGACACCCGAATATGGATATAAGATCTCAAAAGCCATAGCTCCGGCATAACTTAAGCCCTTTAAATGATCAGGTTCCTCTTCCGCCATAGCCTGATATTCCTTTCCTTCAAAGATGACGGCATCCTTTTCTTCATCATATATAGCTTCATCCATCTTCTCTTCCGGGATGACTTCACTCAGATAGCTGAAACTCAGACGATACTTATCACTGTAAAGACCGGCCTCAAAGACCGAACTGAAGGTAAACAGGATGAAGCCAAGAGGTATCACGATCAAAGCGATCAGCTTTTTGAATCTTCCTATCCTGAATAAAAGATCCAAAGCACAGCCTCCGGCAACGATCGACAACAAAGACACGAATATCGTCAATAGACAATCAAGAGATACTCCACAGATCGGCACTCCATTTAACATTAAAGCCAACAGATAGAATATTACAAACAAGCCATATACGCCGATGACCGCTATCACCTGTTTAATTAGAGTCTTGCCTCTTGTTTCATGGATAAACAAAGCCAGGCATAGAGAAACCATCAGAGTATAGACGACTTGCGTCGCATAAGCCCTTTTCTCAAGCTTGGTCAAAGAAGAGGTCAGGAATTCATTCAAAGTATTTTCTTTAGCGGGATCTTCTTTCGGGATCTCGATCCCATAGCCCAGCATCGCATATAGGCCATCATCATAGACGATAGTGCCGGTCAGACCTTCTTCAAGACTGGCTTCTATTAAGGCGTGATATGATCCAGCCATATCCCTGATGGCCATAACAGTTTTTGTACAGACAAACAGCTGCAGAAGGATGGCTATGACAAAAAACAAGATTGAAACTTTACAATGTTTATCTAAAAGTTTTTTAAACATATATTTATAATAGTAAAAGAAAAGTAAGGAATCATATTCCTTACTTGAGTCTTTCGATCAGATCCTTGAGCTGTTCACCCCGGTATTCTTCGATCTTTCCTTCATCGGCCAGGTTGGCCAGTTCAGGATCGATGGGCAGTTCCGCCAGGACGTCCAGACCGTATTTTTCCGCTGCAGCCGCTGTCTCATCGTTGGCATAGATGTCGATCCTGTGACCACACTCATCGCACTTGACATAAGCCATATTCTTGACTAAACCCGTGATCGGCTTGTTTACTTCCTTGGCCATATTGATGGCCTTGCCGACGACCATGGAAACCAGTTTGGAAGGCGTCGTCACCATAACGAACTGATCGACCGGGATCTGCTGGATGACAGAGATCGCGATATCGGAAGTTCCGGGAGGCATGTCGATAAGCAGATAATCCAGTTCGCCCCAATGGACTTCGGTATAAAACTGCTTGATCAGACCGCCTAAGATCGGACCACGCCATAAGACAGGATCATCTTCGTTTTCCAGCATCATGTTGATGGAAACGACCTTGATGCCCAATGTCGAGACAGCCGGGAAGATGCCCTCTTCATCACCATAAAGCTGCTGGTTTAAACCAAACATCTTCGGAATGGACGGACCGGTGATATCGGCATCCATGATACCGACGCTGTAGCCCTGTTCAGCCAGTTGGACAGCCAGCAGGGATGAGACCATTGATTTGCCTACTCCACCCTTGCCGGAGAGGACACCGATGATCTTTTTTATTTTTGTATCAGCAGTAGGAACGACGGGTTCCGGTGCTCGGGAAGCGCAATCCGCCGAACAGGTACTGCAGTCATGTGTACATTCAGACATTTCAATTTACCTCCAACAAATATCATACCATACGCTATACTGAAATCATGAAAATTGGCTTATCGGCCTGTCTGTATGGCTACAGGGTTCGTTATGACGGAACGCATAAACGTAACGAAGAACTTCTTAAACTGCTTGAAGGACATGAGCTTGTCATCATCTGTCCTGAATTCAGGGCTCTTTTCCCCATTCCCCATGAACCATTGGAAATAAAAGCGGACAAGGTCTATGACAAACAGGGAAATGATGTCACCGCCAAACTCAAAGAAGGCTCAAAACTCTGTTTAGACAAAGTCAAAGACTGCGATTTCATCATCCTCAAAAAACATTCCCCTTCCTGCGGCAAAGACCTCATCTATGACGGTTCCTTTTCCGGAAAACTCAAAGAAGGAAACGGCATCTTCGCCGCCATGTGCCTTCAAAAAGGTCTCAAAGTCTTTAACGAAGATCAGCTTGAAGCCATCAGAAAAGAGCTCTTGTGAGCTCTATTCAAACAGGTTGTCGTTATCATCTTCCCGATTGTATTCGGGCAGATCGGGCAGTTCGTTCAAAGTATACAGCTTGAAGGAATCCATAAACTCTTCGGTCACTTCATATAAGATCGGTCGGCCTACCGCTTCCGAGCGTCCGGCTTCTCTGATCAGATTGCGAGCCAGCAGTTTTCTAAGCATCACTTCCGCTCCGACGCCTCTTAATTCCTCGATCTCGATTCTGGTGATCGGCTGTTTGTAGGCGATGATAGCCAGAGTCTCTAAAGCAGCCTGGGAAAGCGTGTTTTGTTTGGTGGCACCAAAAAGCTCCTGAGCATAGGGATAGACATCCTTCTTGGAAATGAACTTGTAGATCGAACCGTAGGCAACCAGTTCGATGCCGAAAAGCTCACTGGCATATTTTTCCTGGATGTTTTCCAAAATGATCCTGGTATCTTCCAGTGACTTGTCTATCGCCAAAGCCAGCTGTTCCACCTTGGCCCCGTCTTCACCCACGATATACAGCAGCCCTTCGACGATGGCTTCCATGTTGTCGGGCTGTTTTACGTTATCGCCATGAGAAAAGTTGTCCTTTTCCACGGGCACTTCTTCGTATACTTCCTGTTCCTCGTTTTCTTCCTGAACTTGCTTTTCTTCTATTTCTTCGATCATTTCTTCAATCATTGTTGCTACCTCTGCTGAACCAAATATTGTCCTGTTCATCGACCGTGAAAGCCAGATAGTGGTCCTTGGCCATATCCAGGATCGCGATGAAAGTGATGACGTATTCCCGGATATTGTCGCAGTCTTCGATCAGCGTTTCAAAGCTGAAAGTCTCCGGCAGATCCTTGAGTCTGGCCTTGATCTGTAAGATCCTGTCTTCCGGGGACAATTCCTTTTGCGTAAACTTGATATCCAAAGGCCGCGATAACTGTAAGCGTCTAAGGACCTTGTTCATGGCCTTAAGCAGATCATAGGGATCGCCTTCGATCTTCTGATCGCTGTCCTTATTGAGTTTGACCACCTCTTCAAAAGAAACGGGCTTGGAAAGCTGATCCTGTCTTGCGACGAAGGAATCGTAAAGCGTTTGAGATACTTCTTTGAACTTCTGATATTCCAGCAGCCTTCTGACCAGCTTGTCCTTGGGATCCTCGAGATCCTCTTCACTCTCATCAGGCTTTTTGGGCAAAAGCTTCTTCGACTTGTATTCGACCAAGGTGGCCAGTTCGACCAGATACTCGCTTTCGACCTCCAGCTGCAGCTCTTCCATCGCATGCAGATAGGCGATATACTGATCGGTCAGGACCTCCAGATCCAGATCAAAAATATCCAGCTGTTTCTCATGGATCAGATGCAGCATCAGGTCCAGCGGACCTTCGAATTTCAATGTTTCAACTTCAAAACCCATACACCTCATTATAGCATCAAAATATGGTATTATTTATGTGTTAAAAGGAGAAGAAACTATATGAAAGTAGGGATCTCAAACGATCATTCCGCTGTCGATCTTAAAAACAGCGTTCTGGCTCACCTCAAGGAAAAGGGCTACGAAGTAATAAACTACGGCACCGATACGACGGATGCCTACGACTACCCTTTAGCCGGTTCCAAACTGGCCAAAGCCATCCAGAACGAAGAAGTCGACCTGGGCATCGCCATCTGCGGTACCGGCGTAGGCATCTCCATCGCCTGCAACAAACACAAAGGTATCAGAGCCTGCTGCTGCTCGGAAGCCACTTCCGCCCGACTCAGCCGGGAACACAACGATGCCAATATCCTCTGTTTCGGAGCCCGCGTCGTTTCCAACGAACTGGCCAACGACATTGTCGACGCCTTCTTAAAAACCGAATTTTCCAACGGCGAAAGACACAAGAGAAGAATCAAACAGATCAGCGAGATCGAATATATCGGTTAATGAGATTATTTATATGATCTCATTTTTTTAAAAGGAGAAACCATGGAAAAAACAATGCTGGATTACATTAAAGACACGCCTGAAGTTTTAAACAGGATCATCGACAACTCAGATCAATTTACTAAACAGCTGGTCGATCTTTATCAGAAAAACGGCTATGAAGGTCTATATATCATCGCCTCGGGCTCATCCTATAACGGCTCATTGATCGCCATTCCCTTTATTAAACACGTCCTTAATATCGACGTCAAACTCTCTCCGCCCTTTACCTTTGAAAACCACGAGATTAACTATCTTGGCAAGATGATGCCCATCTGCATCTCCCAATCGGGCTGTTCGACCAACATCCTTTCCGTTTTAAATGCCTTGAAAGAAAATGGCCAGAAAACAGTCTGTATCGTCGGCCGTGAAGATTGCGATGCGAGAAACATCGCCGATCTCACCATAAACTGGCAAGTCGGAGAAGAAAAAGTCGGTTTCGTCACCAAAGGCGTGAGTTCTCTGGCCTGCTTCCTGATGTGCTTTGCGATCGAACTGGCCAAAGCCATGGGCAAGATCGATGAAACCAAATATCAAAAGATGAAAGGCCAGCTTAAAAAGACCCAGCTCATTCAGCCGGAGATGTTAGCCAACAGCATCGAAGTCTTTGAAAACAACAAAGCCGATTTCATCTGTCCTTCCAGAGTCATTCTCTTGTCATCCGGACCGGGCTTTGGCGTCGTGACCGAAGGAGCCTTGAAGATCGCCGAGACCTGTTGCATCGATGCCTTTGCCTACGAAGCCGAAGAATTCCTGCATGGACCCATCTATCCTTCCAAGCCGGAAGATCTGATCCTCATCGTCACTAACGGCAATGACAAAGCCAGTGACAGGATGATAAATATCGCAAAAGCCCTTGAAGACATCACTTCTAAAGTCTATGTTTTGACTAATGATGAAAGGATACACAAGGATCATCGCTTTGAAACAAGTGAAAGCACCTGTCAGTACACCTCGGTGCTGTACAAACTGACATGTTTGCAGGTCATCGCCTATCTGATGACGGAAAACACCAACCGCTATGAACCGCATGATGCCATCAAGCGTTTCAAAAAGGCCAACAAGGTGGCTTCCAAATCAAGAGATAATCTCTATCTTGATCTGCAGAAAGTGGAATGAGCGCAAGCTCATTCTTTTTCTGCTTTTTCTGCCATTTTCTTTCATGTGATGCTATTGCATTAGGCGGTTTTTTATGATATTATTTTTAAGCGTTCACAAAGTTGGGTGAACGTAGTTATAGCCTGTGGAGAGGTAGCGAAGTGGCTAAACGCGGCTGACTGTAAATCAGCTCTCTACGAGTTCGACAGTTCGAATCTGCCCCTCTCCACCACTTTGGGATGTAGCCAAGTGGTAAGGCAACAGACTTTGACTCTGTCAT
>JAFRIG010000036.1 GCA_017432895.1 Erysipelotrichaceae bacterium | reverse complement strand
TGTTTCCGCTCTTGATAAGGGCACCAACAAGAAACAGGAGAACACGATCACCAATTCTTCCGGCTTGTCCGATGAAGAGATCGACAAGATGGTCAGAGAGGCTGAAGAAAACAAGGCGGCTGATGACAAGAGAAGGGAAGAGATCGAACTCAGGAATAAGGCTGAAGGCTTCATCGCACAGATCGACCAGCAGCTGGAGACCGATAACGCCAACGTTACCGAGGATCAGAAGGCTCAGGTCAAGGCTTTAAGAGATGAGCTGCAGACGATGATCGACAACAACGACTACGATCATCTCAAGTCCAAGCTCGATGAACTCGAGAAGGCTGCTCAGGCGATGGCGGAAGCCATGTATCAGCAGCAGGCTCAGGGCCAGCAGGCCTATGGCGATCCTAACGCCGGCTTCAACAACAACGGTTTTGGCGGCAACAACAATAACAACAACGATGATGTCGTCGATGCCGATTTCAAGACTAAGTAATTAATTTCATAACAAGCATTAAATAGAAAGGGAGGTATTATGGCTGACAAACGCGATTATTATGAGGTGCTTGGCGTATCAAGATCTGCCAGCGAAGATGAAATAAAAAAAGCTTACCGCAAGTTGGCTAAACAATATCACCCGGATGTCAACAAAGCTCCGGATGCCGAAGCGAAATTTAAAGAGATCAATGAGGCTTATGAAGTCCTCTCCGATCCGCAAAAGAAGGCTACGTACGACCAGTTCGGTCATGCGGGCATGGATGGATTTACAGGTGGCGGCTATTCTTCGGGCTTTGGCGGCATGAATATGGATGATCTCGGAGATATCTTCTCAGACTTCTTCTCAGGGATGGGAGGATTCTCCGGCTTCAACTTCGGCGGTTCTTCTTCAAGCCGCCGCAGCGGTCCGATCAAAGGCGACAACCGCTACATGAGTCTGGATATCGATTTTCTGGATGCCGTACATGGCGTCGACAGGATGATCAATCTGACGGTCGATAAGACCTGTACCTATTGTGACGGTACGGGTGCAGCGACCAAGTCGGATATCGAGACCTGTCCGACCTGTCGGGGTTCCGGTAGAGTCGTAAGACAATCCCGAACGCCGTTTGGTGTCGTACAGCAGCAGTCGGTCTGCCCGGATTGTCAAGGCAGCGGCAAGCGGGTCAAGAAGATCTGTCCGCATTGCGGTGGCAAAGGTTATAACACCGTCAAGGAACAGGTCGAAGTCACGATCCCGGCCGGCATCAGTTCCGGTCAGCAGGTCCGGCTGGCGGGTTATGGCCAGCGCGGTGAAAACGGCGGTCCCAATGGTGACCTTTATATCGAAGTCAGAGTCAGACCGCATAAGTACTTCATCAGGGAAGGCAACAATATCCACATCGAAGTGCCGATCTCCGCGGTCGATGCGACCCTTGGCACGGTGGTGGATGTGCCGACCGCCTATGGCGATGTCGAACTGACTATCCCTGCGGGTACCCAACCCGGTCAGCAGCTTCGCATCAAAGGCTATGGCATCAAGGACTTGAGGACCAAGAATGTCGGTGACCAGTATGTCGAAGTACGGATCGAGATCCCGAAGAAACTCAGCCGGGAAGAAAAAGAGCTTTACGAAAAAATTGCGAATCGCAAGAAAGAAAGCGTCTTTGAAAAATTCAAGAAATCATTTAAGTAGGGCGACCTACTTAAATATTTGATGATGATTAGCACTCGCAAGATAAAAGTGCTAAAGGAGGTGTACTATGAATCCTGAGATCATGACGGAAAAACTGCAGCAGATCCTGATGGAAGCTCTTACCATCTGTAAAGAGAACAACCATCCCGAACTCACCAGTGAACATCTGATGGCGGCATTCCTAAATACGGATGATATCGTCGAACTGTTGAACAGCTTTCATTGCGATGTCAACCGGCTCAAAGCCGTCAACGATTCCTATCTGAGCAAGCTGCCAAGTTCCGATTCCACCCAGGAACCTACCGTCAACCGCTATGTGGCGGTCGCCTATAATGAAGCTTTAAACAAATCAAGACAGCGCAAAGACAAATATATCTCCATGTTCGATATGTTTATCGCTGTCCTGTTCAATAATTCCGCGGTCTGTGAGGAACTGCGCAAATATTGCCGTTTCTCACGCAATGATATCGAAGACCGCTACAGTATGGAAAGGGGTGCTACGATGATCAACAATAAAGAAGATGAAAACAATCTCAATCCTTTGAAGAAATACGGACGCAATCTGGTCGACGATGTCCGCAACGGCAAGATCGACCCGGTCATCGGCCGTGACGATGAGATCAGAAGGGTGATCGAGATCCTTTCCCGCAAGACCAAAAACAATCCGGTTTTGATCGGCGAACCAGGCGTTGGTAAGACGGCGATCGTCGAAGGCCTGGCCTGGCGTATCTTCAACAACGATGTACCTTTAGGGCTTAAGGATAAGGATCTGATCGAGCTGGATATGGGTTCACTGATCGCCGGAGCCAAATACAGAGGCGAATTCGAGGAACGTCTCAAGGCCGTTTTGAAAGAGATCGAAAACGCCGATGGCAGGATCATCCTTTTTATCGATGAGATTCACAATCTGGTCGGTGCCGGCAAGTCGGAAGGGGCCATGGATGCGGCCAACCTGCTTAAGCCGATGCTGGCAAGGGGAGAACTCAGATGTATCGGGGCGACGACTTTCGATGAGTATCGCAAATACATCGAAAAGGATTCCGCTTTGGAAAGAAGGTTCCAGAAAGTATCGGTCGATGAGCCAAGCGTCGAAGAGACAGTCTCGATCCTGAGAGGTCTCAAAGACCGTTTTGAAGCCCACCATGGTGTCAAGATCAAGGACGATGCGATCATTGCGGCTGCGTCCTTATCCAACCGCTATATCTCCGATCGTTTCCTGCCGGATAAGGCCATCGATCTGATCGATGAGGCCTGTGCCTCGACCAGGGTCGAAATGGATTCCAAACCGGTAGAACTCGATGAGTTGAGCCGAAAGATCGACACTCTGGAGATCGAGAAAGTCTCTTTGAAGAAGGAAACGGAAGATGAAAAGGCCAAGAAGCGTCTGGAAGAACTGGACAGGGATCTGGAAGAACTGAAAGAAAAGAAGAAGGTCCTGGATGCCCGCTGGCTCAAGGAAAAGGACGATCTGGGCAAGATCAAACAGATCAAGGAACAGCTGGAGAAGGCAAAACTTGAGATGTCCGAAGCCCAGAACAATGCCGACTACGAGAAGGCTTCCAAGCTGCAATACGAGACGATCCCGATGCTGGAAAAGACGATCAACGAACTTTCGATCGAAGATGAAGAGAGGATGTTGTCGGAAGTGGTCGATGAACAGTCCATCGCCAAAGTCGTGGCCAAGTGGACCCACATCGATGTCTCCAAACTGATGTCTTCCGAAAGGGAGAAACTCTTGAAACTGAAAGAGAAGCTCGCGGAAAGAGTCGTAGGTCAGGATGAAGCTCTGAATCTGGTTTCGGATGCCATTTTAAGGTCAAAGGCTCAGGTCTCCGATACCAATCGCCCGATCGGTTCTTTCATGTTTCTGGGTCCAACGGGTGTCGGTAAGACGGAAGTCGCCAAGGCTTTGGCCGAACAGCTTTTCGATGATGAATCCAAAATCGTCAGGATCGATATGTCGGAATATATGGAGAAGTTCTCGGTGTCCCGTCTGATCGGTGCACCTCCCGGCTACGTCGGTTATGAAGAGGGCGGTCAGCTCACGGAAGCCGTACGCAGAAAGCCTTATTCGATCGTCTTGCTGGACGAGATCGAAAAAGCCCATCCGGATGTCTTCAATATCCTGTTACAGATCCTGGATGACGGCAGGATCACCGATTCCAAGGGTGTGACGGTCGATTTCAAGAATACGATCATCATCATGACTTCCAATCTGGGTTCACAATATGCTTTTGAAGAAGATGTTGAACAAAAGCGCAAGGATTATGAAGAGATCGTCAAGCTGACTTTCAAGCCGGAATTCATCAATCGAATCGATGAGATCATCATCTTCGATCCGCTGGATAAGGAAATGATCAAAAAGGTGGCCGAAAAGTTCCTCAACATCCTCAAGAAGAGGCTGCTGGAATCGGATGTCGAACTTGAAGTTTCTTCTGCTGCGATGGAAAAGATCGTTGAATGCGGTTTTGATGAGACCTATGGAGCCAGACCGATGAAACGTCATATTCAAAGGGCTATCGAATCTCTGATCGCCAGGTATCTGTTGGAGAACTATGATGCCAAGAAGATCCTGGTGGATGTGGAAGATGGAAACTATGTCGTCAAAAGAAACGATCAATAATATCTGAGCCGTTGTCATAGACGGCTCTTTTTCATTTCTTCCTACAGGCTAAACGGTTTATTAAATATTCTTACTTGTTTACAATAAAAGAGAAGTTATCTTTATGGAGGTTTTTGAAATGAAGAAGCTTTATATCTGTTTCCTTATCCTGGCGGTCTTGCTGTCGGATATCATGTGTGCGGTTATTGCCTATAATTATTGCGATATGCTTTGGGGCATAAAGTATGCCGGCTACAGTGCTCCGGCTTCGGTGGCTTTCTATACGGGTATTCCTTATCTCATCGGTATCGTGATCTGTATCGCTTTGGCGATCTATTTTAGAAAGAAATCTTAATGTTTTTCTGATTAAAAGATCTTAAACCTTAGTTCCTTCTAAAATTAGTACCACATACAGCATAACAACAAAAGATGATACCCTCCAAGTATGATATCGGTACTGATCGATTCTTTCGGGTTGCCGGTCTTTTTATTGTTTCTGTTTTGTGTGATATTTTCTTTG
>JAFRIG010000035.1 GCA_017432895.1 Erysipelotrichaceae bacterium | reverse complement strand
TGGTCAGATGAGCTTCCCTCGCAATTAAGAAAACAAAAGACAGAAGAAGAAAACGCATAGCTGCATGACAGAAACTTTAAAACTTCTATTATGGACTATGCGTTTTATTATTCACAGGTACGGATTATTGGGCGATTACTGTTTCCTTTTTGCATCTGCTTATGATCTCTGCCCATCTGGCACGTCTGAGATCCTTGGCTTTAACAGGCTTTATTTCTTCGGAAACGGCAACCGACAGATCGTTATCTTTTTCTAGCATATTCTGCTACCCTCAACATTCTAAAGAATCTAAATACTCTTACCTAAATTCTCTAAAATACCTAAAGAGATCTTCAAGGTACGGATTATTGGGCGCTTACGAATGTACGCCTACAGAGACGGGAAGAAGTATTCAATTCCTATCGACGAAGATCTGTACAACTCCTTAGCTCCGGTCCAGAACCCGTTTGGCTTGCCTGATATCGCACCGATACAAACTATCAACGAATTCAGACGTAACCTTATCACTGGCTGGAACCCGATGTTCATGATTACCAACGGTATTAAGGACATTCAGGATGCGGTATTCAACACCAAATACATCAAGGAATTCCCAAGGGCTTACGCAGAAGCGTGGGGTCAGATCGCTCAGAAGGGAGAATTGTATCAGTTGTACATCTCTAACGGTGGTAAGGGAACGACCTATGTCAACGAATTAGGAAGCTCCAAAGTCAAAGGAAAGAACCCGTTCTCTAAAGCGTTCAACGCCGTGGTCAACCTGAACGAAGCGGTGGAAATGGCGCCTAGACTGGCGGAGTTCATTGCCTCAATCCAGGATGGCAAATCTGTAGAAGAAGCTATGTATAATGCGGCCGAGATCACTACCAACTTTAAGCGTGGCGGCGATGCGGCTAAATATATAAATAGGAATGGCTGTGCTTTCTTAAATGCCTCCATCCAGGGTTTCGACAAGCAGGTCAGAAACATCCAGGAAGCAAAAGACGGCGGAGCAAAGGGTATGCTTACCTACATGGCCAAAGCTGTTTTAGTGGGTGGTGTGCCGCTTGCTGTTCTAAATGGTTTGATGTGGAAGGATGACGACGATTACGACGAATTATCCGACTATGTTAAGAAAAACTACTACTGCATCATGAAGTATGGCGATGGCAAATTTATAAGAATACCTAAGGGCAGAATAGCGGCGTTCTATCAGACAGTCTTGCAGAACGGTGTAGATACCTTGCAGGGCAAAGTTAAGCTCTGGGAGGCCTTATTGGATGACTACACGTCCTTTATGGATAACATAGCTCCTAACAATCCTTCTGAGAACTTCTTATTAACACCGCTGATTGATGCGCACAACAACAAAACCTGGTATGGCGATGACTTAGTGCCTTCAAGACTTCAGGATGTGCCAGACTCAGAACAGTATGACGAGACCACAGACCTCTTATCTATCGAAATGGGTAAGCTGTCCAAGAAAGTCGCTGATGCTACGGGTATGGATTTCCTGGAACTCAGCCCTTACAAAATCAACTACGTGCTGGATCAATACTCTGGCGCAATTGGTGATTTAGGATTGCCGATGATTACGCAGAAAACAGATGTAGGAATTAACAACCCGGTATTAAAAGGCTTAGCTTCGCCGTGGCTGGATAAGTTCACTACCGACTCAGTGTTAAAGAACAGGAACGTTTCCGAATTCTACTCACTCAAGGAAGAAGTGAACAAGCTAGCGAACAGCCAGGACGCAACCGAAGAGCAGGTATTGGCTAATAAGTATCTGTATTCTGTAGGCTCCAAGATGGGCAAACTTTACGGAGAAAAGAGGGCGATCCAATCCGATAGTTCTTTATCCAACAAAGAAAAGTATGAACAGGTAAGAGAAATTCAGAAACAGATCAATGATTTGGCCAGGACAGCTTTAGCAAATTACGACCAGGTTGACAAGACAGGCGATTACGCCACGATTGGGGGAGTGCAGTACTACAAGAACGATGAGGGATCCTGGGTGAAACCATCCAGCTCAGCCTTAGAGAAACTTGAAGGTGCTAACTTATCCGACGAAGACAAAGACGCCTACTTCAAAACCTACAGCGAGATCGACAACATCAGAAAGGAAATCAAAGCCAATCTGGGTGAAGGAGAGAAAGCTGATTACACGAAAGCTACGATCGACGCCATAAGCAATTCCAGCCTCTCTGCGAAGGGAAAGAACACTCTGTTTGACTCCATACTACGACAGCAAGTTCACCGCTCACGTCAATTCTATGGGCCTCTCAGACGAAGATAGCTACGCACTGAAGGTTGCCAATAAAACGGCAGAAGGGACCAAAGATGAGAATGGCAAGACGATAGCTAACTCTAAAGCTCAGGCGGTCGCGGATGCCTACAAGAAGCTGGGGTTATTAAACGATGTACTTAAATATATTAAGGATAATGACATTGCTCCTAGCGAGATGGGCTTATCCAAGTCAGTCTACAACAAATTGATAGGGCAGACTGCTTTCCAGGAGGCATACTCAAAAACGCTGTTCAAGTCCAAGAGTTCTAAGAAGTCAGAACACAGCTCAACAAAAAAAGGCGTATCGGTAAGCGGGCCAATGTCTTCAAAGAACCTTAAGATTTCTCAGATCGGAAACGTCAGGCCATCATTAAATAGTAATTTCGTTCGGGCATACTCAAATACTTTAAGCCAAGGCAGTCAGAGTTCACGGACAGGCAGATCAACAACATGTCCTAAATGTGGCAATAGAGTGCCAGCTGGTACAAACGTATGCCCAGTGTGCGGAACGAGGCTAAACTAGGGGGAGGCAACTCCCTCTTTTTTTTGTTTGACTAACGGGCAAAGATAGTAGAAAATAAATGCAAGGGAGGAGTAATTATGGGCAAGGAGTACGTTGTACGTTTTTTTTGGGACGAAGAAGCTAACGTTTGGGTTGCGATAAATGATGAAATCCCTATTGCGTTGGAAGATGAGAGCTTTGACAAATTGCTTTACAAGGTTAGAAATGCTGTTCCTGAACTTGTAGAAATGAACAGACTGTCAAGGCCGATCAGCCTTTTGGTGGCATCTGAAAGAAGAATGCAAATCTCATAATGGCTGAGTTTGAAAAGGTCGTTAGAATCAAGCTGAAGGAGAACGGTTGCTACTTTGTTAGGCACGGCAAGGGAGACCACGATATCTGGTACAGCCCAATAACCGGAGTTAACTTTCCAGTAGATGGCAAAATAAAGTCCAGGCATGTAGCGAACGCAATCATGAAACAAAGCGGAATCAAACACAAGTTTTAGAAGGGGAGGCAACTCCCTCTTTTTTTATGCTCAAAAGGTACTTGAAAATGTTAGCCAGGGTTACAATTTTGTGCCAGATTTGTGACAGAACTCTCCAAAAAGTGCATTTTTGTGCCAAATTTGTGCCAGAAATCGTGCATTTTGGGTACCGGTATATACCGCTATTTACCAGTATAGGAAGTGTCAAAAAGCCTTTAAAATAAGGGTTTTAAAAGAAAAAGCCCCATTTTTAGGGCCTTTCCCGAAATCATTTAATGGTGCCGACTATAGGACTCGAACCTACCACCTACGCGTTACGAGTGCGTTGCTCTACCGGATGAGCTAAGTCGGCATCAGATCTTCAAAGCGAAACGTCCCAACAGCTTTCTTTCATAGCTGTAACAGAACTTTTCACCTGAATCGACTTTTATAATACCACGATTAAGGCAATCTGCACAAATCTGATCGATAATTTCTTTTTCGCAATGGAAAAAATCTTCCTTGTCGCTGTTCATTTTGAACATGATCGTGCATTTGTCGGAGAATAGGGAAACACAATATGCCGCCACATCGGGATCTTCGTTTCCCGCTTTTTCATATCTGACGATGCTGTTGTAGACCTTCTTGAGTTTGGCTGCTTCATTTTCCTTGTCAGCCACTTCTTCGACGAACTTGTAGTCATCCTTGTGTTTTGAAATAAAGTCTTCCAGTTGACTCAGGCTTTCTTCGATGGCCCGCTTGCTTTTGACGCTGTCCAGTTGCGCAATATAGGCCAAAGCATGAGCCTTGAGGTCGTTAAAGATCTTAACTTCGTCGTTGTTTTTGTTTTCGTTGAGTTTTTCGAAGATCTTGCCGTCTTCTTCACTGCGGATCTTTAAGATGACGTTTTGATCGCTGACTTCGTTTTCATGTTTGGCAACATATTCCTCATAGATCGACAGATCGCTTTCCTTGCGATAACCCAGGTCATTAAGCATCCTTAAGACCATGGCATTTCCTTCATCGACCTGCGGTTCAATGATTAGTTTTCCGACTTTCTGCTGTTTCAGATAGCCCATGAGCATCTCATGGAAGACTCTGAAGCTAGGCTCGTCATAGTAATTGAACAGAAAGCCATACGGGGCATAGGCCGTAAAGCTGCGGGAGAGGAAAGATTCCTTCTTTAACAGCAGGGCACTGAGTCCCTGACAGATGTCCTTATCATCTACCACCTCAAGAAAAACCGCCCTGTAGCCTTTGGACACCATATGGTCGGCATAGTAGGAAGTCTGGTAGATGCTGGAATCGGGTTCCGCTTTGACCAGGTCGTTGAATGTTTTTACATCGATCTCATGCAGCTTCATAAATCCATTATAATATATTTTCTTTTTTCGTTTTGCCCGTGTTGGGCTTAAGGAAAGAAATAATTCCTTTTTCGGGCGAAAAAAAGCTTGATTTCTAGGTTTTTGCGTTATTTCTATGTTAGAATGTAAAGGTTGAAAAAATAAGAAAGAAGAGAAAAGTAAAGAATGAAAGAAGTATTCGATTATGATTTCTACGGTCGTAAGTTAAGCATCGAGACCGGTGAGATCGCAAAACAGGCCGGAGGGTCTGTTCTGGTCAGGTATGGCGATACCGTTACGTTGTCGACTGCCTGTGCTTCAAGTGTCGCGAAAGACACGGATTTTTTCCCATTGACGGTTTCTTTTGAAGAGAAACTCTATTCGGTAGGCAAGATCCCCGGTGGATTCTTAAGAAGAGAGGGCAGACCTTCCGAACATGCAACACTCACTGCCAGACTGATCGACAGACCGATCCGTCCATTATTCGCCGAAGGTTTCCGTAATGAAGTCCAGGTCGTAAACACCGTTTTATCGACCGATACCGACTGTTCGCCGGAAATGGCGGCAATGCTGGGTGCTTCGCTGGCGATCTGCATCTCCAATATTCCGTTCGATGGCCCGATCGCCGGTGTTAAAGTCGGTTATGTTGATGGCGAATTTGTCGTCAATCCGACTGTCGAACAGACTTCCAGATCTTTGATCGATCTGACTGTTGCCGGTACTAAGGAAGCTTTGAACATGGTTGAAGCCGGTGCTCATGAGGTCAGCGAAGAACTGATGCTCGATGCGCTGATGTTCGGTCACGAGAAGGTCAGAGAACTGTGTGAACTGGAAGAAAAGATCATTGCCAAGGTCGGCAAAGAGAAAATGGAAGTCGTCCTTTATGAGATCGATGAGAGAGTCAAGGACTATGTCAATGCCAATGGCAAGCTCAGACTTGAACAGGCCGTTTCCATCCACGATAAGCTGGAATCATATGCCGCTCAGGAATCCATCACCAATGAGATGAAGGAACACTTCGCTAACGACAGCGAACTGAGTGAAAAGGAAGCCGATAAGCTGGTCAAGCAGGCCAATGAATACTGCACTTCCATCATCGCTGAGGAAGTCAGAAGACTGATCTCGGATGAGAAGATCAGACCGGACGGCCGTGCACTTGATGAGATCAGACCTTTGAATTCGCAAGTCGATCTGCTGCCCAGAGTTCATGGTTCCGCCATGTTTACCCGTGGCCAGACCCAGGTCATCTCCGTTACGACCTTAGGTCCTTTAGGCGACAACCAGATCATCGACGACCTGACGGATGTCGAAGAGAAGCGTTTCATGCATCAGTACAACTTCCCGCCTTATTGTGTCGGTGAAGTCGGACGTATGGGTTCTCCGGGCAGAAGAGAGATCGGCCATGGCGCCTTAGGCGAAAGAGCACTGCTGCAGGTTTTACCTAGTGAAGAAGAATTCCCGTATGCGATCAGAACGGTCGCCGAAGTCGTGGAATCCAACGGTTCGAGCTCTCAGGCTTCGATTTGTGCGGGTTCAATGTCTTTGATGGCAGCCGGTGTTCCGATCAAGGCTCCGGTAGCCGGTGTGGCTATGGGTCTGATCACGACCGGTGAAAACTATTCGATCCTGACCGATATCCAGGGTATGGAAGACCACTATGGCGATATGGACTTCAAAGTCGCCGGCACAAGAGAAGGTATCACGGCCTTACAGATGGATATCAAGTGCAAGGGTATCACCAGAGAAGTCTTCAAGGAAGCTCTCGCGCAGGCTCACAAGGGCCGTATGGAGATCTTGGACAACATGGCTGAAGCCATCGCTGAACCGCGCAAGGAAGTCAGCCAGTATGCTCCGAAGATGCTGACGTTCATGATCCCGACCGACAAGATCAGAGAAGTCATCGGTACGGGCGGCAAGGTCATCAACGATATCATTGAGAAGTGCGATGATGTCAAGATCGACATCGACGACGACGGCAAGGTCGTCATCTACCACACTTCCAAGGAAGCCATCGACAAGGCCAAGGCCATGATCGATGACATCATCAGGGAAGCCAAGGTCGGTGAGATCTATGATGCAACAGTCGTCAGACTCGAGAAGTTCGGCGCTTTCGTTGAACTGTTCAAGGGTACGGATGCACTGCTTCATGTTTCCAAGATCAAACATGAAAGAGTCGACAAGCCGGAAGATGTTCTGAAGATCGGCGACAAGATCCAGGTCAAGGTCGTCGAAATCGACGAAAAGGGCAGGGTTAACGTTTCCGCCAAGGATCTGCTGCCTAAACCGGAGAAGCAGAACAAGAAAGACAACAGTAACAAGAACAACAATAAAAAAGAAGCCAAGAAGGAAGAAAACGCTGAAGAGCCTAAAGAAGAAAAGAAGGCCAAAGGCGAGATCAGATTCTTCGGCAAGAAAGACTAAATGAAAAATGACGATGTGAGTACATCGTCATTTTTTTGTAGAGTGTTTTTATTCGATAATCTCGATATCGTGAGGATAGCTGTTTAATACTTCGCAACTGTCCTTAGTTACCACGACCAGGTCTTCAATGCGGCAGCCCAGCGTTTCAGGGTCGTAGATGCCCGGTTCAATGGAAAAGACGTTATTGACTTCAGTCAGATCTTTGAAGGCGGCTGAGACATCGCCATATTCGTGGTCTTCGATGCCGATGAAGTGACCGAGTCGATGGGTGAAGTAGGGACCATAGCCGCCATCGGTGATGATGTCACGGGCGACTTTGTCGATATCGCAAAGCCTGACGCCTTCTTTGACTTTTTTGGTGGCTTCTTCATTGGCCTTGCGGACCAGCTCATAGACTTCCTTGCGCTTGCCTTCGGGGGCATGTTTATAGAAGAAGGTCCTGGTCATATCCGAACAGTAGCCTTTATAGGTACAGCCGACATCGAAGAGTACCGCATCGCCTTCCTTGAGTATCGTATCATCCGGCATGTGGTGAGGATCGGCGCTGTTTTTGCCGAAAGCGACGATGGAAGGGAAGGAGAAACCTTCGGCTCCCAGTTCCTTGTATATCGCCAGCGTCTGATCGGCTACTTCCTTTTCGCTGACGCCTTCATGGATCAGGGCTTTGAATCTGGCCATGGCCATATCGTTGATCTGCGAGGATTTGCGTAAATATGCCAGTTCTTCCTCGTCCTTGACTGCTCTGGTCTTATCGACAGCCAGTGAACCGTCGACATAGTCTTTGGCCAGACCGTATTTCTGCATCGGCAGAAGGAAACGGGCCTGCATGGTCTTGTCGATACCTAAAACTTCATCAGCCTTGATATATTCGCTTAACATCGCACAAAGATCATCGCCATCGGCGTAGTTGACGATCTTTACGCCTTCGATCTGCTTAAGCGGGAAGAGGATATTGAGGAAGAGAACAGGTTCCTTGTCTCTTTTTAAAAGCAGTCCTAAAAATCTTTCGCCCGCATGCAGCATCTTGCCGCAGAGATAATAGATGGCGATCGGGTCACAGACCAAAACGGCATCGACACCATCGAGTTTAGTTAAGACATTACTGATTCTTTCTTTATTCATTGGGAGCCTCCATACTTATTCCTGATTTTCCTATTCGTATTATAATAGATTTATGCGAATGCGAAAAAAGAAATGGGTACCTTCTTTCCTGGAAAATGAGAAAGAGTACCTGATAAACGATCTGAATGAATTTGAATGCGATATGCCTGT
>JAFRIG010000034.1 GCA_017432895.1 Erysipelotrichaceae bacterium | reverse complement strand
GCGTTGCGGACATAAATGTCCTATACGGTAGAGGGCAGGTGGACAGCCCGTTAAGAATAAGGCTTACCTGATAAAACAGGTGGAAACATAAAAGCAAACTTCTTAAGAAGCCCATAAGTCTTTAGCTTATGGGAGGTTCACTTCCAGCCGTACATCTCATCCATGATATCGTAAAGCTTTTGGGATCTTTCATTGGTGATCCTTACTTCTTCACCCAGTTCCAGCAGGGTTTCATTGTCTTTATTGATCGGCCATGTCTCCAGTCCTTGGACATTGGGATCGCCTTTTAAAGCAAACTCGTACCAGTAGGAGGACATGAGCTTAGATAAATTTCGATCTTTTTCATCAAAGAGTTTCGATGAGGCGGGGATATTGTCATAAGCGTAGATCTCTTCGCCGGAATGCCAGGAACCAAGGCGGCCGTTGTTTTTGGAAAAGAAGTATTCATAGACGGGTATTCCGTTTTCATTGGCCAGACGGTTGAGACAGTAATGAGAGTAGGTGAAGAAGACATCGCCATAGATCTGAGCCCAGTACTTGGCGGCTTCTTCATCCGTTTTGGCATCAAAGATTTCAAGGACTCTGCCGGTATAATCACCGAAGTAGCGGCTGATCTTTTCTTCGTAGTTCTTTAATGTCGTTTTGGAAAACAGGATAAAGGGTCCGCTTTCTTCGCTGTTGTAGCCATGCAGGATGGCTTTTTCATTGTGGATACCTTTCTTGTAGGAAAGATAGGGATCTTCAAGCAGACTGTAGCCATCCACGGTAATGTGATGGTGAAGGGAGACTTGCTTGACGAGCTCTTCGGCAGGGATAAGCCTAAGTTCTTCAATACTGTTAACACCGTAATTCTCTCTGGTCTTTTTTCCTGCTTCCAGCGTCTGTTCATAGCTGCGATAGGAGTGAGGAGGTTTAGGTGAATCGAGTGTCGAGCTTTCCAGGATGACCCTTTCAAATAATCCGGAGGCCAAAGGCGAAGTACATAAGGCGGAGACGGCTGCTGAACCGGCTGATTCGCCGGCTACCGTGATGTTATCGGGATCACCGCCGAAAACATCGATGTTTTCTTTGACCCACTCAAGGGCTTTGATCATATCCAGAAAACCGTAGTTGCCGGTAGTGATATTGCCTGATTCTTTGCAAAGCTGTTCATCACCATAGAAGCCGAAGACGCCTAAACGGTAAGTGATGGTGACGAAGATCATACCCTTTGATGCCATCTTTTCGCCGTTGTAGTCGGCGTACCAGGGCTGACCCGATTCCAGGGAACCGCCGTGGATATAGACCATGACCGGCAGTTTTTCAGAAGCATCAGCCGGTTTCCAGATATTGAGATAGAGACTGTCTTCGGAAACGGGTGGCCTGTAATTGTCATCTAAAGAGATCTTGTAGTCGTGATAGCCGATGATCTGAGTGAGTGAATCGTAGATAGGCGGGCTTGTTTCCTGCATACTCATGGGAGCGAAGTGATCTGCGAATAAAACCCCATCCCAGCTTTCGGGATCTTCAGGTGCCTTCCATCTCAGTTGGCCTATCGGTGGTTTGGCAAAGGGGATACCGGCGAAGACTTCGACGGATTCGTCTTTATTTAAAACGCCTTGTACCTGGCCATAGGCAGTATTATAGACCTCAGTCTTTTGGGGATTCTTATTGGTCACAGCAGGGACATTTCTGATCGGTGGCCAGCTGATATAAACTATCAGGGCAAAAACCAGCAGATAGCCCAGCAGAAACAGGAAGCCATGAAAGATGTTTTTGGCGTAAGTCCTGCTCAGATAGAAATAGATGATAAATAAGACGATCGCAGCTATCCAGCCTAAGATCGTGTTGCGGTTGAGTTCCAGAAATGTCAATGACAAAAGGAACAGTATTATCTTTAAGATCATTAAGATGACGTTCTTCATGTTTTAAGTATAAAGGATAATGTAGATTATTGCCTTGATTTGGCTCAAATGAATCATTTCCGAATCATTTAAAGATATGTTTATTTATTCGATTGAAATTCTTTTGTAAATTGAAAAATGTAATACAAAATGTTATACTTTATGTATAAATACTGTGATTGATGAAATAATTGTCGAATGGGATGATAACAAGAATAAGATCAACATTCAGAAGCGTGGGATTAGTTTTGAAACAGCTGCTCTGGTTTTTTGCTGATGAAGATAGGATTGAATATTATGACAAGATTCACAGTATTGAAGAAGATAGATGGGTTGCTTTAGGATGCGTTCAGGGAATACTGTATGTAGTTTACACAATGAGAATGAGGTAACAAGGCTCATTTCGGCACGTATGGCTACGCCGATAGAAAGAAGATATACTATGGAGAATACTAAAGATGTTCGTATGGTTATCAAGAAAGGGCAAAAGCCCACAGAAAAACAGATCAGAGAAATAGAAGCTGCTTCCAAAAAAACAATAACTCCTGATGAAGATGCACCGGAACTTACACTTGAACAATATGCAGAAATGGCTGAATTGGCCAGACAAAAAAGAGCAAAAAACAACAAACCTCTCATTTCGTTAAGAATATCCCCAAAAACACTGGCTAAAGCCAAGGCTACCGGCAAAGGGTATACCGGTTTCTTAAGCAGATTACTGGATAACGCGATCGATGATCCGGAGCTTGTTTCAAGGAGTTTATAGTTTCTAATTAACCTACTTACATAAAATATGCCGGCTGTTTTCTGATTTGCTGATTTTTAACGCATGCGTAAAAAATCAAAATTGGTACACAAGGACCTTGTTTAAGAACTGACAAAGAAATTCATAGGAAAGTTATCATCCAGAAACTATAAAAGAATCAGATGGTTTTATCTCTGATCTTCATACAAAAAGATTTGGCACATTTGTGTGCCAAATTTGAGATATACACAGATCGTATTTATTTTGCTAACAGATGATAAAGCTTTCGCATGCACTGCATGAAAGAAACTGCAGCCAAGGACGAGATTATCGAATTATCGATCGTTTAACTGATAATTCCGGCTGAGAGATATTATTGTGATATAGTGAAATCGTGGATAACGTATTACTAGCTAATATACTGACTTTTATCGGCGAAAGCATGCTTTTTGTGGCTTCAAGTCGCAAAAACAAGCGTGACATCCTGATCTTTCAGATCGTATGCATGGCTTTAACTTCCGTTTCCAGTTTTCTATTGAAAGGTTACAGCGGCGTGGTGATGGGTGTTTTAGGCATCATCAGAAACATCCTTTCCATCAATAATATCGGCAGCCGTTTTATTTCCTATATCTTTATCAGTTCGGCCATCATATTCGGCTTTCTTTTCAACAATAACGGTTTCCTGGGTCTTCTGGCGATCATGGCCAACGTCTCCCAGTCTTTATTCATATTGTCAAAAAAGGCCACTACCAAGCAGATCAGGCTGGCCTGTTCCTTTTCATCGCTGTGCTGGACGATCTATAATTTTGCGATCAAAGGATATGTCGGTGCCGCCTTCAGCCTGACCAATTCCTTGTCTTACTTATATAACGCCTTAAAGGAGGATAAGAAAGAATGAGACCTGCTTTTCTTGTCTATCAAAGTGAAGATAACACTGGCGGTTTTGAGCAGCTGTTAAGACAACAAAAGACCCTTTATGTGCTATCTGATCATAGAGAATATCTTCCGGTCGCCTGTTTTGAGAAAGACTTTCCGGATTGGGCATACGACTTTGTAGAGGATGGCGGTATCGCTGTCGTGTCCGGCGCTACGCGAAAGACTTTTTCTTTTGATGCGGGCTTTAAATGCAAAGCCGGGATCGAATACATCGATCTGTCTGTCTTCAATATGGGCAAAGCAAGGATCCGTTCTACGGTATCCGTTTTTTCAGGAAGCGGCAAAGGGGAGTTTACTTTGCATGAAAACCGCAGCATCAAGGACAATAGAAGACCAGGTTTCTATCCGGTTTTCCTGTATAAGAAATACGGCAAGGGGACCATCATCTATTCAGGAATACCTTTAACTGAGATCCTGACATATGAAGGAAGTGACTTAAGAAAGACCAGCGATGTTCTGGACTATGATGAGCGGGTTTCTTCGATCGACAAGGCCAAAGTCGGCAGAGCTTTAAGAGATATCCTGAGGGAGGCCATGAACCTTTCCGGCCATCCCTATCTTTCTTTGTACTATTATCCCGATGGAGCGAAAAGCATTTTCGCCTACAGTATTGATGGCGATGGTTTATTGACCAGGGGCGTTAATGATCTGATCGAAGTATCGGAAAAGACGAACACCAAATTGGTTTTCTATATCAATAAACAGTTGTGTGAGAATGAGGATCAGCTGGAAGATAAGCTCTCAAGGATCTCAAAACATAATATCATCGCTTCCCATGGGGCTATCCACAATGGCAAGGATTCCTATGAAGAGAATGTGGAAGATCTTGTTTTATTCGATACATGGATGAAGTCGTTAGGATTTGAATATGTAAAAAGCTATGCGGCACCCAGGGGGATGTATTGCCTGGAGTTGGGCAGAGCTTTAAAGGATATGGGTTATGTACATAGCCGGGATTTCGGTTACGCTATCGATGATCATCCTTATTTCCCCTATTGCGAAGGCGTACAGGAAGGACCTTTACAGATACCCTGCGATGGCTTCAATGTCTGCCGTCTGATGGGCATCAGGGAGGAAGAAGGAAAAGATGCACCAAGCGCTGAAGAGATCCTGGAAGCATATAAGAAACAGATCGATCTTAAACTGGAAAGAGACCAGCCTCTGCTGTTTTTCTGCCATCCGCAGTATTTCGGGCTTTATGCCAAAGAAGTCTATCCGAAACTCATCGAATATGTTTCAGCCAAAGGAGTCTTGTTGAGTGATTATGTTTCCTATGGCGATTTCTGGCTGAGAAGAGATAAGTGCGAATATGATGCGGAATACGAAAACGGAGATCTGAAGATCATCAAGAATAAATGGTCAAAAGAGATGCGGATCTGCATCAACGGACAGATAGCTGAATGAATCGCTTAAAATTCATTTATACTAAAGATAGAGTAACAAGGAGTCGAATATGAACGCTTTAAGAGAAAAACTGAAAAATGAAAAAGTAATCATCGGTATGGTACACCTGCTTCCTTTACCGGGCTCACCGGCTTACAAGGGAGATATGGAAGCCGTCTATGAAGCCGCCTTAAAGGATCTTCGTGCTTTGGAGAAGGGCGGTGCGGGAGCACTGATCATCGAGAACTTCGGTGATGTGCCTTATGCCGCCGAAAATGAACCGATCAATAAGATCGCTTTTGCGACGATGGTCGCCAGGATCCGCAGGGAGACGAAACTTCCGGTCGGTATCAACTATCAATTCAATGATGTGGAAACGGAATGGGCGGTCGCCTATTGCAACGACGTCGATTTCTTAAGATGCGAGGTCTTTGCGGAAAACAGGATCGGTCCCAACGGTCTGTTTATTGCGGCCGGACCTAAACTGATGAGACTTAAGGCTCATTACAACAAGGACATCATGATCCTGGCCGATGCCAATGTCAAACATACTTTCCCATTAGCTGAACAGCCTCTTGATTTCACGATCGAATCTTTGATCGAAGGTGGAGTCGATGGTATCATCGTGACCGGTATCACTACCGGTGTCAATCCTAGCGTCGAGGATGTCAAACTGGTCAACAAACATGCCAAGGGTTTACCGGTCTTCTTAGGCAGCGGCATCAACGAGAAGAATGTCAACGAATATCTGCCTTATATCAATGGCGCGATCGTAGGCAGTTCATTGAAGAAGGATCATATCGTTGAAAATCCGGTCGATGTGAAAAACGTCAAACGTTTCATGTCGAAGATCAAATAGTAAATATACAATAGGATCAAAATAGCGGGAGGCATTTGCCTCCCGTTTCATATTTACTCAGATTTGACCGCAAAGATCAGGAAGCCGTCTTTTTCTTTGACTTCAATGATCTTTAGGGACATTTGTGACAGCTGATTTTCCCAGCTTTCCCTGTCTCTTAATCTTTCGTTTCCTTTTAAGGTGTTGCCCGAGAAATCAATAGTCGGTACTTCAAATATATAGATGTCCGCGATTCTGAGACCTTCTTTCAAGGCGAGAGAAAGCTTTTCGTCATCAAGTGTTTCCAGGATCCCATAGGAGAAGATAGTTTCAAAAGTTTTGTCGCTGAAAGGAAGCCGTGTGATGTTTCCTGAATGATAATTAACGGCTGTCTTGTTTTGGGCATTGATTCTTTCATCGAGATCTTTCATATCCGGATCAAAGATGCAGGCGTCATTGCGATATCCGTTTTTGTTTAGATAAACGGATAAAACGGAGGTCGATTCATCCGCTTCCAGGATCCTGGCATTAGCTGGCGTATGCCTGATGATCATATCGAGGAGTTCTTTTCTTTCTTTGGCTGTTTTTTCAGTCAAGGAGACATAGTCGCTGTAGTCGTTGAATAAAGAACTGTAGTATGTCGGAGCATCCATGACTTTGTTGAGACCCTTTTTCCTGTTTTCTTCAAAAAGAGGACCGTGGTTTTCAGGCGGGATGCTTCCGTCTTTATATAAGGACTCTCTAGGCACGAAGAGATCTTCTTTTTTGTGCTCAAGTCTTTCAAAAAGCAGATCACCGACCAGATGGTCCATCTCGTGCTGAACGACGCAGGAACGGTCTCCCTGTAAAGACAGTTCTTTTTTGTTTCCGTCTTCATCGTAGTAGGAGATCACTACTTCATCGTTGTATCTGACCATGGCTCTGTACTTGTAGAGGCTGAAGCAGCCGATGCGGAAGAGTCTTTCTTTGCCATTTTCTTTGATCAGCTTCGGGTTTATCAGCATATATCTTTGGTCGCCTAAAGTGACCGCACTCATGGCCAGGTCGTAGCCGATCTGATTGGCGGAGAGTCCGATGGCTCCCCGTTTGTTGCCTTCCGTTTTGATCAGTTCATCAAGGGTATCATTGAGATCTTCGATGCATTGTTTTGTTTCTTGGGATTGAAAGTCGTTGACGAGCCGGCATTTTTCCTGCAGAACGGCAGGGTTATCGTCTGAATAAATGTCATAAGTGAGTATTTCTTTGATCATGATCTTTTCTTCTTTCGTGTTCGCTGTCAGTATAGCACATAAACCTACTATAATAGAGTTGTAAACAAAAGGAGTTGAAAAATGAAGGTTGCAGTAGTTGGAAGTGGCGGAAGAGAACACGCCATTATCAAAAAGATCAAAGAGAATCCTGAAGTTGAGATCATCTATGCCTTGCCGGGCAACGGCGGTATCGCTGCTGATGCGAAATGTGTTGATGTCGGTGCCAAAGATATCGAGGGGATCGTGAAGTTTTCCAAGGAAAACGAAATCGATTATGTTGTGGTAGCACCGGATGATCCGCTGGTCATGGGTGCCGTGGATGCTTTGGAAGCAGCCGGTATTCCCTCTTTTGGACCGCGGGCCAATGCGGCGATCGTGGAAGGAAGCAAGGTCTTTTCCAAGAACCTGATGAAAAAATATAATATCCCGACGGCGGCATATGAGACGTTTGATGATACGGATAAGGCTTTGGAATATGTGGAAACCTGTCCGATCCCGACAGTCGTCAAAGCCGATGGTCTGGCTTTAGGTAAGGGTGTCATCATCGCCATGACCAGAGATGAGGCAAAAGAAGCTGTCAGGTCCATCATGCTGGATAAGCAGTTTGGGGCCAGCGGCAATCAGATCGTCATTGAAGAATTCATGGAAGGACCGGAGATCACGGTATTGTCTTTCACTGATGGTAAGGTCGTCAAGCCGATGGTGTCTTCGATGGACCACAAGCGAGCTCATGACAACGATGAAGGACTCAATACCGGCGGTATGGGTACGATAGCTCCGAATCCTTACTATACCAAGGAAGTTGCGGATACCTGCATGGAAAAGATCTTCTTGCCGACGATAAATGCTTTAAATGCCGAAGGAAGGACTTTCAAAGGCTGCCTGTATTTCGGTTTGATGTTGACAAAAGACGGACCGAAGGTCGTTGAATACAACAGTCGTTTCGGTGATCCGGAGACGCAGGTCGTACTGCCATTGCTGAAGAGCGATCTCTTAACGATCATGCAGGCTACGACAAACGGAACCCTGGCGGAAACGGAAGTTGAGTTCATGGACGGCTATGCCGCTTGTGTCATCATGGCTTCCGATGGTTATCCCGAGAACTACGAAAAGGGCTATGAGATCAGTATTCCTGAAGAGGTATCCAATATGGTCTTTGTGGCCGGTGCTAAGATTGCGGATGGCAAACTCTTGACCAACGGTGGTCGTGTATTGGGTTGTTCCGGTATCGGCAAGAGCCTGGAGGAGGCGATCGAAAACGCTTATAAGGTCGTCGATCAGGTTCATTTCGATAATCAGTATTATCGCCATGATATCGGTCAGCGGGCATTAAAAGCTATCAGATAAAAAAGTCCTGCGGGACTTTTTTAGATAGCGATATCCATGGCTTGCGAGAGTTCCTCAAGCGTTTTAAGATCTTTGATGAGATAGGTGAGCTTTCTTTTTTCAAGGATCTTTCTTTCGACCAGTTCATTTATCACGGATTCCAGATGCCGGTAGGAAACACCGAGTGTTTCGGCGATGACGACTTTTTTGACTTTGAGAAGATCTCCTTCTTTATTGTCGAGAATAAAGCGAGCCAGTCTGTTCAATAAAGGATATGAGATGTTATGAGCGTAGGCCAGGATGGCCTTGCCTTCCTTTTCACTAAGAGAAAGACAGAGTCTTCTTAAAAAACGGGGATCATTCAGCAGTTTCTGCCTGTATAGCTGCAAAGGAATGGCGATCATCAGACAGTCTTCCAGGGCATCGACACTTAAAGCTCTTCTTTCAGAGATCAGTTCGATCTCACCGATCAGACAGGGAGCTTTAAGAACAGACAGGACCATTTTCTTGCCATTCTGGGAATAGGCCGTGACCCTGCAGCGTCCTAAGCACATGAAATAGAGATATTCGGGAGTAGTGGATTGTCTGATGATGTTTTGCGAACGATCAAAACGCAAAAGCGAAAGCCCTTCATCGTAATCTTCACTGAAGTATTCTTTGAATGATTCTTTTTGAATAAGCTTTTTTAAGAGGCTTTCATCTTTACTGTTCATATTGATAAAAATAGGAGATATATCCTATTTTTAATGATAACACTTTCATACAATGAAGGTGAAAGAGAGATTGAATTATGAAAAAGATAAAAATGATCCTGGATTGCGATACGGGTCACGACGACGCGATCGCTTTGATGGTGGCTTCAAAACACCCCGACATTGAACTGCTGGGAGTTACGGTGGTTGCGGGAAATTCCACTCTGGATAAGACCTTGCCCAATACGCTTCATGTCGTACAACATCTTGGTTTAGATGTACCGGTCTATGGCGGCATGGCTAAGCCTATCGTCAAGGCCCAGGAAGTGGCGGATGATGTTCATGGCAAGAGCGGTCTGGATGGTCCGGTCTTTGATGAACTTAAGATCAAGGCGCAGGATGAACACGCGGTCAATTATCTGATCAGAACACTGATGGAAAGTGATGGGGATATCACACTGGTACCGGTTGGGCCTTTAACGAATATCGCCATGGCGATGCTGATGGAGCCTGAGATCGTAAAGAAGATCAGAAGGATCGTACTGATGGGCGGAGCGGTTGGCATCGGCAATTCGACCCCAAGTGCGGAATTCAACATCTATGTCGATCCGGAAGCGGCTCATATCGTCTTCTCTTCCGGTGTGGAGATCGCAATGATGCCTTTGGATCTGACCAATACGGCTTTAGCTGATGAAAAGGTGATCGAAAGGATGGCCAATATCGGCAATAAAGCCGGACAGCTGTTTGCGGATATCATGAGTTTTACCCTGCATTCCCAAGCGGTCAACGGTCTTTCGGCCGGTCCGGTTCATGATGTCACAGCGGTCACTTACCTGGTGGCACCGGAATTATATGAGACTAAAAAGATGCATGTGGATATCGATCTTTCAAAAGGGCCCAGCTATGGGCGGACGGTTTGCGATATCAATGATCGTTTCCATTTAGATAAGAATGTTACGGTCGGTCTCAAGATCGATCTGGAAAGATTTTGGGATCTGGTGGAGGATGTCTTGAGAAGACACATTTAGGATATTGAATTGCGTATAACGGCCATGATATGACTGCAGGTATCGTTTTCTTGAAAATAATCGCAGCTGCACTTATAATGGCTGTTTATTCTTTCAATGGTTCGGATATCGTGAGTGGATCTTAAGATGATCTTTCCTTGTTCATAGGAAAAACGTTCTTTTTCTTGGTGATACTTTTGGGATAATTCCAGTTTTGACAGATAGAGCGGATCGTCTTTGTTGAGTTGAGTGGCCAGGATAAAAGGCATTTCGTTGCGGTTTTCCATTGTGAGCTCAAAAAGATGATCTTTATTTCTTTCCTTCAGTAAAGCGGTAAATTCATTGTCTTCTTTACAGATCGTGGCAATGACTTTCTTATCGGAATCGGATAATTTCCCTAAGAATTCCTGAAATGAAGACGAAAATAGCTGCATCGGACCGATCTCGTCGATGATGAGATATTTTTTATCGCTGTTTAAGGCCTGAAGAGCGATCTTTTCAAAGGCATCGATATCCACGCCGAATTCTTCGATGGCAAATGTCTTAGGAAAATCGATATGGGCAAATACGAATTCATTTCCGGAAAGGGTGATTGTTTTAAAACCGATCCTGTCTTTATCCGAAAGGATCTCTTGGGTATAGAAGCCGTCACATCGTGACGGTCCCAGCAGCTCGATGAGTGTTTTGATGGCGGTGGATTTTCCGGTATTCGGTTTGCCTGTCAGCAGGTACATGAACACATTATATCATGGCAAGAACCGATGATCTCTTATCGCGAACACAGACAATAAATGATTATTTGTCAGATATAGTATGAGTTGCTGTTGTTATGTGAAAATTGTGTGATAAAATTAGATTATAAGAAACATTTCCGGATACCGGAAAAGTATAATCCAGGTCTGCACTATTGTTTCAATAGTTGGGCGGCCGAGTTATCGGCCTATATAATGCGCTGACGATCATTAGACCTTTAGATCGTCAATATGAGAAAGAAGATGATCATGAAACGATAACGTTTTGTGACCCCCGGATCAGATCCTAAGGGAAACTTGTCATCCTGAAAGATCCTGTCCAAAAAATTTTCCGCACTCTTGAAAGCGCTAACAAAAAAGGTCGTTCATTAAGAAAGGAAATAAAGATCAATTGACGTTTAGACAAGGGACGTCTATTGGCCAAAAGGAGAATTATGAAAAAACTTTTGACTCTTTTGCTTGCTGTACTGATGATCTTCTCGCTGGTCGGCTGTTCAAACGGCGGCGGTTCCACTGAACCGGCTGAAGAACCGACAGAAGAAACCACTGATCTGACTGGCAAGCCTCTTCGCATCTTACAGTTTGTTTCTCAGACTTTAGGAAGCTTATCATGTGAAGACCTCGTTTATGAAGGCATTCAGAAATTCTGTGCCGAGACAGGTTCTACTGTTGACACATTCGAATTGAACTATGATGATACTCATACAGCTTCTTCACTGGCTGAACTGTGCTCATCAGGCAAATACGATGTAGTCGTTACCGGTTACTGGTCAATCGAAGAGTATGTTGAGCAGGCTGCTCAGGACTTCCCTGACATCAAGTTCATGGTCTTCGACTGCACGATCGATTTCGATTCATATCCTGAGATCAAGAACAACGTTTCTTCTTACCTCTGCAAGCAGAACACTCTGGCTTTCGCAGCCGGTGCTTTAGGTGCTTTAATGACTGAATCCGATCTTGAACTGGCAAACGAAGACAAGGTCATCGGTTTCGTTGGCGGTGGTATGATCACAGCTATCGATGACTTCCTCATCGGTTACATCCAGGGTGCTCATTACATTGATCCGGAAGTAAAAGTCCTGTATTCCTATGTAGGTAACTGGGAAGACTCCGGCAAGGCTCATGACCTGGCTCATGACCAGTACATCAACGGTGCTGACGTAAGCTTCGGTGTCTGTGCTCCGGCTTCCTTCGGTGTATGTCAGGCTGCTTACGAAGACAAGAGATATGCCTTCGGTGTTGATACCGACCACTCCGGCCAGCTGGCAATCAGCCATCCGGAACAGGCAGAATACACTGTTTCTTCAGCTGTCAAACAGTTCGGTTACGCTATCTATGATGGCTTAAAGAGCATTTATGACGGCACGATCGTTTGGGGTGCCAACAACTCCTTCGACTTCGACTCAGGTTATCTGGAGATGATCGAGACTGATGTCTTCGTCAAGACGATCAAAGAAGGCAAACCTGAACTCTATCAGAGATATGAGGAAGTTGTCGCTGACCTGTTAGCCGGCAAGATCGAAGTCGGTACAGCTGTCGGTGCTACGACTGAATATGTAGAGGCTGAAAAAGCAAAGGCTGACCCTGCAAACAGTTAATTACTGATTCTTGTTATGCTTGACAAGATAGCCAGGTTTACTGGCTATCTTGTTTTTTACGTATTCGGAGAAAGAATATGACAAATGTGGAAAACAAAAACAATCTGAACAATGATGATATCATCCTGAAAATGGAGAATATCACCAAGATCTACAGCAACGGTTTCATTGCCAACAAGGATGTCAATCTTGAACTTAGAAGAGGCGAGATCCATGGCCTGGTCGGTGAAAACGGTGCCGGTAAAACGACTTTGATGAAAGTTCTGTTTGGACATGAAAGACCGGAAGAGGGACGTATTCTTTTTGAAGGAAAAGAGGTCCAGATCACTGATCCTACCCATGCCTTGGAGTTAGGTATCGGTATGGTGCACCAGCACTTCATGCTGGTGGATACATTGTCGGTTGCCGACAACATGGTCTTAGGTGCCGAGCCTTCCAAGGGCATCGTCTATGACAAGAAAAAGGCGATCGAAATGACCAATGAAACGGCCGCCCGTTACAATCTTCCTGTCGATCCAAACGCTTTGATCAAAGATCTTTCAGTCGGTTACAGACAGCGAGTCGAGATCCTGAAGGTTCTGCTTAGAGGCGTTAAGGTCCTGATCCTTGATGAGCCTACGGCCGTCCTGACACCTCAGGAGACGGAGGAACTTTTCGTTCAGCTGATCAACCTGAAGAAACAGGGCTTCACGATCGTCTTCATCAGCCACAAGCTGCAGGAAGTCAAGCAGATCTGTGACCGCATCACGGTCCTGAGACTCGGAAGAGTCACGGGTCATGCCAACATCGAAGATGTTGAGATCGCTGATATTTCCCGTATGATGGTCGGCCGAGATGTCGATCTGGAAATTCAGAAGGATAAACCGAACGTTGGAAAATCAGTTCTTAAAGTCAGAGACTTGGAACATATCGATAAATACGGTGTTAAGACGATCGATGGATTGTCGTTTGATGTCAGAGAGGGAGAGATACTTGGTGTTGCCGGTGTTGAAGGTAACGGCCAGAGTGAACTCTCGGATACGATCTGCGGTCTGCTGCCGTTGCAGCATGGAAGCATTACGATTGATGGACAGTCGATCGCGGGCAAGGGTATCGACAAGATCAGAGCCATGGAGGTTTCCATGATGCATGAGGACCGCACGATCTATGGTGCTTCAAGGAATCAGTCGATCGCAGAAAACGTCATGGCCGATCGCTATTTCAATGCACCATATTCAAACAAGGGCATCCTGAATCATAAGGAGATCACCGAAAAGACGAATGAACTGATCAAGGACTTCGTCGTCAAGTGTGATGGTCCGGATGCTTTGGTCAAGACACTTTCAGGTGGTAACGTCCAGAAGGTCGTTGCGGCAAGGGAGTTCTCCTCTACGCCGAGACTTCTGGTGGCAAGCCATCCGACCAGAGGCATCGACGTCGGAGCGACTGATCTGATCAGGCGCAAGATCGTCGACTTAAGAGACAAATATAATTCGGCTGTCCTGCTGTTCTCGGCGGACTTGAATGAGCTGATCAATGTTTCCGACAGTATCATCGTCATGTATGACGGTCAGATCGTCGCCTACTTCCCGGAACTGCAAGGGGTCACGCCTAGTGTTCTGGGTGAATACATGTTGGGTGTCAAGAGGATGTCGGACGAAGAAATCAATGCTGTACTGCATGAAGAGGAGGAAAGATAATGGCTAAGAAAAAGGGTTATACCTCAACGACCCAGATCGAACAGCGTTTTACGATCATCCGTGCGGTGCTGGCGATCGTCGTTTCACTTCTTTTCTGTTTCGTATTGATCTTCATTTCCAGCGATAAACCTTTGACGGATATCATGACGTTCATCGTCGCTCCGCTTACTTCCAAGAGCCGTTTCGCCCTGCTGCTGATCAGGATGAGCCCATTGCTGTTTACATCACTGGCAATGTGCGTTCTGTTCTCGGCCAATACGGCTAACCTGGCGGTGGAAGGTGCTTTCTATATGGCCGCCTTCTCTTCCGCAGCGGTAAGCGTTCTGGAAAACTTCCTGCCGGCTCCGTTTCATTTCATCGTAGCCGCGTTGATGGGCTGCGCAGGAGCGATCCTCGTCTTATTGATACCGGCTGTATTGGAATTAAAATTCAATGCCAATATCGTCGTTTGTTCATTGATGCTCAACTATATTCTGAACTCTCTGGGCAACTACCTGATCACCGGTCCGATGAGAGATAACGGTTATTCAAAGGAGGCGACCAAGGTCATCGCCCAGAGTGCAAAACTGCCGATCATCTGGAATGCCGGGGGACAAAAGGTCCACCTGGGTCTGATCATCGGCATCATCTGCTGTATAGTCGGCTGGTTCCTCATCTATAAGACCAACTTCGGTTATGAGGCCAGAACGGTCGGCCAGAACCCCGAGTTCGCCAAGTTCTCGGGCATCAATGTCGGCAAGGTCGTTCTCTTAGGCTCCATCGTTGCCGCGATCTTCTGCGGTATCGGTGCTACTTCCGAGATCAACGGTTACTATCGAAGGATGGAATGGGATACGCCAACCGGCTATGGCTGGGATGGCATCATGATCTCCATCCTGGCAGGCAATAACCCGTTATTGTGTATTCCGGGTGCCGCCTTCCTGGCTTACATCCGTACTTCGGCCGATGTATTGAATATGACTTCAAGTATTCCGGTCGAGATCGTCAACGTCGTCCAGCAGGTGGTCATCATCATGATCGCTGCCAAGGGTCTGTTGGCCGGTCCGCAGCAGAAAGCTGTCGTTGCCAATGCGAAGCGCAATGCCGAGCTGCAGGCACAGGAGGCCGCTGCCCAAGGGGATGATACTTCCGGAAAGGAGGTGCAAGTATGAGTCTGTTTTCACAACTGTTGCCACTGATCTTTAGTGCCAACTTCCTTTCTACAGTCATTCGTGTTGCGACACCTTTGATCCTTTGTGCCATGGCGGCTTGTATCGGTAAGCAGGCCAACGTTCAGACCATCACTTATGAAGGTATGATGTTGTTTGCGGCTTTGGCCGGTACGCTTGGTACTTCCTATACCAATTCACTGGTCGGCGGTATCATCATCGGCGTTATCGCCAGCGTGCTGATCGCCGGTATCTACGGTTATTTCAATATCTATCTGGATACCTACGACACTTTACTGGGTATCGCCATGAACAACTTCTCGAACTATTTCACGATCTTCCTGCTCTTCGTTCTGATCGGCAGAAAGGCCGACTCGAGTACCGTTGTTTCCTACAACTATCCGATCATCAACATTCCGATCATCGAGAAGATCCCGGTGCTGGGAACGATCCTGTCCGGACAGAGCCTGGTCACTTATTTCGCGATCATTTCCGTCTTTGTGGCACATTTCATCGTCTATAAGAGCACCCTCGGTCTCAGGATCAGATCGGTAGGAAGAAGCCCGGAAGCCGCTTCATCGCTTGGTATCGACGTGAGAAAGACCAAGATGATCGCCATGCTTATCTCCGGTGTGTTTGCCGGATTGGCCGGTGAGTTCATGTCGATGTCTTACATCTCGTTCTTCACCAAGAACATGGTTGCCGGTCGTGGCTTTATCGGTATCGCCGCATCCAATCTGGCGTTAGGCAGACCTTTATATGCACTGTTATACGCTTTGATGTTTGCGGTATCACAGGTCATTGCCAACCAGCTGCAGATGCTGCAGTTCACGTATCAGTTTGCCAACATGATCCCTTATATCATCACGATCATCGGTTTGTGTATAACCGGTTCGGCGGAGATGAGAAAAGAGAAACAGGGTGGCAAGGCCAAGGACGATAAGAAGAAGACGGCTAAAACCGAATAAAAAATCATAAGTCATCAAAGAAAGGTTCGCGTATGAAATATATTGCAGATGGAGCTACCATCACCAACAGATTGTTATTCTTGGACGGAAGAGTTGAAGAAGATATTATGGGAGGAGGCGGTTTCTATGCTTATACTGCCTTGCGGATGTGTACCGACGATTGTCTGTTTCTTTCATCGGTAGGCAAAGACTTTGATGACTTTTATGGTGCCTGGTTTGAAAAAAACAAGTGCTCCAAAGATGGCCTCTTTGTCCGTCTGGAAAAGACGATGTACAATGATCTGAAGTATTTTCCGGATGGCAGCTATATCGAGTATTCAATCTATGAAAGAAAGTATACGGATGAAGAACTTGAGAAGCTGAGGAAAGAGGGCATCATGTATCTGGGATCGGAAGATCCCGATGAACTCGACAGGCAATATCTGAAAGTAGAAGATCTGCTGAAGTTCATGGATGAAGCTAAGGGACTCTATACCAGTCAGGCTCTTAGCGATGAAAACGATGAGCTTTTGATGGCTCACAAAAAAGGCGGCTGTAAGATTATGTGGGAGATCCCTGCCACAAGTCTGCCGACAGCCCGCAAGTATTATTTAGAAGGAGGCATCGATGGCCTGAAACATTATCTGAGGGCCATCGATATCCTTTCGATCAACCGCAATGAATGTATGATCATCTTCGATAAGGAAAATGATGAACAGATCATACCTCTACTAAAAGAATTGGAAGTTCCGATCTACTATCGGGTCGGGATCGATGGGGCTTATATGATCGCTGATCATAAGGCCTACTACGTGCCGATGATCTCGACCGTAGAAAAAGAAAAAGAGATCGATCCGACCGGCTGCGGAAACTCTTCGACGGGTGCCGTTTTATGGGCGTGGTGCGAAGGCTATGATCCGCTGATGACCTGCGTTATCGGAAACGTCGTCGCTTCCTATAATGTCAGACAGTATGGGCCTTTCTTAGACATGAGTGAAGAAAACAGAACTGAGATGATGAAGATCTCTCAAGAGATATATGACAGACTGAAAAAGGAAAATAACAATGGATAGAAAAGACTTTGACAATTCCCTGTCAAGGCAAGCTTTTGCCTTGAAAGAATATGCGAAGATCGTTTTTGACCATGTTGTCCCTCAAGTAAATGAATTGCCAATGAAAGAACTCTGGGATGCCCAGAAGATCTTTATTACGGGCTGTGGGGACAGCTGGCTGGCCGGAATAGCCGCGACACCGGCTTTTGAAAGCCTGACAAAGATCGAGACCAATCCGATCAGAGCGATCGAATTCTCCCGGATCCTTTCCAACAAGAATCTGGGCTATTCACCCAATACGCCATTAGTGATCCTGATCTCTTTTTCAGGTTCGGGTTCCAGAGTCGTCGAGTGTGCGAAAAGAGCGGTCAAATACGGTGCCAATACGATCGCCATCACCAATAACAGTGGATCGGATCTGGCTAAGACCTGCCGCTATTGTATCGAACTGGGTTTGCCCAAAGATGGAGAATATCAGCCCGGATTGATCACCTACAATGCCGCATTGCTGAGCCTGTTTTTGATCGCTTTAAGGATGGGCCGAGTCAGAAACAAGATCTCCATGCTGGAATATGAAGATATGCATAAGGAATTACTTTCATATCTGGAAAAGGCACAGGAAAGATACGAAGAATATGCGAAGAGAGCCTTTGTCATCGCTCAAAAGTGGAAAGATCTTAAGGCTGAAGATTTCATCGGTGATTATGCCGACTATGCGACGGCTTATTTCGGATCGGCCAAAGTTATTGAGACCTTCGGCGGTTACACCACCTATGATGATTCGGAAGACTGGTGCCATATCAACTTCTTCCTGAAAGAGCCTGACAGGATCGGCAGGATCGTCATCGCCAACTCTCAGACGCCATCCTATGGCCGGCTTTTGGAGACGATCAAAGCCATCGAACTGCTGAAGAGTCCCTGCATCATCGTTTCCGATCAGGAAAAGGAAGACTTCCCGGAGAATATGGAAGTCTTTACAACACCGGAAACCAAATATTTCTGGATGGCACCTTTAGTTCAGCATATCCCTTTGGATCTGCTGGCAGGATATATTGGCCAATTAAAGGGGATCGAGCCTTTCAGACAGGATGATGAGAGATATGTGAATATGGGCGATCAGCGTGGAAGCTCGATCGTTATCGTTTAGGAGGTGCGTATGGTATTTTATAAAGAATATACGCTGCTTAGCGAAAAAGACGGTTTACATAAGATCACGGATCAGGTGAAGGAAGCGATCAAAGAAAGCGGGATCGGAAACGGCATCGTCACAATCGAGACTTTTCATTCCAGTGCCGGTATTCTAAAAGTCTCCAATCAAAGCAATGAGATCCATGATGACATCGTAAGAGAAATGCGTCGCCTTGTTCCGGCGCGGATCAATTACTATCATCAGGAGTCGCCGGAAAATGCGGCAGGACATATCAAAAGCGCCTTATATGGCACATCCGTTTCTTTGATCCTCAAAGACGGAAAACTATATTGTGAAGATAAACAGGATATCTGTTTTGCGGAATATGACGGTCCCAGAAACAGGACCTTCAGCGTATGTGTAATGGGGGAGGAATGATATGAGATACGACGAATATACAAGCCCTCTTCTGCAGCAGGTGAAAAACAGCGTTAAGGATCTTGAGGAGATCGCTGAAAAAGAGACTTTTGAATTCTTGGAAAAATGCGTTCCTTATGAGGTCGTCAAAGGTATCGGCAATGTCTATATCACCGGATGTGGCGACAGCTATTGTGCGGCTATTGCGGCCAAGCCCGTTTTTGAGAATGCCGATACTTCAACTTTGACGGGAATGGTTCCGGGTACCCCGACCAAGGCTTTAAGAAACATCGATTTTTCAAGATATTTCAATACCTATGGCGGCTGGAACCCGCTGACTTTAGACAGAAATGCTCTGCTGGTGATCTCGATCTCGGGATCGCCGGCTCGAGTCAATGAAGCGGCAATACGCATCAATGAACATGGTGGCACCAGTATCGCTTTCACGGGAAATGAGGAAGGAAAGCTGGCCCATAACTGTAAGTATGTTGTGCCGATGATTGTCAAAGATTACGGTCTGACGCCCAATGTTTCCTCCTACTACTCGTCCATCTATTCATTAATGATGTTTGGTTTCTATATGAGCAAGGCTAAAGGCCAGCTTAGTGAAGGACAGGCTGAACTTTGTCGGCAGGGGCTTATGGAATATGTGAGTTCCTATGATGAACAGGTGATGGACAGGATAGCCAAAGAGGCTTTCGAACTGGCAAAAAAATGGGAAGAAGACGGCGTTGACAATATGGACTTTATCGGCGATGGTGCCGATTATGCGACAGCTTTCTTCAATTCAGCCAAGATGGTGGAAGGTTTCGGCGGTTTAACGACCAACGATGATTCGGAAGGCTGGTGTCATATCAACTATTTCATCAAGGATTCCGATCACATTGGTACCTTCTTCATCGCCAATGAAGATTCAAAGGCCTTCTCCAGGGAACTGGAAACGATCAAACTGGCTTCGAAGATCAGAAAACATGTCGCGGTCATCACGGATTGTAAGGAAGATCTCTTCCCGGAGAATGTGACTGTCATCGAAGTGCCCAAGGCCAGAAGTGTGTGGATGCATCCGTTAATGGAACATATTCCTTTGGACTTCGTGGCGGGTTATATCTCCTGTTTCAGGGATGGCAGGCCGTACCGAAACGGCGAAGAGCCATATTGCGAAGATAGAGATGCCGCAAGATTCAGAAACAGCAGGATCGAGATCATATAAGGAGAAAAACTATGGCTTACATGGAAACGATAAAACTGGACACGCAATTTGAAGGCATGCACGATGTGACGCAAGAGGTGCAGGACGTCATCAAAAGAAGCGGCATTGAAGAGGGTATCGCCGTCATCAATTGCAACCACACGACAGCCGGTATCATCATCACTTCTTTCTGGGACAAGAGGGGTCATGTCGACTTTCAGGAGGAACTGGATAAGCTGATCCCCATGCGTTACGATTACCGGCATGATTTCGATACGCCGACCGATGCGGCAGGGCACATCAAGAGTGCCATCTGCGGTACCGGTATGACCCTGATCGTCCACGAGGGAAGGGCAATGCTGGGATCTTCGCAAGGCGTACTGTTCTGTGAATTTGATGGTCCAAGGGCACGAAAGTTTTTTGTTAAGGTGATCGCGGATCAATAGAAAAAAGGAGAAAAACGATGGCTAAAGTAATTACTCAGATCTATGGCTGTGAGAAGATCAAGGATGCACAGATCGCGGCAGCCTTGGGCGTCGATCATATCGGCTGCGGTTATGGTGAGATCCCTCATCTGCCCAATCAGAAAAACTGTGCGCAGGCAAAGGAATTCTTTGATGCTTTGCCGGATAACGTGGTAAAGGTCGGATTGACGATCGCGACGGATGTCGATGAGATCATCAACGACCTCAGCCTATATGAACCGGATGTCTTCCATCTTTCCGGGGATATCCGTGATATCTCGCCTGAAGGTGTACAACGCATACGTGACCATTTCCCGAACCTGAAGATCATGCAGGCGATCCCGGTCTTTGCCGGCGTACCGGTCGAGGAACAGTGGCCGGAGATCCTGGAACTGGTCAGGGCTTATGAATCGACGACCGATTTCTTCCTGATCGACACCAAGGATCCGCAAAGCACGATCGGTATCGGGGCGACCGGAGCGACGCATGAACGTGAGATCGACAGACGCATCATTGAGTCGACAAATGTTAAGTGCATCATAGCGGGTGGCCTGGATGCCTCAAATGTCGCGGAAGCGATACATCAGACTAATCCATATGGCGTCGACAGCTGTACCCGTACGACTTATCCGAAGTTCTTGCAGGAGATCACCGGCAGAGTCAAGGATCCCGTGAAGATCTGGGAATTCGTTGAGGCTGCCCGTAATGCCTGATAGATACAATAAGGCGATCGTCATCGGTGACGCCTGTGTCGACGTCCATTTGAAGATGGCGGATCTTCTGGATGATACAAAGGCGGTGCCTTATCGGATGGTGCTGGGTGGAACCAGTGCTTCCTGTGCCGGTACCCTGGCAAGACTGGGAATCGATACATCGTTTTTAGGAACCGTAGGCAAGGACTTCGGTGGCCGTTTTATCATCAATGAGCTGAAGACTTTGCGTATCGATACGGAAATGACGATCGTCAAGGAAGAGCTCAATACCGTCAATGTTCTAGCCTTCATCGATGATCAGGGTGAAAGACATCTCTGGGGCTTTCCCAGAGTGGAACAGGCTTATCCGGATCTGGATCTCAAAAGAGTCGATCTGTACAAGATCAAAACGGCTTCCTGGCTGCATTCTTCAGGTATGACGGCCTTAGTTAAGGGCAGCATGCAGGACAATCTTCCTGAACTGTATAAAATCGCCTACGAAGCCGGTGTACCGACATCATTCGATTTGAATACCAGGGTATCCGACCTGTCTTTACTGGATCCCAAGGGTGTCGAAGCGATCAAAAAGATCCTGCCTTATGTGAGATTCCTGTTTGGTTCGATCAAAGACGAGTTCTATAGTTTTCGTCCTTGTGAAGATCCGATGGACTCAGCCCGCTTCTTTACAGGCAAAGACAAAACGGTCATTGCCAGGATGGGAAAAGACGGTTTTGTCATTATGAAGGATGGCGAAGAAAGAAAGTATGCCACTTATGAGGTCGAAGCAGTCAATACGACGGGAGCCGGGGATTCCTTCAATGCCGGTTTCATTGCGGCGATGTTGAGGGGGGAAGATGTCTATGAAGCGGCGGAATTCGCCAATGCGGTGGCGGCTTATAAGATCTCAAGAGAGGAACAGGATACCTGTATCAGTTATGAGATGATCGTTGATTTTATGAAGGATCATCATTTGCGAAATAGAGAGGATTAATATGAGAAAAGTTATATTGGATTGCGATCCCGGACATGATGACGCGTTTGCGATCATGCTGGCGGCACAGAATCTGGATCTGCTGGGTGTGACGACGGTCGGCGGTAACGGCTATCTGGAGAATGTGACCAGAAATGCTTTGGTGGTACTGGAAAAGATCGGAAGAACGGATGTGCCTGTCTATCCCGGTCATGCGGGTCCTTCGACAACGCCCTTAGTCATTGCCGACAATGTTCATGGCAAGAGCGGCCTGGATGGTCCGGTAGTTACACCACCGATCAGAAAGCCCGAAACCAAGCATGCGGTCGATTTTATCGTCGAGACGGTCATGTCGACGGAACATGTGACCCTGGTGGCGACCGGTCCTTTGACCAATATTGCAGCAGCGATCAACAGGGAACCGAAGATCGCTGAAAAGGCCGATGCTTTGTATATCATGGGTGGCGGAGCCTATGCCGGAAACTGGACACCGGCTGCCGAATTCAATATCTATGTCGATGCTGAAGCAGCCTATAAGGTCTTCCACAGCGGTATTCCTATCTACATGGTCGGTGTCAATCTGACCAGACAGTGTCCGGTAACGCCGGAATTCATTGAAAGGATCCGTTCCATCGGTAATACGACCGGTGTTTTTGCCGCTGAACTGCTGGACTTCTTCTCCAAAGGCGGTGATGTCCATCTTCATGACCCCTGTGCAGTCGCCTGGATCATTGAACCGGATATCATCAAAGAAGCCTTCCTGCATGTGGATATCGAACTTAATGGTACTCTGACCAGAGGCATGACGGTCACCGATTTGAGATTCTTGCAAACAGATAAACCGGAAGCGGATATCGATCTGACTTCGACCTACAAGTGGAACGATCCACCGGTAGGTTCGCCATTCAGAGGCAAGGAACCTAACGTTCATGTCGGAATGCGCTTGAATTATCCGCGTTTCTGCGATCTGGTAGTAGAGACATTGGAAAAGTATAAGTAATAGCGGAGTTAAGCTCCGTTTTACTTTTTCATAGGCAAGATAAGCGTTAAATGTTAGCCAAGTAAAAATTTTCATATGAAATGATTCATTTTTTCATTCCATGAAAAAGATAAATATTATAAAATAATCGTATATCAGGAAGGCGGAACAATGTTAGATATCTTTGAAACGAGTATCCCGCAGCTGACAGGGGATGAAAAACGCAAGGTATATGTCTATGTGCCGGATTTCGAGGGAGAATTTCCGGTCCTGTACATGTTCGATGGTCAGAATCTGTTTGATGATGAAGAGGCCAGCTACGGCAAGAGCTGGGGACTTCTGAAATATCTGGAAGAGAGTGAGACGCCTTTGATGGTCGTGGGAGTCGAATGCAACCACCACGATGAAAAGGAAAAGACGGGCGGAAGGCTCTCGGAGTATTCGCCTTTCAGTTTCTCTGATCCGTGGTTTGGAAAGATCAGGGCCCGGGGAGGGATCACGATGGACTGGTTCGTCAATGAGTTAAAACCTTATATTGATGAAAACTATCCCAGTATCAATGACAGGCAATACACCTTTATCGCCGGTTCTTCGATGGGCGGTCTGATGACGATCTATGCCCTGTGCCGTTATGGCAAATACTTCTCCCGCGGTGCCGCTCTGTCTCCGGCTTTGAGCTTTTCCAGCAGCAAGGTCCTGGAAATGATCGAAAAGACCCGTTTCCGTAAAGGTACGGTCCTGTATATGGACTATGGAGAAAAGGAACTGGGCTACCGCAACAATAGAGAACTGTTTGGCCAGGTTAATGCCGCCTTAATAAACAAGAAAGTCCTGGTGGAAAGCCGGGTCGTACCGGATGGCCGGCACAACGAAGAAAGCTGGGAAAAACAGGTACCGTTCTTCATGGACGTCCTGTTCTATAACCTGTAGCGAGGAATATATATGGAAACCAATTATTTTGAATTTTACAGCAGCAATCTCAATCGCACGATGCCTTTGAAAGTCTATGGGCACAGGGGAAAACCGATCCTGTTCATACCCTGCCAGGACGGGAGGTTCTTCGATTTTGAGAACTTCCATCTGACCGATACCTTTGGTCCGTGGATCGAAGATGGTCAATGCATCGTCTTTGCGATCGATACGATCGATATCGAGACCTGGAGCGACAAGAACGGTGATCCCTATCACAGGATCAGACGCCATGAGGAATGGGTCAACTACATCACCAGAGAGGTCGTGCCTTTCATCAGAGGTTTCGTCAATGACCGCAATGGCTGGGATGGTTATCCTGGTATCATGACCTTTGGCTGTTCGATGGGTGCGACGCATGCCTTAAACCTGTATCTGCGTTTTCCGGATCTCTTTGACCGCTGTCTGGCTTTAAGCGGCATCTACCATGCCTCCTACTTCATGGGTGACTACATGGACGAGGTCGTCTACCAGAACTCGATCACCGATTATATGCGCAATATGCCTTCCGATCATCCGTTCATCGAACGCTACAACAACAATAAGGCCGTCGTCTGTGTCGGCATGGGAGCCTGGGAAGAACCCTGGAGCACCCAATATCTCGACCAGCGCTTCCATGAGCTGGGTATCAACATCTGGGTCGATTACTGGGGCAGTGATGTGAATCACGACTGGCCCTGGTGGTATAAGCAGGTGCCTTACTTCCTGCCGTATCTGTTAGGAGAATGAAACATGACCAACTTTATCTACATTTCACCGAACTTTCCGGCTAACCATTGGAACTTCTGCAACAAGCTGAAAGAGAATGGCATCAATGTTTTAGGCATCGGCGATGCGCCTTACGATGAATTGACCTACCAGCTTAAGAATTCACTCAACGAATACTATCGGGTCTCGACGCTGGAGAACTACGATGAGGTCTTTAGAGCGGTCGCTTTCTTTTCCTACAAGTACGGCAAGATCGATTTCATCGAGACCAATAACGAGTATTGGCTGGAGAGAGATGCCAGACTGCGTACCGATTTCAATGTTACGACCGGTTTCCATAGCGAGGATATGGACGTGGTCAAGTTCAAGTCCCGCATGAAGGAAAACTACACCAAGGCGGGTATTCCGGTGGCCAGATATCATATCGTCGACGACTACGACAACTGTCTGAAGTTCATCAAGGAAGTCGGTTTCCCGGTCGTGGCCAAACCCGACAATGGCGTCGGAGCCAACGATACGCATAAGATCAAGAACGAAGATGATCTCAAGCACTTCTTTGAGACCAAACTGGATCTGAGCTACATCATGGAAGAATACATCTATGGTGAAGTCGAGACCTATGACTCGATCATCAACTCCAAGAGTGAGCCGATCTTCGAGAACGGCAATGTCACGGTCGCCAATCTGATGGAGACCGTTTCGGAAAACAAGAATTCCTGTTTCTATGAAAGAAGCGTCTTACCGGCGGATCTGCTGGATGCAGGTCGCAGAACGGTTAAAGCGTTTGGCGTCAAGAGCCGTTTCGTCCACTTCGAATTCTTCCGTCTTGACCGTGATCAGCATATCGGCAAGAAGGGTGATATCGTAGCTTTAGAAGTAAACATGCGTCCTCCCGGGGGCATCGCTCCGACGATGATGAACTACGCCAACTGGACCGATGTCTATGAGATCTGGGCCGACATGATCGCCTATGATCAGACCGATCGCGGCAAGTCCAGAGAAGGAGTCTGCTGCTTCGCTTCCCGCCGTGATGGCCTGGTATTTGCCCATACTCCGGAGCAGATCAGGGAAAGATATGGCGAAAAGCTCAAGGAAGAAGGCCGAGTCGAAGAAGCTCTTTCCGGTGCTATGGCCAACTATATGTTTATCGGAGCTCTGGATACCGAAGAAGAAGCCAGGGAATTCGCGGCCTACGTTTTGAGCTGATTTCCTGCCTTAAAAACTTTTGTTACGTATAAATAACTGAAGCAATAAAAGCTTACAATTGGTGCCGCCGAGAAAGCCCACTACTTTAGTGGTGGGATGATAGGCGGTGTTTTAATTTGCATGATGTGTATTTTTATTATATAATATACACATGGACAATGATTATAGAAGAACAAAAACAACAGTGTCTCTGATCAACTATCACTTTGTATTCTGCCCCCGCTACAGACGAAAGATATTCGATATCCCGGGTGTGGAAGACAGATTCAAGGAACTCACATCCCTTGAATGTGAACGCCTCGGCATAAAGATACTTGCCATGGAGTGTCATGTCGATCATGCACATCTTTTCCTGAGCTGCTTGCCGACAGTGAGCCCTTCGGATATCATGCATCAGGTAAAAGGGGCAACCTCCTTTGCGCTCCGCGAAGAATTCCCGCAACTCGAGAAAATGCCGTCCCTCTGGACGAGAAGTTTCTTTGTGTCGACAGCAGGCAATGTAAGCAGCGAGACTATCAAATGGTATGTGGACACCCAGAAAACGAGGTACTGATGATACAGCATAAAGGCTATAAGTTTCGAATCTATCCAAACAAAGTACAGACCGTGATCCTGTCACAGTTCTTTGGGTGCTGCCGTTTTGTATATAACCGCTGTCTCTCCTATCGAAAGGAAGTATATGCATCCGAGAAGCGCAACACATCCCAGTATGAGTGCATGCGCCTTGTGACCGCACTGCGCCACGATCCCGAATTTGTATGGCTCGCATCCTGCGACAGTATGGCGCTTCAGGAAGCGGTGAAGGATCTGAACAAGGCCTTCGTGAACTTCTTTGAGAAGCGCAGCGGCTATCCGAAGTTTTATAAGAAGTTGTCTGATCAGAGCTATCGCACGCGCAATCAAAGCGGCGGAATCCGTATCGAAGGGAACCACATCGTGCTTCCGAAGCTCGGTGCAATAAAAGCGAAGATATCCCGCCTTCCGGAAGGACGTATACTTAATGCTGCAGTATCTAAAACCTCCACAGGCAAGTATTTCGTGTCGCTCTGCTGCGAGGAAAATATCGTCCTTAAGCCTAATGCAGGCGGCAGGATCGCTCTTGACCTCGGCATCAAAGACCTCTATGTCGACAGTAACGGCTATAAGGAGCCTAACCCTAAACATCTCGCCAAGTATGAGAAACGGCTTCGCCGCGAGCAGCGGTCAGTGTCCCGCATGATAGAGGCGAATATCGCAGGTTATGCGAAAGACCGTAAGCCTATATGGAAGAGACCACTCTCAGAATGCTCGAACATACAGAAACAGAAGCGCAAGGTCGCTCTGATCCACGAGAAGATATATAACTGCCGCACCGACAGCTTGCACAAAGCATCTTCCAAGCTTGTGAACGAAAACCAAGTCATCGCTTTAGAGACGCTTAATGTGAAAGGCATGGTGCGAAATCATCATCTCGCTAAGGCTATATCCGACGTCTCGTGGTCGAGATTCACAACTATGCTCGAGTACAAAGCATTCGAGCATGGCTGCACCATTCTCAGAGTGCCGACATTCTACCCGTCGAGCCAGACCTGTTCTTCCTGCGGACATAAGAATCCTAAGGTCAGGGACCTCAAGGTCCGCAGGTGGATCTGCCCGGAGTGCGGGGTCGTCCACGACCGTGACGAGAATGCTGCGAAGAACATTCTCGCTGAGGCGCTTGCTATGCAGACTGCTTAAGCAGTAATACATCTATAGTACCGCGGGGCACGCGGTAACTCTCGTTTCGATATACGAGTACGCTTGCGGAGATCGTGTAAGTCGGTAAGTCTTCGGATAAATCGCGGTGATCAGTGAAGCAAGAATCCCACGGCTTTAGCCGTGCGGAGTGTCAAAAGGATAGAACGATATGAGCAGAATGATAAGTGATGAAGAACTTGAACTGGTCAAGGGCGGAACCCTGGTCGAAGGCTGGGATTCGGTCATGGTCCAGATGATGAAAATGTATAAGACAAAATACGGTGAAGATGGAAAACAGAAAATCAAAGATCTGATGATCGTATCGGTAAATGATTCCACTTCGCCGGTCACCCAAGAGGATCTTAAGAACATCTACAGTTTCATCGACGACAACTGCGATATCGTATAGTCATTAAAAAAATCGCAAATTGCGATTTTTTTTAATCATGTTTCTTGAGATATTTGAAGGACATCTCGGTAATATCATCGAATTGCGGAACGCCTTCAAAGAAGTATTCGACATCTTTGAGGATGTTTTTGCATATACCTTCAGGAGTCTCGTCTTTGTATTCATTGAGACGATCCTGCAGCCTTTCTTCACCATATAATTCCGTATCGACACTGGTGGCTTCAACGACACCATCGGTGTATAAGAACAGACAATCACCAGGTTCCAGATCGAGGGTCTCCTCCTTGTAGGCGATGCCTTCCATGCCACCTAAGACGAAGCCCGGACGGCATTTGAGCAGTTCGTAGTCGCCATCTTTTCGTTTTAATAACGGCGGATTATGTCCGGCATTGACGTAAGTCAGCTTGCCGGTGCCGGTGTTTAAGAAGCCCATCCAGGCCGTCACGAACATGTCGGTATCGTTGCCCTGGCACAGCTGGTAGTTGACGTTGGTGAAGACGTCACCGCAGGCGATACCGGCTTCAGCATAGGACTTGATGATGGTCTTGGCTCGCATCATGAATAGGGAAGCGGGAATGCCCTTGCCTGAAACATCGGCAACCAGGAAGACCAGGGTATCATTGTTTATAAAGTAGAAGTCGTAGAAATCGCCTCCGACCTGTCTGGCCGGCTGCATGAGGGCGTAGATATCAAAATCATCGCGGTCAGGGAAGGCCGGGAAGTTGGAAGGCAGAGCGGAACTCTGGATCTCCCTGGCGTATTGCAATTCGGTGTCGATCCTTTCATTGGCTTGAGCGATGAGGGTCTTAAGGGAATCGACGGTCGAATTGATGCCATCGGACAAGGCGACGAATTCCTTGTTGGTGCGGACATTGACGACGGTGTCGAGATGACCTTCACTGATATCCTGTAAAGAATCGGAGATGATGTCGACGTTGTCGACGATCGCCGTCTTGGTCATCCGGTACATGATGACGAACAAGGCGCCGAAGATGATGATCTGGGTGAAGATGTTCAGATAGGATGAGATGTTCATCGAGAAGTCGGCTTCGGTTTTCGGGATCCAGGCAATGATGATATAGCTGGCGGCCTTGACGTGCATATAGTAGACGGGAATATTGTCAAACGTCCCTTCATAGATAATGGCTTCCAATTCATCTTCGGCAAGTTCCAGACCCAGATCCTTGATATAGTGGCCGACATAGCCCATAGAGTCGGAGATGATCTTTCCAAAACGGTCGACGACGACCATGTCGCCTTCATTGCCGATATGGCGGAAATTGGCCAGGCCGGAAAGTGCATCGTTGAGCTGTTTTTCAAAGTTGTCGCCGCCAAAGCCTACCTGCATGAAACCGTAATCGGTGGCGATACCGGCGTATTTGCGATAGACGTTTTCATCGTTGGTCGTAGGACGATAATTCTGGATGTATTCGCTTTCTCCTTCCAGAAGGCACATGAATTCGTTGGATTGAGGTCCCGATCGCATATCAAAGCCGAGGTAGTTATCTTCCGAGGATCTGATGATGATGCCTTCCTTGTCGATGATGTTGATCTCCATCACGTCGTAGTCCGCTTTGATGTATTTGAGATCGATATCGATATTGTTGCCGATATCGTCTCTGATATAGCGGGTGGTCTGAAGCAGTGAGGAATTGACCTGATTGGTCAGTTCGTAATAGCCGTCTTCCAACCCATTTTCCAAAAGCTGGTAGGTATCGTCATTAGAGATCCTTTTTTGCATGATGCGGGTGAAACTGGATGTGGCGATAAAGCCGGCCACCGTGACTAAGATCATGATCCTCTGTAACTGGGTCGAGAAATGCGGCAGGGTGACCCGGCCGAAAGATAGTTCATTGTTGATGGCTTTGATTATGATCATCGCCGTAAAGACGGCCAGGGAGTTGGTGAGGATCATCGGGACGGAACAGATCTGGACATATTCAAAAGCCGTCCTGGCGTCATAGGAGTTGGTGAAGAAGATCATCATCATGTGTATCGTTTCGCAGACCGTTGAAAGATAAAAGGTCAGCAGGGAATCGGGCAGATGATCGTCAAAGATGAATTTTCTCAGATAAGCACTGATAAATCCGGTCAATACCGTTGAGATCGAACAGGCGAGTCTGGTGTAGGTGGCATTGTTCCAGTAGACGCAGAACCACCTTTCGATACCGCCGATGAGTCCGGCAAGGATGCCGGCTTGCGAACCGAAGATCAATCCGGCGCAAAGCGGGGCGGCATCGCGGGCATTGATGATGGTACCTTTGTAGGGAACGCCGAATTCCGTGGCAAAGATCGCGATCAGACCAAAGATCAGTCCGGCGATCAGCTGTTTGCGTTTATTGTTTTTGTTTTTGTTTTTTTCGTTATTAAAGATCTGATACAGCACGACGCTGGTACAGGTCGGAATGATGGCGATTGTCAATAAAGAAGGTCCAACATCCATACTTATATTTTAAGATCACGGAGTTTTGCAGGCAATAGAAAAAGCCCCTGATCGATAAGCAGGGGCTTGTATGCTTATGATCTTGTTGTGCTGTTGATCGGTCATGGTTTCCGGACTCTGGTTAAGATCGTACCGTAGAGAGGAAATTCCGGAGCTTCATCCAGATCGGAGAACTCCGCATAATTCGTGACATATGAATCTTCAGCGCTGTCGTGATCGAAATAGATGAACAATCTGTTGTCAAAGGTGTCGGCACTGTATTTTCCTAAGTTTTTGGCAACATCGCTATCGTCGTCGTAGGTGGTGAAATAGCCCTTGTAGAAATGTTCGCTGTTATACAGCTCGAAGACATCGTCGCCTTCTTCCTTATCATAGTCGTATATTTTTAAGATCCAGGGGTCTTCATCATCGCTGATGTATTGAGCCGGTTCAATGTCGGCTACTTCGTTTTCGATCGTCGTCTCAACATTCCTGTCTTTAAGTCGGGCATATCCGCTTCCTTCAATGAGCTCCTGGCCATCATCCGACAAGAGAAATTCCATCATCTTTTTGACATTCTCTTTTTCATTTGAAGCCAGTGTCGCACAAACCAGATCGACGGTCGCCGGATAGGTTCCGTTTTCGATGTTTTTAAGTGAGGGTTCAATGCCATCTATAGTTAGGATCTTGATGTGTTCTTCCTGATGGAATTCACTCAGGAAATATCTAAAGGAGTAGCCGATCGCTCCGGCTTCGTTATGGTACTGGGCAACCTCCTTTACTACTCCACCCATGCCACTGGCATATTCATAAGTTTTTGGTTCCTGCAGCTCAATGTCGCCCATGAACCAGCGCATCATGACCTGGGATCCGGAATTTTCCGGTCTTTGGAAAGCGATGATCTTCTGGTTGGGACCGCCCAGCTGCTTCCAGTTTGTGATATCGCCATGATAGATGGCTCTGATCTGTTCACTGGAAAGATCGCTGATGGGATTGTCTTCTTCCACAAAGAAGACGAAGGCTTCCTTGCCGATAGGGGTGGTGAGGATCTGTTCCCGATGCTGAGTGGCGTATTGCTTATGATACCAGGAAGGCCTGGCGGCAAAGACCATATCGACTTTGCGATCGACCAGCCGGTAATAGGCTTCGGAAGTATTGGTGAAGGTCACGACCTTCCCGTTGGTCTCATAGATCTCGAAGATATCATAGTCGTAATATTCTTTTTCTTTTCTGGCTTTCTCCCAATAGTCGTTAGAAAGATCGTAGTAGTATTTTTCGATTTCGTCGATATTCCTATAAACGGCTTTGGCGATCGCCGAATAGAGAGGATAACAGGCTTCGGCGCCATCCAGTATCGGCATTGTTTCTTCATCTTCGATCTGTAAGGATGCCTCATGATCGAGCTGATACAGCTTTTCCCCATCATAGACCTGATAACCCGTAAAATCGGAAGAGGAATAGCCGTGCATGTATTCAAAGCCATGACCGCCATACTTCTTTTTATTCTGGTCATCGATCCTGCTTTTTACAGGCAAAACAGCCATGAATGTGATCATGATCAAAGCGATCAGTATCAGAAATCCTTTATTCATCGTTTCGTTATCCTCATGTTTTCCTTTGATTTCATTTTTCCATGAATCTCAATATTCTGCAATTCAGGAAGATAGTTACCACGTATGTCCGTCAAGTATAAAAAGGGTATAAAAAGGAAAATAGTAACGAATCATCAGGATAAAGCTTTATCCTTCGTTTTTGATTCTTGTTTTAAAACTGACCAAATCTGACATAAAAAAGGATGGCTTAAGGCCCCATCCTGACCAACTTGCCATGAGTTTAAGGTCTTCATGACGACCGATAATAATAGTTTGCTGTCTTCTTATCGACACTATTATATATCTTTTATATTATGTTAGAGTTACAATTCCTGAAACATGAAAATGCAACCTTCATCATATTGCGGTTTTAACCTCTTATGAAGCTGTTCCTCCTGTTCAGATGTAAGTCTTTTGAATCGATATTCTTTGTACCTTTCGATTAGTGATTCTAACGGTAAAGCAAAGATATAGATTAATCTAACACCAACCTTTGTTGATACTTCTTTTATGATTGGGATAATCAATTCGTTGAAGATGATTTTCCCGCACTCTTTCATAGAATTGTGTTCTGCTATATAGTTGCTGTTTATGGCAAAATTTGCCAGTTCTATTCCGGGCATTGTATCAAATGTGTCAACATTATTCACCTTACTTTCGTTAATGGAAATCATCCCTGCTTTCAAAGAAAAATATCCGACAAACTCATCTGTTTTTACATCTCGGACAATATAAGTTCTCATCAGATTATTTCCTTCTTCTGCTTCCGCATAACCATAAAGATAATCAACCAGTCCTTGTCCTTCCTTGTGTCCTACTGAAAAAAGACGGATCTCTTCATCTTTTAAGCCAGAATCAAAAATAGGAATGGCTTTAAATAGTTCATTCCTATTTTCCATAATCTTCTATTTCTCTGGCAGCGATCATCTGCTTTTTTAATTCGTTAACCTCTTTATCAAATTGTTCTCTATCAACTGGTTTTGAATTTAGTATCTCTTCAAATATCGATTTTCCCAGCTCATACGGAAGGTTATTCATATTGGGTTTTCCATATCTTATTTCACTCATTTTTAATATGTACCTTCTTGTCTTTTACACTTATATTTTATCATTTTTCAACTGCCAATTACAGTGGTGCATCATACGTACTATATACTTGAAGGAGGATTTAGAATGTTCTATAAACCGGTTTTTGTTATTCTCTTTGACTCGCCTTCCACTTAAGCCACATAGGGCTCAAGAGTGTTGCTTTGGGATCGCTTTGAATTCGTTCACAAGGGAATTCCCGGCATAATCCGCAAGATAGGATACCCTTATCTAAGACGCAGTCACGTGTATAACAAATGCCATCCTTATTCCCTTTGATACATCCGGCGCATTCCCCAGTGATAAAATCAGGACACTGTCCGCAAAAGTAGCCACATTTGCTGAGTAGTTTTTCATCCATATACAATTCTCCAAAACCCGATCGTCGATCTCTTTCGATATCCAAATTATCTCATTAAGGATAATAAAAAGTCACATCGCTGTGACTTGATAAACAAATGGTGGAGCTTACGGGATTCGAACCCGTGACCTCCTGATTGCGAACCAGGCGCTCTGCCAGCTGAGCTAAAACCCCGCTCCACAATCCATTATAGCCTAAAATCTCAAGAGTTTACATAAAAGAATACATATCGCCAGCCTGAACGAAGGTCGCATCGATGTGCTGTTTCAAAGCCTCGTCGATCCATTCTTCCATGTATTTCATGCCGGGCTCTTCCAGATTGAAGTGGCCGGGAGCCAGAATGGCTCTGTTGTAGCCTAGTTCGCCGGAGTCTTTGACGTATTCGGTGAGGGTGAAGTCGATGAGTTCCAAGGGCAAGAGAAGATTGATGTCTTCCTTATCGACTCTTTTGATCAGGGTATTGGAATCGCCACCTTCATTCACGTGGCCGCAGATCATGATCTTGGTTACTTTGGCATCCATGTTGCCGATACACTTGAGACCGGTGAGGTTCCATTTGTCCATGAGTAGTTTGCCTACTTCTTTCGGAGTGGTTGGCTCACATTCCAGATACAGAGCTCCCATCATGTCGCCGTTGTTGATGATGGCGTCGTCCCAGCCGGTAACCTTGGCCAGACCATAGAAGATGCCGTCGATGTAGCCGTCCTTGTGGGGGATGCCGGAGTGGATGTAGTCGTGGAAGCGCCAGATAGTGATGCCGTAATCGTCCATCAGTTTTTTCTTGGCCAGGTAGGTGCGGTTGTTTGACTCTTCCAGCCATTCTTTATGATCGCCATGGTTCCATAAAAGAGCTTCATGAGCGATGATGAGGTTGGCCCCGAGTTCATGGGCTTTGCGTATAACTTCGATGGAGGCGTAGATGGTGGTGACGATGCCGGTACATTCTTTGTCGACTGTGCCATAAAGGACCTTGTCTCTGGTATGTTCATCGTCGATCTTATGGCCCATCCAGGAGCCCTGGCAATAGTCTTTGATATTCTGAATAACTTCGCTTATCAGCATATTCTTCTCCTTCTAGTAGCGGTAGCTGTGTTCGCCGATCGTATATTTCTCTTCAGGTTCTTCGTCCTTGTAGGCCTTGCGGATCTCGATGAGGTTGAGGACATCATAGCCGTTGGTCTTTAGGAAGTTTAGCATCCTGTCGTTGTTGGGATGGACGTACTGGTATAGCGTGTCGTTGCCATATTCTTTGGCAATGGCTTCCGCTTTTTCAAATAACATCTTTCCGATACCTTGTCTTCTAAATTCGGGTCTGACGTAGATTGATTCCAGCCACACCACATCGTCATCGATGCGGCAGACGCCATAGCCGATATAGCGGCCGTTGTCGCTGATCGCAAAGACGGGATACTTTTTATTCAGATAGTACTGCAGTTCTTCGACAGCTTCATCGACGTCGATCGTTGAGTCATAGCCTTTGAAGCTGTTTAAGGTCTTGCGGAAATCGACGACCAGGTAGGCTAAGGAATAGACGTTGTCTTTGTCGATGGTGATGAAACGCAGATTGTGTTTGGCTTGTGCTTTGGGAGTTGGGACACTTGTCGGATCGACTTTCTGGAAGGGTTTGTCTTCCAGATACTCGATGCCATAGTATTCGCACCAGTCGATGGCGATGTTTTCATGGACTTCATCGCGAAAGTCGTACCACTTGTCGGTCATCGCAAATCTCTCTAGAGTCGAGCGGAAACGGCGGAAGGCACCGGCACCTTTAATGGCTTCTTCCAGCCAGCCTCGCGCTTCATCATCCTCCAGACTTTCGATGAAGGCTCTCATCGTGCCGTAGTCATCGATCTGCTTATGGGTAGGCAAGGGGATGTAGTCCTTTTCCTTGAGATTGGGGTCGGCTTCGATGATCCTTTCTTCGGGGATATAGTAAAAGTAGTCGGTGTTGATGTCGGTGTTGTCGATCGCTTCGATCACTTCTTCCAGCTTGATCTGCATATTATCTGTCCTTCTTTCAACTCTATTATATTGAGTTTTCAAACTAATTTCCTTCTTAAGTCAAGTATAATGAAGGTGTGAAGACCATCAGGTACAGCAAGGACGACAAAGAAAAGATCGTTAAGGCCCTTAAAAAAGGCGGACTCGTAGCTTTTCCGACCGATACGGTCTTTGGTCTGGCCTGCATCATGGAAGAAAAGGCGATAAAGAAGGTCTATGCGGCTAAAGGCCGCAGTTTCGACAAACCCTTGCCGATGATGTGTGCATCTTTGAATATGATCAAAGAAGTGGCATATGTAAATGAATTGGCGGAAAAGATCGCCGAGAAGTTTATGCCCGGTGCTTTGACTTTGGTTTTTAAGAAAAAGGATGAGATCCCTTCTTATGTCACCAATGGCAAGGATAGCATCGGTATCCGGATACCTGATGATGATTTTATTCTGGGTCTGATCAATGATCTTGGTTTACCGCTGATGGTGACCAGTGCCAACATCTCGGGAGAAGGATCACTATTAAATTGGGAGGATGTGCTTGAAGCGATGGATGGCAAGATCGCCGGCATCGTGTGTGAAGATGCGCGCGGGCAGACAGCGAGTACGATAATCGATGTCAGCGGCGAAGAGATAAAGATGCTCAGGGAAGGACCTATGAGTCTTGATGCGATAAGGGAGGCATTACAATGAAAAACAATCCGATCTATGTCATAGGACACAAGAATCCGGATACCGATGCGATCGTTTCGGCTATCGCGTACGCGGAGTTCAAGAAACTGCAGGGTGTCAATGCGGTGGCGGGACGTATCGGTTCAGTCAGTGCCGAAACGGAATATCTGTTGGAAAAGTTCGGCTTTGAAGATCCGATCAGGATCTATACCGCCAAGGCGCTCTTGAAAGAGATCGACATGGATAAGGCGGCGACAGCTAATGAAGATATGACGATGAAGGAGGCCTTGGATAAGGTTCTGAAGCTTAAGAACCGCGGTCTGACGGTCGTGGACAGAAAAAAACGTCTGGAAGGTATCTGTACCTTGGATGATCTGACCTACATGTGGACCAAGAATGATGAGGAGCTGACTTCCATCATCTCCAAGATCGAGATCGACAATATCGTCAAGATCTTAAGCGGTACGCTGGTCCTAAGAGGTACGCACAAGCTTTCGGGCAAGATGCATATGTTCCCGTCGCTAAAGTCCAATGTCGAAGATGACAGTATCGTCCTGTTAAGAAATGAAGATGAAAAGCTGCAGTATTGTCTGGAGCTGGGAGCGACGATGCTGGTGGTGTGCACCTCTTCACCGATCTCTCCCCATATCTTATATATGGCAAGAAATGCGGAAGCGACCATCATCACCACGGAACTCACGCCTTTGTCGATCACCCGTCTGATCTATCAGACTCCGGCCATTAAACATATCATGATACCCAAGGAGAAGATCGACTACTTCAATATCAACGATACCATTGACGAAGCTTCCAAGAAGATCTCCAAGTCCCGTCACAGATCCTATCCGGTATTGGACAATGAGGATAGAGTAGTTGGTGCCATTTCGCGTTATCACCTGTTCAACTATCAGCGCAAGCAGCTGATCTTAGTCGACCACAACGAAAAGAAACAGACGATCGACGATGTCGATGAAGGTATCGTGTTAGAGATCGTGGACCATCACCGTTTCGGTGGTTTCCGTAGCGATAATCCCATTTCCATCACGACGATGCCGGTCGGAGCGACGGCGACGATCATCGCCAATAAGTTCTTTGACAGCGGCATGAAGCCGGAAAAGAAACTGGCTGGTCTCTTATTAGGTGCCATCGTATCGGATACGATGAATTTCAGATCGCCGACCACGACTTCGCTTGATATAGCGACTAAAGAAAAACTTGAAAAGATCGCCAAGGTTTCGGCCGATGAACTTTCCAAGGGTCTGATCGAACACAGCGCTTCCTTGCTGAACAAGCGCAATATCGAGATCGTCTATGACGACTTCAAGGAGTTCAATATCGACGGCAACAAGGTCGGTCTCTCCCAGGCTGTCTGCAAGTCCAAAGAGGAATACGATGCCCTCAAGAGCAATCTGGCCAAATACATGGAAGATGCCTGCAAGTCGGGCGGTTACGACCTGATGGCCATCATGCTTACAAATCCCAACGGTTCCGGTTCCTATGTCTTAGCGGCCGGAAGCCGCAAAGAGATAGTAAAGAGTGCTTTCTCGCTGGATAAGAGCGGTTTTGTCAATGGCCTGGTTTCCCGCAAGAAACAATTGCTGCCGGGTCTGATCGAGGCATTTGGAGCCAAGTAAAGTGGCTGTTTTGCTGTTACATTGTCATCTAGTGATCGATGCCTATCGGGAATATCTTGATGGGGCATTACTGATACAGGATGAGACGATAAAGGAAGTATATCCGCAAAGCGGAAAGATAAAGAACATGCCTGAAGGCTGTGAGATCATCGACCTTGGTGGAACTTTGCTCATGCCGGGCTTTTTCGATACGCATACTCATGGCATTGATGGGATGAGTTTTGACAGTGCAAATAAGGATGAACTGGATAAGATCAGTTATGAATTCGCCAGGGAAGGTTCGACTTCCTTTCTGGCTTCTTTGTCCTATGATCTTTCCCCTGATGACTTTGACAGACAGCTGAGTCTTTTTGAAGGATATGAAAGTCCCTTTGCCCGCTTTGAAGGCATCCATCTGGAAGGACCCTTTCTTTCCAAGAAACATTTAGGGGTGGGCGATCCCGACCGTTTCTTAAAACCGGATATCAAGATCGTCGAAGACTTTTTGAATAAAAGTTCAAAGATCAGGCAGATGACCATCGCCTATGAACTGGATGGAGCCAAAGAGATAGGAACCTTATTAAAAGAAAGAGGCATCAAAGTGATGTGCGGTCATTCCGATGCCTTGTGGCAAGATCTCGATGAAAACGTCGATGGTTTCACCCATCTTTTCAATGCGATGAGAGGGCTTCATCATCGGGATGAGACTTTGATCAATGCTGCTTTCAGTGATCATTACAACATTGAACTGATCGCCGATGGTCACCATGTGAAGGAAGATGTTTTGAAGCTGGTGATAAATAATATCGATAAAAATAAGATCATGGTAGTGACCGATTCTTCGATCGCCCGCGGTCTGCCGGATGGGGAATACATCTTCATCTCCAAACCCTGCACCAAGAAGGGAACGGATTTCATCACCTTTGATGGCCATTATGCGGGCAGTGTCGTATCCATTCCTGATGAGTTGAAGGTCTTATATAAACTGGGGGCCAAGTATACGGATCTGCTGCTGTATGGCGGTTTGAATGCTTTCCGTTTCTATGGTCTGGATAAGAAGTTTGGTACTTTGGAAAAAGGCAAGTATGCCGATCTGGTGATCATGGATGATCAGCTTGATATCAGGGATGTCTATGTGGCGGGAAGGAGCGTCTATGCTTGAGTTTTATTTAAGAGTTGCGATCTATTTCTTCTGTTTCCTGCTGGCTTTGATCGGGATGAATGCTTTGGATTTCAACCGTTTTATCAAACAGGGCAAGGTCGTTCAGGCACAGATCCTTTATTTCGTGATCTGCTGTGCTCTGGCTTATCTGATGGGCAATTTCCTGATGGCACTGATCTATCATTTTTATAAAGGAAGTCTATGAAGAAGGTTCTGCTTAAAGTACTACTTATAATGTGTTTTCTGAGCGTTTTCAGTGTGCCGGTGGAAGCCGATGTCGGACCAAAACCTTCGGTCACGATCACGATCAAACAAGCACCTGAAGGTCCCTACTATGTGACCCTTTTAGGCACGCACGCGTTTGGACCCTGGTCACCGATAGAAGAAGGAAGCGATCCGGGCATTGATGATGCGGAAGAACTTGCCGCCTATCAGAGCTTTGCCCAGTATAAAAATGGTGAGGGTTACTTCTTCTTAGGCAATATGTCCAAAAAGATGGAAGGCAACGACGAGTTTGCCTGGACTTATTATCCACCCGATCCTTTCAAGATCGCCATCTACAGCGTGAAGGATGGGAAATTATTGGTATCGGATGCCTATGAACGCAATGCCTTTTACAGTTATTTCGATGTTTCCTGCAGCAATGATGGTCTGATCGTCAAAGAAGAGACTCATTTTGACAGACAGCTGATAAATCTTCTGATTAGAGTGATCGCGACGATCGCCGTCGAATATGTGATCGCTTATATCTTCGGTTACAGGGAGAAGAAGGAGCGAAGGGCTATCATCATCGCCAATGTCATCACCCAGGTGCTGCTTAATGCCTTTTTGATTTTTGTGGATTATTATGGTGGTTTATTGATGTGGATGATCATGTTCCTCTTGGGAGAACTGGCGGTCATTTTGATCGAGTTCATCATCTATCTGTTTACGCTTAAATCCCATTCCAAGGCCAGAGCTTTCGCTTATTCCCTTATGGCGAATCTGATCAGTGCAGCCTTGACTTTTGCCTTGGAGATAATCTCAATGAATGCATATTGAGAAAATAGGTGTATAATTTCTTCTGGATAAATAGGAGGTTGAAAAAATGGGTCTTATTATATCTTTAGCCTTCAGCGCATTGTTCGGTTACCTGGCCGGTAAGCTTATGAATCTGGCCGGTCCGTGGTATCTGTATCTGCTGCTGGGTCTCGCTGGCGGATTGGTCGGTGGACTTCTGTTTGGTCTGCTTGGTTTTTCAAGCAATTCGATCATTTCGGAAGCGATCGTATCTATCATCGGAGCCTGCGTAGTGATCGCATTGTACAGAACATTGAGAAAATAGAAGGTCATAAGGCGGTCAAAAAAGACCGTCTTTTATTTTGTGAAGTCTTATAATAGATAATATGATCCAGGACATCTTGCCTCACCACTTCGATAACGCCTATAAAAACATCGCTCCTTCTTTGGAAAGCAGGATCATGTGTTTTGAAGGTGAAAGCCTTTATGTACACTATGATGAAGAAAGAAAGGAGCTTTCTTTTCCTTTGCACGAGGAAACAAAAGCCCGTGAAACCATCTATCTGTTTTCGATCGATGAGGCCACCTATTTCTATAGTAGAGACAGGATAAGCTGTGAAGGCTATGACCTTTATTCAATGAGAGAATTAAGAGGTCTGGAATTGAAGGAAAACAAAGATATTTTTGCGATCTACAGTGCCTATCATCTGTGCAAGTGGTATCAAGCCAATGTTTATTGTGGAGCCTGTGCCAATAAGCTGGTCCACGATACAAAGGAAAGAGCTCTGATCTGCCCGGTCTGCGGTCAGCATATCTATCCCCGTATCAATCCGGCCGTCATCGTCGGTGTCACTAATGGAGATAAGATCCTGCTCACCAAATACAAGGCCGGTTTTGCCCATAACGCGCTGGTAGCGGGTTTTACGGAATTTGGCGAGACTTTGGAAGAGACGGTGATCAGAGAGGTCAAGGAAGAGACCGGTTTGAAGGTCAAAAATATCCGCTACTACAAGTCCCAGCCCTGGGGCGTAGCGGCTGACATACTGGCAGGTTTTTATTGCGAAGTTGATGGTGACGATATGATCAAGATGGACACCAACGAGCTTAAATATGCCGCCTGGGTCAAAAGGGAAGACATTATCCTGCAGCCCAAAGAATACTCTTTGACTAATGAGATGATGTTGAGATTTAAAGAAGGCAAAGAATAAAAAAACAGCGACGATGTCGCTGTTATTCATAGATGTGGACTTCAGTGCCGATGTCGACGTAATCCCAGAGCTGGGCGATCTTTTCCAGCGGCATGTTTACGCAGCCTCTTGACGGATCGCTCAGGTAGATATCACCGCCGAACTCGTCACGCCAGGAAGCATCATGGAAGCCGTATACCCGGCCTGTTTCGTCAAAGCCGATCCAGTAGTCAACATGTTCGGTGTAATCGGCACCGAATAAGATGGAATCCTGTTTCATCCTGCGGATGGTGAAATAACCTGTTGGGGTCGGTCCGGTGATCGCGGCATTGCCGGTAACGATCGGGGAAGTCATGATCAGGACGTCATCTTCATAGTAGTAGAGCGTCTGATTGGAGATTGAGACCTCGATCAATTTATTTATCTCTTCATAGACCCAGTTGATGTTTATGGTCTCATCTTCATCCTGCAGCAGCGCATCTTCCAGGTCTCTTTTGAAACTGGATCTTTCGATATACTCATAGTCCGAGACATCGTATTGGCGGCAGAAAGAGGAGATGTAGGAACTTAAGTTGTCTTCATCGATGGCCATCTCGTTGTTTTCGATCTTCAGCAGATCGGACAGTTCCTGATCTTCAATAGTCGTGTCCTGATAGGAATCGATGTTGATCTGGATGGTCTTGTCTAAGATTTTCTGCAGATTTGTGATAATTCCTTCAAACTGCGGATCATCTTCCCTGATGGAAGGCATCTCATAGTCGTTTCTTAAGTCGATGCTGAGACTTCCGTTGCTGGTGAGGCAGTCTTCGATAGTTTTTGTCACGATACTTTTGACTTTATCCTGACTGATATAGGAACCATCGACTGCTTCAAGCAGGACGACTTTGCCATCCTGAATGGCCAGATGGGCATCTTCAGGTTTGTCGATGTTTTCTTCTTTGAGACAGTATAGATCTTTGATCAGCTCATCGATCTTCGTTGATACAAAGCTTCCGGACAGCTTGTCGCAGTTTAATTCCTTCTTAGAGAACAGTGAGACAAACCAGGCCGGGGCATTCTGATTTTTAAGCAGATTGCCTGAATCGTAGCTGATGTCCTGACTCAGTTTTCTAAGCTGCAGCGTTTCAATTATGCTGTCGCTACCTTCCTTATTCTTCTGTATTACTTCAAGAACGGGTTCACTGTCCTTGAGTTTGAGATCGGCAGCTTCCATATTTAATGAAGATACTTTGATCCCGTTGATAAAGGTATTGGGCAGGAAATGATTCCGGAAGTACAGGAAGCCACCCAGGTATCCTAAGGCTAAAAGCAGGATGGCAGCTAAGGCAATGATGAGCCTTAATTCTTTCTTTTTGTTCAGTTTTCTTCTTTTCACAAGCAAAGTATATCATCTAAAGGCTCTATACAAAAATAAAAAAATGCTTATAATAATAAAGTAGAGCTGGGGTTTTGGCGCAGTTGGAAGCGCGCTTCAATGGCATTGAAGAGGTCACGGGTTCGAATCCCGTAAGCTCCACCATAAGATCTTTGAAACCGCTGATAAACAGGCGGTTTTTTTCTTATCCGTGGAAAAATCCGTGGAAAATGTGTAAATGTTACTTTTTATACTTTCTGTTTGCGGTTGTATTGATGAGTTCTTCCTTGCCGGCGCTGGCATAGGCGTTTAAGGACATATCTTCCTTCTTATGCCCCATCAGCCTCTTTGTGATTGCCGGATTGACACCTTCTCTGTAAAGATCGGCGGAAAAAGACTTTCTCATCAGTAAAGAATAGACTTTGATTCCACAGGATTTAGAGACCCGATAGAGATAATCGCTGAGATCTTCTGATGAGAATGGCTTTCCATCATAATCCGCAAAGATTAGATCGTGTCTGGAATAATCAAGAATCTCTTTAAGTAGACCAATATTGTCTCCGCTGACTGGGATGTCTCTTGCGGACTGCGGTGTCTTTGTTGATACTTCAGCTACATGTTCATTCTTGTTTGATCCAATTGATCTTCTGATGCAGACATAGGCAATCCTGCCTTTTAGGATATTACCGTTTCCATCAACAGATTCCGTTTCGGAAATGATGATGTTTTCTCTTCTTAATGCTCTGACTTCCTGTGACCTGATTCCGGTGATCCGCATTAACTTTAACATATAAAGCATAATATCTCGGTTGTAGATACGTTTTTTATCGGACGGAAGATAATGTCCATACTTTGACATTGCCTCGCAAAACGCCTGGAAATCATCCTCAGTGATGTTCTGTTCACTGAGACTTCTTTCCGTGACGTTTTCCGATCTTGGGTTTTCTACAAGTGCTGTCAGATCGACCTGAACGATTCTTTTTCTCTGGGCGATGATAAAGATCTTTTTCCAGACTGCCTTCAGTTTCCCGACATAATCTGCACCGCATACCTGTGCACAGCTTCTAAGAGTCAGAAGAATATCTTCTTCCGAAATATCCTTGATATCCGTATCACCATAAACATCTCTGATGTACTTGTTGTATATCTTGCTGATGTTGAGATAGGTGTTAAGACGCCTGTCAAAGTATGAAGGAATCAGATCATACAGTTCCTGTACGGTATAATTCTCAAAGCTGATCTTTCCTTCTCTGGACTGTCTGATCAGATCCATCTGTCTGTCTCTGACCTTAACCGCATCCTTGAATGCAGCTTGCGCATTTACGTAGTCCTTGATCCTGAATCGCCGATAGAACTTTTCACCGTTAGGAAGCGGCATATTCACAACGAATGCCACCAGCGTTTTCTTCTTGTCTGCTTTTGATTCGGAATACTTTTCTTCGATATATTTTTCTTTTCTCATTAATTAGTACCTCTTTCTTTTCTAACTAATGAGCAGTAATTGCTTTCTCCTTTCTTCCAAGCAATACTACTCATAAAATGTGTAATATTACCCGGATGCATATTCGCTATTTATAATATGCAGCCAGATCAGAATTCAGGCAAGAGGAGAATTACTCCTCAATGCCATATTTCTTCCTGGCTGCTTCAGGAGTCATATCTCTGAAGTTGGCATAATCTTTTCCTTTAGAGCGTTTTATGAAATCGATGATGCCATTTCTTTCAAAGAGCCAGTATTTGCCAAAACGGGTTCCGACAAGGATGCCATATTTTCTAAGATATCCGATCTGATGAGTGGAGCAGTGTAACAATTCCGCTACCTGCTTTGTTGTAAGGATTTCATCCATTCCTGCCATTATTTCATTCCTCCGTTTTGTTCAAACCCTTTACTTAAATCTTCTGCCAGCTGTTTTGACATATCGTCATAATTTCTTTGCCACTGCTCAGCCAGATCTCTGTTGGCAAAGCTTCCCTGAACAGTCTGATATGTTCCATCATCCTGTCTGGATACCACTCTGAACATTCCTTCATTTTCACTGTCCGGAATGACGCGCAGACTTTTTGGATCCAGCTGTTGCGATTTCTCTGTCAATTCATTGATTCCGGCAGATACTTCCCTGGAAGGAAACTGTCTGATGGAATCATCATTTGAGACATCATAGCCGAAGTATTCCATCAGTTTGTTTCCGGCTTTATGAGCCATATCAGAAAACTTTTCCTTCCATTCCTGAGCAGTCTCTTTGAGATCCTCGATCGTCTGTCTGAATCTTTCCGTTTCTTCCTGCAGCTTTTCAATGATTCTGTCTTTGAGAGAAAGTTCTTCCTTGAGATCGACATTCTCCTTGACGATCGAATCATAGGATTCGATATTCGGTGCATTGGTAATCTCAATGAACTTGTTTTCATATAGTTCCTTTGCTTCGACAGCTTCCTGAGTTTTAACAGAAAGCTCTTCATCTCTTTGCTCAAGATCACCGATCTGCTGCATAGTCTCCTCTAATTGCTGCCGCATCTGCTGAACACTCTCTGCAATCTTCATTTCCTTGTATTCCGATTCCTGAAGATGCTTCCTACCGGAATCGATCTGATAGGGATCCATCTTCTCGATCGGGTGATCGATGTGATTGCTGTTATAATCATCGATCCATCTGAAGGTGAAGTCCTGAGACTCTTTCTGCAGATCCCTGAGAAACTGCTTGTCCAGAATGTTCTTTGCCTGTAGCTTTTCATCTTTCATCGGCAGCCAGGCATAGGTCGCATGCGGTGTTGTTTCATCCAGATGCACAGCTACTGATAAGAGCGAATCCTTATCGACGCCCTTATCTTCCAGGAATTCTGTGAACCAATCGGCTTTATCCTGAAAGTAGTTCTGACAGACTTCAATGTCCCAGGAAGCAGGAACCGATTCAACAGTCGAGCACAGGACTACCGCATCTTTTCTTATTGCTTTGCCAGTAACTTCTTCTGTTGATTCCTTTGCTTCGCGAATCCGTCTGTACCAGTTCATTCCATCCTCAGACATAGCCTTATAAACATTGTTGTGAGTTCGCTCCTCATCTACATAATTTCTGTATTTGGAAGAGTCCTCATACTGCCTGAACTGTTCCTTCATGATGCCGCCGACATCCTTTGTCTGATACTTCTCATTGTGAATGTTATATTGCATGATCAACCTCCGGAAAGAAGCAGGATGTCAGGCGGTACTTCACTGAGCGAAGCGAAAAATGAGAAGTATAGCCCACTATACTTCGTTCCGAAGTCGTGGGCTCTGCCGAGGGCAGCCTTTCTGCAGGACTTCCTTATGCAGGGAAGCGTGCAAAGCTCAGCCAGGCAATCAGTGAACACCCGGCTTATCATAACGACATGCCTCCTTTGAGATCTATGCCGTTATCAATGTGTATACTGTAATCCTTACTGTATGCATTGATATCTGACAGGATCTCTTTTGCCTGATCAGACATCGGGCCATTGTTGTTGATCTCTGTATGGAAATCATCAACAATCTTCCCGAAATCGTTGTGTCGGACTGCGGTGATCGTCTCATCAAAGTTCCTGCTCTGATAATATTCCGATTCGACATACGCCAGCGGATCATGGTGAAGATTGTATTGATCAATCTTGTCTGCCAGATCATGTGCAGACATCACGCCGAAATCATATCCTCTGTCATTCCTGATCAGACCTCCATCTCTTGGGGCGACACCGATTTCTCCCAGTTCAGAGAATTCCGGATATGTCAGATTATTGACATAGCTGTACGCAAATCCTTCTTTCAGGATCTCTCTGTCTTCTTTCCATTCAGAAAGTGAATCAGAGACATAGAGTTAATTCTCCATCTCCATCCTTGTGCCATCGGTCATGGTGTATTCATCATGGATGACGTGATAGACCGCACAGTCATATTTCTCTTCAAACTGCAGGATCTTCAGATCCTGTTCTTCAGAAAGGTGATACAGTTCACCACCGCTGGTTGATTGCCAGATTTCACCATTCCTGAAATCATCGATGACATCTTCTTTCAGTCGCAGTGTTTCCATCCTGTTTAATGCTTCTTCATATTCCAGGGAATGGATATCTGAGATAGAGATCTCGCCCTCCAGATGATGCATATCTTTGATCGTTTCAAAGACTGACGAAGGAAGAGAGTCCAGGTGTTTGGTATTGTCGATGATCCCTCCATCGATCTCTGACATATTCCTGTCATAGATGGTGTAATCAAAATCATGGTCTGAATTGAACTGAATGTGAACAGTGTTATCACCAATGCTGATGTAAGATTCTTCGATCGGAAACTTCACCATGACTTTTTCATACTGCTGATATGGAAGCAGATCTTCCAGGATCTTTTCTCTGGTTTCCATGTCACTTACCTGATCAAGAAATCCTCCGGATAATGATGATACAACAAAGGAATCCATACTGTCGGTGATGATAGTCTGATGATCCTGGTTGTTTATAATAAACAGGGAAATGTTTTCCGGATCTGCTTCAAACAGAATCGGATCGCCATGCATACTATTATCGTCATAGACATAGCCATAAAGAGTTTCTATTTCCGGTGTCTGATTATGCTCAATTCCAAGATCTTCCTTGATCTGATCGATCACATCTTTGGTAAGAGTAATCTCTTCATTCCAGTGCTGCTGAATGTACTCACTTGAGCTGATGATGTTTTCGATTCTATAACGTACCATTGATAAGGCAAGAAAATCTGTGTTGTTCAGATCGATTGTGATGTTCTGATCGTTGAACTGATCAATAACTTCTTGTGCCTGAAGCGGATGATCTTCGACAAAGGATCTGTTATCGTCACTGTTTCTAAACAGTCTTTCCTGATCGTTAATCTTATTCTCCAGATCAGATAATCGGATGGTGCTTCCTTCAAGATCGTTGAGTTTTTGTTCAATAATATCATTGATGAACTCGCTGAAGCTCATCATCCGCATTTCTTCCGTATACTGTTCAAACATCAGATACTCTCCTTAGAAGAGAGGTTGTGAGAGATGATCTGATCAGATCTTTCACTTAGCTGTCTGATCGAATAGTAGGGAGCCTTGTTTGCCTTGAACCAGTCGCCATTGACAAAGGCCAGAACTTCATTATCCCTCTCAAGACTCTTGATGTCGGAGATATCCATGACTGGTCTGTATTCAATGGAAGAATTGGTGGACTGACCATAGGATGACGGATTGTTTGAATAGGCATATTTGGTCTCCCTGTAATATCCGCACCATTTGGATATGGTATCCGCCGTTTTGTTGTCATTGCAGGAAAAGACAATTGTGGTCTTACAACAGTCGAGTATCGATCTGGCTTTCCTGTCGCCATAGAGGTTTTCCAGCTGAGCGTAGGACTGCACGATAAGCGACAGCTGGATCTTCTTGGATCTTCCCCTGGCTGCCACATCTTCCAAAGAAGGTACATATACGGTTCCACCTTCATCGATCAGACACCAGATCGGATTTCTGTTTCTGAGTTTTTCTTCAGGGATCGACATCAGATAATTGAGGGACAATTCCATGATCAGTCCGAATACCGTTTTATATGTTGTCAGCAGATGATCAGGAACAGTGAGAAAGACAGACTTTCCTTCCGAAAGCAGCTGTGGAGTGACCTTTTGCTTGTTACCAGAGAAACAGTACTTCACAGATTCGGTGTCAAAGATGTTGAGGTCCTTCTCCATGGTATCCTTGATGGATGCCATCTCATTGGAATCGTTGCCATCAAAAACCTTGACCTTGTTGACGATCTTGGGATGATCTTTCATCTCAGGATCCGTTATAATTTCGGCAATGAAGTCCTTTACCGAGATAGACATGACTTTTGCGATGGTATCAGAGAAACTCAGCCCTTTGACAAAGCCATACATCAGAAAACCAGACAGTATCTTCTGGGCATTCCCTGAGAAGTGGGCGTTATCCCCGGACAGATCGGGAATGATGGATCTTGCGATTGATTCCGCCCTTTCTTTGATCCGGTCATCATTGTCAGAAGGAGTTAATCCGTACCACAAATCAAATCCAAAATTGCAGGGATCGTCTTTATCGACAGATGTCGGATCAATGATACGGATATTGGGATCTTCTTGAAAGGATGACTTCTTCTGTAATTCCGGCTTGACATCAATCGCCAGAACCGAACACAGCTTTTTCTTCGTTTCTTCAAAGTTGAAGTTCCATAATAAGGCGTTGAGCAGTGTTGTAGATTTGCCGGATCCCGGAGATCCAAGGATCAGCTGATGTTTCGGGGAATCCTCAAAAGGAAGCCTGACATACTTTCTGCCTTTTCTGCCGATCGTAAGACCATCCGGTTTTTTTGACAGATACTTCTTTGGAACCGGATGATCCTGCGCCAGCTTTTTATCGGCAGAAAGATCCGTGACATTCTTCTTGCCGGATAAAGAAAAATCCCTTTGACCTTTAGAGTATTGATTCAGATAAATACAAACTACCCAGAGATATCCGATAACCATACAGATTAACAGAGCATAAAGGTCATATCGGTCAAGATAATCTGATCTGAATTCAAGATGATAGTTGAATATCGTTTCAGCTTCATTCAATCCTTTTAACAGATAATCAAACATAATCAGGGAAAAAGAGCCGATGACACCGATGATGATGCCCGGCCAGGAATGCAGAAACACTTTCTTCATAACTAAAAGCTCCTCTCTTTCTTTGAAAAAAGTTAAGGAGGAGCACTTTCTGAATATTCCTGAATCAAAGTGAATAAAGATCGTTAAAAGTTAATAAAACTCGCTTATTCTGTTAAAATGATAAAGGAGTATTGTCTTTGTAACGCGATTACTTTTAAGAAGTGCTCCATCCTGGCCTGTATGAATGTTCGAGATTCATACAGGCTTTTTATCTGATCTGAAATCAGATAAAATTTTGAAAAATCAAATTCAAATCAAATTTTTCAAATATATTCTATCATAAAGTATAGTAAAATGAGACTATGGATCTTCGATCGTTCATCATCAACAAAAGAGGAGATAAGACATTAAAGGAGTTTTCAAAAGAAACCGGCATTCCTGTCGGATCTATTTTTACTTATGAGATTCCCGGATATCTGGAAAAAGCTTCCGTGACGATTATCTCAAATGTCTGCAGATACTATCAGATCGATCCCTATGACCTTTCTGACTTTGGATATTGGGATGATTCTTTTGTGGATTCCGTAATAAAGAAAATGAATATAGGTCCTGATGAAGAGTTAAGACACAGTCTGGCTCAATTCATCCAGAATTACAAGGAACTTCTCAATCTGGCTGATGAAGAACCGGAATATGTAAAAAGCAGAAGAGGAACATATCATATTGAGATTAAAAGAAAGACGATCGGAAAAGTAATACTGTACTATCTGCCAAGAAGACCGCTTCAGAAAGGAAGACAGACTTATTATCAAGATGATTTTACGGATTTTTATTATCTGTTTCATGATGCGGTGAATATCTTTGGAGAAAGCAATAACTATATGTATTTCTTTCTTGTTTCTGATCGATTGTTATATTATGCCATGACAACAAAGATGGAACTTATCGGTCACCCTGATACACATATTCCGTGTATTAAAAACAGCAGAGGACAGGAGATGATCGTTTATCTGATCTACAGCAGATACAAAAAGAAGTTTGATTATAAAGAAGATATGGCATCATTGACTTTCCTAGATGTTTTCTGGCCTGGCACGAAAAACGAAATCTGGCACAATCCGGAGCTGGATATTGATAAGATGTACGAGTGATCAACAGGTCAATTAATCAATAGTGCCAATGAAAGGTGCAACGAAATATATCTCTATGAAACTTTTAAATCTGAAATTTTATATAAGCAATGATTAATTAATCATTATGGAAACCATCAGCTCACCATTTTCATCGTTATAAGCAATATACCCGTTGTATCTGGAAATGATGTCTTCTACAGTCTTGATGCCGTATCCGTGTTCTGGATCTTTTCCGGTAGAAATAAAGTTCCCTTTTTCATCAAGAACAGGATGATCAATGGAATTGCTGATCTTGATCCTGAACATTTTTCCGACATCGCTCATTTCTACGCGTATGTGTTTCAGCATTCCAATGTGTTCAACGGCATTGTCCAAAAGATTGGAAATAAGCAGATATAAATCGCTATCTTCCATATCAATATCATGAGTGATATTTAAAGATACTGCGAAATCAATTCCTTTTCGTATTGCTTCCTCTCTTTTTATATTTAATACATGGTTGATTGCCGGGGATAATGTTGTGATAGGCACAGGGACATTTTTGACTAGTTCTTCGTATTGACTGATCATGTTGTTTATTGTATTCGGACTTTGAATAATGTCAGGATTTTTTAATGCTTGAATAAAGTGTTTCATATCATGACGAAGTTGATACAGGTCGCTTTGTGCATCAAGTAGCTTTCTGCTTGAAGCTTGTTGGCTCCGAAGAATATCCAGCTCGATCTGTTGTTTTGTTTCTGTGGTTGAATGTCGGTATATCGAAACAAAAAGGTATACGATCAGAATGATAAACATAACGATCGAATATATGCCGAGCAACATAAACAGATCCTGGTTTTCGAAGTGATAACCCAGTGTTTCGAAGCATATTGTCATGAAGTTGCAGATGTAGAAGATAAAACCAAGAAGATAATAATCCCGATCTTTTATAGTCAGTTCTATCCTATTTACGATTCTTATGATGAAATAGAATAAAACAACATGGATCAGCTGGGATATCAAAACGTTGATGATGCGATATCTTTCTGCCAGAAGGTAATAATCGATTTTGTGAAACAGGATATAACTGACTGTAGTATTCTGGATTGTGTTTTCGATTCCGATAACATTATATGGAATCGCGCAGATAAAGAATTTGTAAGCGACGGAATCAGTGGATATTAAACTTACATAAGTAAAGGATACAAGCAGTTCTATGAACTCGAACACAGATTCCGTCATAGAAAAATGATTGATGCCTGTAATAAAAGAAAATTGGAAAAGAAAGAAACAGAACGCAATAAAGTATTTTATTCTCTCTGTTCTCTTTCTTCTACACAGATTATATAGAACAACCGTTACCAGGAGACTTTCAAATGTATTAATAGTATATTCAAACATGATCTACCTCGACAAAAACTTCAGATATTCATTTCTGACGTCTTTGATACTTCTTCTGGGAATATCGAAAGACAGGCCATTCTTCAGAAGCACTTTGTTGCCGGATATTTCATCTATATAGTTGGCATTTATCAGATAATTCTGATTGACCTGAATAAAGTAATTAATATGAAGATCTTCCTTCAACTGTTTCATACTTTTGCGTTCATGATACTCTTTTGTATCAGTACAAATAAAAAGGTCATTACCGGATACTTCAAAATAGATTATATTCTTCATTGGAATCTTTATGATGGATTGATTTGTTTTATAAATGTATTCGGCGTTCAACATAAAACATTTGGCAATGAATTTTCTTAAAGCAAGAACCATATCGTCTTTCAGGAAACCCTTTCTGACGAAATAAAACGCATTCAGTTTAAACGAATCGAATACCAGATCGTCATGGCTTGAGCAGAAGATAATAACAGCATCCGGATTGATCTCATATATTTTGTTTGCCAGAAGAAAACCATTGATTTCCGGCATGTCGATATCAAGAATGTACAAATCGTACTGTTTGTTTAGATTAAGTCTATTTGGATTGTCACAGCAATCAATATCAAAAGAAGAATCAGATTCACGTGACAAACCATTAATTAACTTTGTAATTCTGTTCAGATCGTTGATATCGTCATCAACAACGGCGCAATTAATAATCATAATATCGATAATTCTTACTCTTTCTAAGAAGCTCCATCAGTACAACATTAAACAATAACGTGATGGCAATTGTTTGTGCAAGCACATATGAATATTTTATCAGGATCAGAAATAATACAGAGTAAACAATGCAATATATAAAACAATAAATTCTATTTCTTTTTATTTCTTCTGCTGACAGAGGATTGTATTTATGTTCAACAGGAGAGAAATAAATAATATAGAATACAGAAAAAATCATGATAGCGGTGTTGATGCTCTTCAGAATAATTAATGTATTTAGTAAAGAAAAAAACAGAAACATTCCCTGATAAGTTATAAAGCACTTTAATTCCGATGAAGCGTGCCAGCCCCCTGTGTGAACTCTCAAAGTACTTAATACAAGCATATATAAAATAGCTAGTTCAGTATTTCGTAGAAAAAAAGAAAGAAGAAATACACACAAAAGATTTCTGCTGTCACTGATCAGAATATCTATTCCATGTTCTGCAAGTGCTCTTCTTTTATCATCATGAGAAACACTTTTCAGTAATATTTTTTTTATCTTCTTTCTTAACATTCCGTTAATATTTTATAACACGTGCAGTCATAATACTTTCGTTGTGATATTTGGTTGATTTTGCGTGAAAAATGGCAAAGAAAACAAATAAAAACCATATGTATCGCAAAACATAGAATTGAAATTGTTATTGTAATATCTTGAAGATGCTTAAATGCGGGGGGGTGTGAAACTATGAGCACTATCTACTTGTACTTAATTGAAGTATTGTGTGAACTGGCAGAATCATCTTTGCACAACACTTCAATTAGAGGAAACTTTCAAAAAGATGTTAGATTTTTAAAGAAAACAATCAAATAAGAAAAAGGAGAAAAAAATGTCAAAAACAAAAGGTATGAAGAGCATTATTAAACTTGCCACGATAATATGTGTCTGTCTGTCACTCGTTTCGGTACAAGGAAGTCCAGCTTTTGCTGAAGAATATAATACAAGCGATATTATTGAGTACGAGTCATTGAGAGAAAGCGATTATTCAGGCTATTATGTCGACGAAAATGGAAATTATTACTCGCTTAATGAAATAGGTGAAGTTGTTCCTGTAGAATATTTAGAAATTGATTACAGTAATGAAGAACTAATCAGCAGGTTAATGGATTCAGATGAGTTGCTGGACGATTTTAAAGAGGCGCTATGGGAAGACTATTTGAATTATCAAAATTTGCCGGCTAACGAAAGATATAGTGGAATTATTTTTATTGAAGAGAATGAAATTATAGATGAAGGAGCATATTATCCTGATAGTTATATTTATAACTCTAGTGGAAATTATCGTTCAATCGAATATATAGTTTCTAACTATAGTACTGGCTGGAACGAAGTAAAAGAAGGAACAAGCACCAAAAACGCAATATCAAGTTTGGTTGATATTGCTGTTGTTATCTTGTCTGGAGGGCAACAGTTCTATAATACTGCAATTAATTTCTTTTCAAACGGGATTACCGTCTTGCAATCTTTCTTAAATTTTGGCAATTTTGGTGCAGATTATTCGTTGCCTACTAATTCACATGATTATTTTCAGGTTAGATTAGTTTTCGATAAATATACCAGATATGTGCACCATAAGGTTTCAGGAAACTCTTGGGAAGTTGTTCTTGTAATGAGCAAAGTCAAGCTGAAAAAGATTGGGCAAGAAACGTATTTTGCTTCAACGGGACTTGGACCCAACACCACCGACAGAAACGTAAATATCATATATACTTCTCAACACTACAACGATTATTGGGATTATGCAACAAACTTTGATGGAGATTCGACTTTTTATGAATCTGTCAAATTCTCTTGTTGCGGGTATACTTGGATGGTAAAAGGATAATATTTGATTTGTCCAAAACATCAAAGAAGATCATTGTTCTTATTGTTTTATTTTTATTCACTGCATTCTTTTATAAGAAACAGATTGATGAATTCGCTTTACTGAGTAAAAATCAATCAATATCGTATTATCGGGTATATAAACCTTTAAGTTTGGAAGAAATAAGTGTTTCAAAAATAGATATAGAGTCTCTATTAAGAAATATCAAATGTAAAAAAATGATTATAAGGCCAGCAGATATTGGCGTTTTAACTGATTACGAGTACGAAATACATGTTCATATTAAAGATAAGAATAAAATGAATCAATGGATTATTATGATCGGGAAACTCAGTTATTGTTATAATCCGCAGTGTAACGCAATAAAATACATCATTATTTTTCCTGATACTTTTTGAAGGGGATGTAAAAAGTTTTTAGCTATATGACATTTTCAGAAGTATTATAAAAGCGCAAAAAAGCGGGGGGGGGTGAAAAAAATGAACGTTATATTTGAGTGTTTTTTTGAAATGTTGTGCGAACTTGCGGAATCGTCTTTGCACAACACTTCTATAAGAGGAAACTTTCAGAAAGATGTAAGGTCATTAAAAGAATTGAATTAATAGGAAGCCTTTAGGTAATATGTCAAGTAATTGACTTATTATAAAAAACAACGTTCTTTGAAAAATGCGCACTATGAAAACATCTTTTGGAACTCAAAAGTTTTAAAGGATGTACCTAGACTGAAACAGTGTCCAGGTGGCTT
>JAFRIG010000004.1 GCA_017432895.1 Erysipelotrichaceae bacterium | reverse complement strand
TCCCTATTATACAAAAATCGGGGAATCACTTCCCCGAAATTCTTATTTTAATGCTTCATAGCAGCGATCACAGAGTCCGTCTTCGTTTTCTTCTTCCACGATGTTCCAGCAGCGTGGGCAGACATGGCCTTCAGCCATTTCGATCCTGACCTGTGAATTGTCATACTGATCGAGTTCTTCATCCGTGAATGAGACCTTGGCGACGATCAGCCACTGGTTGATCTTGTCAGAGAAAGCTTTCTGAAGCAGCTGTTTATCTTCATCAGATACATGTAAGATGACATGGGCCTGCATCGGTTTTTCAATGGTCTTGGCATTGATCGCTTCTTCTCTGGCCTTGAAGATATCCGTTCTGATCGCATGGAGACGGTCAAATTCTTTTCTGATCACATCTTCATCCGGATATTCATAGGTCTTGGCAAAATTCGTATAGTGAACGGAAGCTGCTTCCTTGTTGCCGAAGTGTTGCCAAACTTCATCAGCGGTATAAGCCAATACCGGAGACCAGAGTCTGACCAGATAATCGACAGCCATATATAAGACGGTCTGGATCTTTCTTCTTCTTGGCGAATCAAGACGGTCACAATACAGGATATCTTTCGCAAAGTCACAGTAGTAACTTGATAACTCATTGGTCATGAAGTTGGTCATCGTTGAAGTAGCCAAGACGAAGTCGTAGTTGGCATAGGCTTCTTCGACTTTTTTAGCCATATCATTCAAGGCAATGACCATATATTTGTCGACCGGTTCAAGCTGCTCATAAGGTACAGCCATCGAAGGATCGAAATCTTCCTTATCAAGGTTGCCTAACATGAAACGGAAAGTATTTCTGATCTTGCGGTACTGATCAGAGACCTGTTTCAGGTTGGAATCACCGATTCGCATATCGGCCTTGAAGTCTTCGCTGGCAGCCCAGAGCCTTAAGATATCGGCACCGTATTGAGTAATGATCTTGAGCGGATCGACGACATTGCCGACGGATTTATGCATCGCCTCACCCTTGGAATCACAGACATAACCGTGAGACAGAACTGATTTATATGGTGCTACACCATGGTTGGCTACCGATACGATAAGCGAAGAGTTGAACCAGCCACGATACTGGTCAGAACCCTCAAAATACAGATCGCATGGATACGGATAACCTCTGGCGATCAGTTCGTTCCAGGAAGAACCGGAATCAAACCAGACATCCATGATGTCGGTCTCTTTAGTGAACTTGCCATTAGGCGAAGCTGCGTTAGTATAGCCTTCCGGTAATAAATCTTTCGCTTCTGATTCAAACCAGATATTGGAACCGTGTTTATCAAACAGTTTCGCGATATGTTCAAAGACTTCCGGATCGATGATCGGCGTCCTGTCTTCGTTGTAGATGATTGGGATCGGAACACCCCATAATCTCTGACGGGAGATACACCAGTCCTTACGGTCTTTGACCATGTTGGTGAGACGCAGTTTACCGAAAGAATTGATCCAGGTAACGTTATTGATGGCTTCCAACAGCTGCGGTTTGATCTTTTCGATCGAAGCGAACCATTGCGTAGTCGCACGGAAGATAACCGGTTTCTTTAATCTGTCATCATGCGGATAGGAGTGGGTGACCCATTCCAGTTTCAGAAGATGCCCTGTTTCATCAAGTCTGGTCGTGATGGTTTTGTTGGCATCGAAAACAAACTGACCTTCAAGCCAATCACCGGCTTCCGCGGTCATGCAGCCTTTTTCATCGACCGGACAGACAGTCGGCAAACCATAGCGTTGGGTGGTATAGAAGTCATCGAGACCATGGCCACCGGCCGTATGGACACAGCCTGTACCATCTTCATCAGTGACATAGTCAGCCAGACAGATGACAGATTCTCTATCTTCCGGATATAAGACATGTTTGCAGACAAGGCCTTCAAGTTCTCTGCCCTTGTAAGTCTTGAGCACTTCATGTTCATTCAGTTCAAATTTGGCGCATAATGATCCGACCAGATTCTCCAGCATGATCAGTTTGCCTTTTTCGGTCTTGACGACAGCGTATGTGAGATCCGGATGCAAAGTGATCGCTACGTTTGCTGGCAAGGTCCAAGGAGTAGTGGTCCAGATGACGAACTTCTCATCACCTTTCAGTACGCCTTTGCCGTCTTTGAGATCAAAGCTGACAAAGATCGTCGGGTCTTTGCGGTCAAAATATACGATCTCGGAATCGGCGATCGCTGTTTCCTGATATGGTGACCAATAGATAGGTTTGAGTCCCTGGAAGATCAGACCATCCAATGCCATCTTCGCAAAAGATCTGATCTGACGGCCTTCGAATTCTTTATTCAGAGTGATATAAGGATTTTCATAATCCCCGACCTGACCTAAACGTTTTTCCGTCTCCATCTGCTGAGCGATCTGTTTATGCGCATATTCTTCACATTTCTCTCTGAACTCTTTAGGAGATACTTCCTTGCGGTTCACACCGAGCTTCTGGATCGCGTTTTCGATCGGTAAGCCATGAGTATCCCAACCAGGGAAAAACGGCGTGTAATAGCCTGCCATGGCCTTAGATCTCACGATGATATCCTTGATGATCCTGTTCATGGCTGTACCGGCGTGCAGATTGCCGTTGGCATAAGGCGGACCGTCATGAAGGATAAAAGGAGTATGATCCTTATTCTTTTCTAAGATCTTGTGATAATGATCATCTGCTTCCCATCTTTTCAGGATATCAGGTTCCTTGTTAGGAAGATTGCCTCTCATCTCAAACGAGGTCTTGGGCATGTGTAATGTGTCTTTGTATTCCATAAAACTCTCCTGTCATATAAAAAGGTGCTACCAAAGGGCGCATAGTTGCGCGGTACCACCTTATTTTCTAACTCAAACTCTTAACGCGAGTAACGCCGATAATTTCTTATCAGAGCTCATAAGTGATTCCTGAATGATTCCATACCGGCTTGCACCAGCCGCCGGCTCTCTTGAATTTCCTCAATCAGACATGTCTTAATCGTAGCTTAATCTTCGTCTGAACTTAAATCGATGTCGCCACCGACCAAAAGGTTCTTCGGTGAACATAAAATGACATTTTCGCCGACCTTCTTGATCGAACCGTCAACGCCATATACGACACCGGAAAGGAAATCAATGATCCTCTGGCGATATTCCGAAGGCATTCTGTGCAGGTTTACACAGCACGCTCTCTTGCTCTTGATGTGATGACCGATCTCCTCGGCTTCATCAAAATTACGCGGTTCAAAAAGAACGATATTCGTATTAGCCGTGATCGTAGAGGAACTTGATAAAGTGCCCTTTTCATACGGAGATACAGCCTGTGCTTCTTCTTCAGAAAGTTCCAGCTGTTCTTCGTCGTCTTCTTCCGGAGCTATGAATTCTTTAAGTTTATCGCCAAATCCCATAACATTTCTCCTTCTTATTACCTAACTATTTTAACAAAGTCACAAAGGTTTAATCAACTTATTTAAAACCAGATAATTGTAGAAACCATCATCCAGTACATCATCAGTCATCTCAAAGCCAAAGTGTTTTAATTCATTGGCACAATTAGTCACCAGAACCGGGTGCCTGACCTCTTGTAACATCTCAAGATCATTCATCGCATCCCCAAAGGCGTAAGTATCTTCATAGTCGACATTCAGGAATTCTCTTAGTTTTTTGACACCCGTTCCCTTATTGATGCCGCGGATGTTGACATCATAGGAAGCGAATTGTTTATGAGAAGCCAGATCGACATAACCACTTAATTCTTTTTCTACTTGTGGCTTGACATCAGGATCAAGGAAACCGATCATGGCGATCATGAACTTTTTATCACTGATATCCCCGGTCACAAAACCATCCAGGGCTCTGGCCCAGCCTGATAAAAACTTCAGGAATGGTTTGGACTCTAATGAATCGACATACATCTCATCATAGGTCTCCAGGATATAGAAGCCTTCATATTTATTTACAACTTCTATGACTTTATTAAGATCTTTTTTATCGAAATATAAAGCATAGACCTCTTTGTGATCAACTTCCGCGTAAGCCCCGTTGCACAAAACAAAACCGTTTGGCTCTAATTCTATGATCTTGGGATCCATCAGACCCATACAACGTCCGGAAGCGATAATTACATAATTATCTTTCTTCAGTTCATTGATCGCATATCTGGTCTTTTCAGATACTTCCAGCATATTTCTGGAACCATCAAGGATCGTGCCGTCGACATCCACAAAAAATAATCTTGCCATACCTGATTATTATACAAAATTAAAATCCGGTATGAACCGGATTCTAGTATTTTTCGTGAAGTTTCAGCACGCTGGTGACATTGTAACCGGCAGCTGTGAGTTTATCTTCGATATTGTCATAACCGTGAACGATGACGACGATCTCGATACCTCGGCTGGTCTTATAGACCGCCAGGTTGGAGATCGAGATCCCGGATTCCTTGAAGATCCTTGATACATCTTCTAAGATACCTGTTTTATCTTCTGAGATATTGATGACATATCTGGTCGCATTCTGGTTATAGCCGAACAGATCAATGAAAGCTGAGAAGATATCGTTATGGGTGATGATACCGATCAGCTTGTTGTCTTCTTCGACGACCGGCAGACAGCCGACATCATTCTTGCGCATGATCGTCGCCGCCTCTTCAAGCAATGCTTCCTTGTCGATCGTCAATACATCCTTGATCATGATATCGGCGATCGTCAGTTTATTGAGCAGATAATTGAGCTCAAAGACCGAAAGCGTTGAAGATGAGTTTGGTGTGTTGGAAGCGATCAGTCCTTCAGTAACTAAACCGACCAGTTTTCCCTGGCCATCCACGACCGGCAGACGATGCAGCTCATTTTCCGACATGATATCCAGAGCTTCGGAAACAGACTGATTAGGCCCGATGACAATTGGACTTGGAACCATATGATCTTTTACGTACATAATTAACCTCCAAGGTAGGCTTTCTTGATATTCTCGCTGTTGAGCAGTTCCTCTCCGGTTCCGGACATGACGATACGTCCCGTCTCAATGACATAGGCGCGATCCGCAATGCCTAGAGCCATCTTGGCGTTCTGTTCAACGAGTAATATTGTTACACCTTGCCTGTTTATATCTTTAATTATATCGAAAATTTCTCTGACAAGTAATGGCGAAAGACCCATACTCGGTTCATCCAGTAACATTATCTTCGGTTTAGCCATCAAAGCTCTGCCCATCGCCAGCATCTGCTGTTCACCACCGGACAAAGTACCGGCCAGCTGATCCTTTCTTTCCAAGAGTCTTGGGAAGAGTTCATAGACGTTCTGAAGATCCTTGACGATCTCTTCCTTGTCCTTACGGGTATAGGCACCCAATAAGAGGTTATCTTCAACAGACTGTTGCGCAAATACCCTTCTTCTTTCCGGACATTGCGAGACACCCATTTCCACGATCTTGTGCGGAGCGATCTTGGAGATCTCCTTATCATCAAGAAATATAGAGCCGGAATATGGCTTAAGCAGACCGGATATCGTATGCATAGTCGTAGTCTTCCCGGCCCCGTTTGCGCCGATCAGTGCAACTATCTGCCCGTCATTCACTTCAAAATCAATGCCTTTGACGGCCTCGATC